>JASJDA010000054.1 GCA_030065755.1 Prochloraceae cyanobacterium | reverse complement strand
AACCACTTCCATGCTTGTTCTGCTGTTTCTGCTTTTGCTACGTTAAAGCCTGCATTAGCTAAAAGTGCAGATATCATTAGCAGTTCTGCCCGAACGTCATCAACAACGAGTATAGTTTTCATGAGTTTTTTTTACTAAGAATAACATCAATATAATAACAGGAATGATATTGATATATTTGCTTTGATTTAAATAACAAAATAACTAAAACAAAAATTCAATTTCGCTCCCGTCATATTGTTAAAAATTTATCAGTTGCTATTGAAAAGAAATTATTTTCTTACTTCCAGCAAACCGCCTTTCGACTATGCTGTGGAAAGTTTATGCCGTACAGCAGGCTAAGTTATTGACCGTCTCGATTAATTCATTGGGTTTGACGGGTTTTGTTAAGTAATGAGTAGCCCTATGTAATCTGGCTTTAATGCGATCGACTATTCCTTCTCGTCCGGTGAGCATTACTATAGGTACATTTCGTAATTTACTGGAACGATTGAGAATTGTACACAGTTCGTAGCCGTCTAATTCTGGCATATTTATATCCATCAGAATTAGTGCTGGTCTTTGACGTGCTAGAGCAATTAAGCTGGTACAGGGATCTGTGATGCTAACGACTTCATAACCTACTGATTCTAGAGTTTTCTTTACTTGTATCTGAACTGTTTTGTTATCATCAATACAAGCAACTACGGGTCGATATCCTGGTTCTATTGATGTTTGTTTTGACTCTTCTTTAAATGGCAGTATTTGAATTAATTTTGCTTGAAAAAAAGGCTGTAAGTACTTAATTATATTCAAAGGCTTGACTCCCGTCATTACTGACAACTCATACAAGCATACTTTTTTAGACAATATTTCGATCCAGAAGGACATTTTCTGATTTTTAACAAACTCTGAAAATGGATTGATATTGTGTAATTTCTTCCAGACTCTATAAAATAAATGCATGTCCTTATTTTCTAAATAGAGTCGATTAAAAAAAGACAAACCGTACAAGCGAAATCTTTGCCGATCGCCAATTGATTTCTCCATTTTTTTGCTCAATTCTCGCCAATCGAGATTAATAACAGGTTTAGATAAAATGCGCTTGTCTATTATTTCCACAGCTACTTCTTCAAAACTAATCACCTGAACGAAGGCTTCCATAGTCAGCAAAACAATAATTTTCTGTAACTCTGAGGGTCTCAAGTCCTGCTGATATAGCCAAGCATATAAGTCGTCGTATTCAAATTCTTCTGAAATAAATTCTGGTACGCTTAAGTTTGGAGGTATTAGGGTTTTTAACAGACAAACTAACCTTTCTTTTTTACCTACAGTACTTGTTGCATATTGTATTTTGTCGTCATTTAAATATAGCTTCCAACCAACAGACTTATCGTTGATATCTGAAATTACCAGACTGCCTGAAAATTGCATCTGAGATATTTCTTCTAACATTTTCATCGGAGTAGGAATCGTTTTTTTCATGGGATTAAGTCAGATAAAAGATTTGTTTTCAAATAAATAGTCAAATTCCTAGAGAATTTCTTTAATTTTAAAAGTTGCATCCTAGGACAATATACTCGCGAGATACTTTTTTTAATTATCTCTTAATTATTAATATAATAGATCGATAGATTATTAGATCTACTTCTCGATCTTTTTTTCCAATACCTTCACCCAATGACCTCAAACCTCATCCCCCACTGCGGGTAGATAAGTAATACGTTTTTTTTAAATATTGCTATATGTAAAAGTATTAAATAGAATTGGTATAAAGTAAGACATTTTTGCTTTAATAGGCGGCGGCAAGTAATTTAGCTATTTTCCTCGTCTATTATAGAATCTCGCTCTAACAACAATAGGTTGCGTAATTGGTCGGTATCTAATTGGGTTAGCCACTGTTCCCCAGCATCTACTGTTTGTTCGGCTAGTTGTTTTTTACTTTCAATAATTTCGTTTATTTTTTCTTCTAAGGTTCCGGTGCAAACAAATTTATGTACCTGAACGTTACGTTTTTGACCGATGCGAAAAACCCGATCGGTGGCTTGATTTTCTACTGCAGGGTTCCACCAGCGATCGACGTGAAAGACGTGATTTGCTCTAGTGAGATTTAAACCCGTACCCCCTGCTTTTAATGAGAGAATAAATATGCGGGGACCATTGGGATCGTTTTGGAAGCGATCGATCGTCTCTTGTCTTTGTTTGCGGCGAGTTGCACCGTATAAAAACAGTACTTCCCCACCTATTTTTTGTTCTAAGTAGGGTTTGAGGAGTTTCCCCCACTCGGAAAATTGAGTGAAAATTAAAGCGCGATCGCCTTCTTCTACTACCTCTTCTAACATTTCTTCCAAACGAAGTAATTTACCCGAACGCTCGCTTTTATCTATTCTTTTTTGTTTCAAATATTGCGCTGGATGATTGCAAACTTGTTTTAGCTTCAATAATAAAGTCAGAATCAATCCGTGGCGTTGAATCCCTTCTGCTTCGTCTATTTTTTTCAGAGAATCGTCCACCAATTTTTGATAGATTTGCCCTTGTTCTGCTGACAGACCGCAAAATACATTCATTTCTTGTTTTTCTGGCAAATCTTGAATAATGGTTTTATCGGTTTTCAGTCGTCGGAGAATAAAAGGTTGAACTAGCGATCGCAATATTTGTAATGATTTCCTATCCCCATACTTTTCAACTGGAATGGCAAATCTTCTTTGAAAAAATTGTTTATTCCCCAAAAAGTCTGGATTGAGAAAATCTAAAATTGACCACAATTCTGACAATCTATTTTCTACTGGAGTTCCTGTCAGTGCTATGCGAAATCCGGCTGGTAATTTTCTTACTGCTTGAGACTGTTTCGCCCGATCGTTTTTGATATTTTGTGCTTCATCTAATACTACTCCTTGCCATTCTACTTCTTCGAGACTTTTTTCGTCTCGATATACTAGAGAATAACTAGTAATTACTAAATCCTTCTTCTTAACTTGTTTGGCAAATGTTTTCCCTTTGCTGCGCTTGTCTCCGTGATGAATTAGTGTCGAGAGACTGGGAGCAAATTTCCTTACTTCTCTTTCCCAGTTATTTAGTACAGAAGTAGGGCAAACTAAGAGGGTTGGTTGTTCTAATATTTCCTGTTCTTTTAAATGTAAAATAAAAGCAATTAACTGAATAGTTTTTCCCAACCCCATATCGTCTGCCAAACAAGCACCTAAACCCCAGCGTTCTAAAAATGCTAGCCAACTTACGCCTCTAACTTGATAGGGTCGCAATTGACCGCGAAATTCTTTGGGGGTTTCTAGTGGTTCGATCGACTGGTTATTAGTCAAATTATTAATTAATTCTTGTAAGATACCAGAAGCTTCAAAACCAATTACTGGCAATTTAGCAATAGTTTTAGTGTCTCCAGTACTCAAACGCAAAGCATCTTCAACTGACAAGTTAATTTCCTGGTTAGATTGCTCTAAAACTGCTTGTGCTGCGCGGACGTCAGCAGGTTGTAAGGCAATCCATTCCCCATTTACTTCTACTAAAGGAGATCGTTGTGCTAATAATAATTCAAATTCTTTTTTAGAGATTTTTTGGTCTCCAATTGCTATTTCTAGTTTGTAGTCGAGTAAACTTTGCAGTCCTAAACGACTGCCTTTTTTTTGTTCTACTTCTGCTTTAATTTTTATTCCGAGGCGTTTTTCTCCTTCTCCTGACGCTAAGCCAGGAGGTAAAATTACCCCCAGTCCGCTATCTTGTAATTGCCAGGCGATCGATCTAATAAATTCATATACTTGAATGGGGTTGAGCTGACATTCACTAGGCTGACTTTGTTGCAAACTTTCTGCTATTGGTTCGTATAAATGAGAAGCTAGTCCCAATCCTTTAAGTAAAGTTTCTTGGGGTTTTTCGATCGAGCGATTGTTTATGAGTAACCGTTCGACTGGATGCTGCCAAATAGTGTCAGCGCTGACTAAAAAATTGGAGTCGTCTATTGCTTGTAAATTGTATTTTAATTCCCAATCAATATCTCCAGATCTTATTCCCTCGGGAGTAGGTGGAACCAAAGAAAAACAAGTATTAAATAAATTGGGAGCTAACTGACGCTTACTAGAACTAACGAGATAGTCTCTAACAGGTAAAGTCCAGCGATCGAGAGCTGTTTGTAAGCCTTTAATATTTTTGGGTTCGGACTCAAAAATAGCAGATTTCCCAGTCAGCGATCGCAACCAAGATATAACAGTACCCGTTTTACCATTAATAGTACTTTCTTCGATATAATTGCGTAATTGAACGTCGAGAATATTCCGCAAAAAATCTAGTAATATTTCTTGGCTTTCTGCTAATTTAATTTCTTTATTTATTTGTCGATCGTAAGCGCGACAAACAGGAGGCATTAACTGAATAAATTTAGCCAAACGAGTTCGATCGACAGTACTATCTAGTAAAGGTTGCCAACAACTTTTTACTATTTGGTCTTTTTTGAATATTCCAGGTAACAACTTACCTCTAGATAATAAATCTATACTCCAACGGTAGACGTGAGTCCAAAAACGTAAATCTTCTCCTATATAAGTATCTCTTGTTTGCTGCCAAGAACTAAGAGGTAATAGTTGGAGAAATTTTATGGCTTCAGGGACGCGCAAACGCCAACCCTCAACTTGCCAAAGATTTAGAGAAAGGGAGTTTATATCTATTGTCTCGTCTAGTATTTTGTCAGATAATATAGGTATAGCTGCTTTGCCCTTAGTCCCTTGCTGGCTGGGTAAAGCGATAAATTCTCTCTGCCATCGGCAATCTAGATTATCTATGTCTAGGAATTTCTCTAAAGAAATATTGCAATTTCCTAAAATAGAGATCAATTCTTGTCGATCGCAGTTGAAAGGATGGGCAGAAACTGAAGTAGATTCTCCATCTTCGATCGAGCGCCAGGTTTCTCCCCAAATGAAGAAATAACCGTTGTCCTGCAAGATCCAACTACCGTGTACACTAGACATAGCAACTATCGGCGATAACTAAAAGTTTTCCTGAAAAAGCCTTGTAAAACCCGTGTTTTTCCAAGTGTTTCCGGCTATGTCACTCCACTAAAAGCAACAGGGATTTGCGTAATCTTGATTCGTTGGGAAAAATAGGTCAAAATCAAAATGCTAAAAACTACGGAGCAACTGCCTAAAAAAGTATAGCAAATAACACGCTATGAGGAAACAACTGAGACAAAAACTAGTCATTATATCTTAGATGATTCGTTAACTAGTATTTCACAGAGGCAGTCCATTCACCTTTGTGCTATTATTTGATGCTACCCTTGCCCTTAGAGTATCTACCCTCCTTGCACCCTTCAGACAACAGGCATTATGAATAAAAATCTAAACTTTAGCCCTCAGGGATATCACATAATAAGGCAATTGGGAGAAAACCTTTCTGGAGGTAATGCTACCTACCTAGCTACTGAGACCAAAACCAAGTTGCCTGTAGTTATTAAACAATTTAAATTTGCTCAATCTGGAGCTAGCTGGACAGAATATGAAACATACCAGCAAGAAGTTGAAGTATTGAAGCGCCTTTCTCATCCCAATATTCCTCTTTACCTAAATGACTTTGAAACTCCAAATGGTTTGTGCTTAGTTACCGAATATAAACCAGCACATTCAGTAGTTTTCGAGCAAAACTTTAGCCTTGAAGAAATTAAAGAGATTGCTATTGGCATTCTAGAGATTTTAGTTTACCTGCAACAGCAAAATCCCCCCATAATCCACGGAAATATTAAACCAGAAAATATATTAGTCGATCGCAACGGACGCATACAAACATATTTAATCGGGTTTGGCGGTGGGAGTCAAATAGATGAGGAAATAGTAGCTCCCAGTGCTGTTGAAGGGACACTGGGTTTTATGCCACCAGAGAAAATACTCAAACACCCTCTAAACCAAGCATCAGATCTTTACAGCCTGGGAGCTAGTATAATCTGTTTGTTAATGGAAGTGCGATCGCAGGATGTATCTCAACTGCTCGACGAGACTTATGCCTTTAATCTGGAATCTTTAGAGTCTAAAGTCAGTCCTAAATTTATTCAATGGCTCTCTAAGATGGTTGCACCTAAGGTTAAAGATCGCTATCCTAATGCAGCAGCCGCACTCACAGCACTCAAAGCGACTCCTGTGGTGAAATCATTTAGCTTTTCGACTCTTTTTGAAGGTCTTCCTACTAAAGTTTTACCTCCCCTAGCAGCTATTGCTGCTCTAAGTGTAGCCGCAGGATTTATTAGTAGTTTCAGGAATACACTAATTACAGATCCGATCGGTACTAACCTCAATGCTCCCAAAACAAATAGCAATCTTGCCAAATTGTTAAAAAGCGGACAATGTGCTTATTGCGACCTATATGGAGCAAATCTCAAAGAAGCCAATTTACAGGGTGTCAACTTACATTTTGCCAATCTACAACAAGCTAATCTTCAAGGAAGTATGTTGCAAGGAGCAAATCTTCAGACGAGTAACCTCAAAGAAGCTGTGTTGCAGGGAGCAAATCTTTCTGGTGCTTATCCGCGAGATGCTAATCTGGTAAGAGCTAAGCTAAATGGCGCTAATCTTTTCGGTGCAGATTTATCTCTTTCCAACTTGCGACAAGCTCAACTTCGGGGTGCTAATCTTGAGGCAGCAAAATTAAAAGAAACGAAACTAGAAAGTGCCTATTTAGAAGGAGCGAAGTTACAAGATGCTGACCTGCGCTATGCTTACCTGGGATTTGCTTTTCTCGATAACGTTAACCTGACTGGTGCGGATCTAAATTTTGCTAACCTAGAGTCTGCTTCTCTATATTCGGCCTATCTCAAAGATACTAATATGAACTCGGCTTTCCTCAAGGGGGCCAACCTACAGAATGCTAACCTCGAAAATGCTAACCTCACTAATGCTAATCTAGAAGGAGCTAACCTCACTAATGCCAATCTCAGAGGTGCTAATCTCAAAGGTGCTAACCTCCGAAATGCAGACTTGAGAGGAGCAAAACTCAGGCATACAGATTTAATAGGCGCTAATTTAGAAGGAGCAATCATGCCCAATGGCTTGCTTTGGCGTCGGGGATGGTAAAATAACAAAAATATTATGGTAAAATTTGCCTGTTCTCTATACTGGGCGGGCAATTTTGGCAATTTATGACCATTTCCATTGCATATTTAGGACCAACTGGGACTAACACAGAAACGGCAGCATTGGCTTATACAAATTGGTTAGCTAATGAAACTGGTGCTGAATCTATTTTGTGTCCTTATCCTAATATTAACCAAACTTTACACTCAGTAGCTAGGGGAGAAACTCAACTAGCTGTAGTACCAGTGGAAAATTCAATTCAAGGAAGCGTAGCAATTACTCTTGACAGTCTTTGGGAATTGGAGCAATTGCAGATTCAACAAGGGTTGACCCTCCCCATTTCTAACGTCCTATTGTCTCGAGCTACCTCAATTGAAGCAATTCACACAGTTTATTCTCATCCCCAAGCTTTAGCTCAATGTCAAAAGTGGCTAGAGCGTTTTCTTCCCTCTGCTCAGCTAATTCCTACCAATTCAACCACAGAAGCATTGCAATATTTACCTAGAGATCTCAGCGCTGGGGCGATCGCTTCACAGAGAGCTTCTAAAATATACGATTTGCCCATTCTCGCTGCTTCCATAAACGATTATCCTGACAACTGCACCCGCTTCTGGGTATTGGGCTTAAAACCGGCTCTAAACGGCTCTCACGTCTCACTTGCCTTTAGTATTCCTGCGAATGTTCCTGGAGCATTAGTTAAAGCACTACAAGTATTTGCCGATCGAGGTATTAATCTTAGTAGAATTGAGTCTCGCCCCACTAAGCGATCGCTCGGAGAATATCTTTTCTTTATCGATTTAGAAGGAAATATTAACGAAGAATCGACTAAAGGAGCTATAGAAGAATTATCTAATTGCGCCGAAGTTATCAAAATTTTTGGTAACTATAGCGTTTTAAAAATTGAATCTTCACCGAGCGACAGATAATTAATTTAAAGCATCTTTGAGGGCGGTACGTGCGGCAAAATGGTTGCGAGTAGAGGTGAGAATATCTATTTCTCGTTGTAAGCGAGCGTGGGTATCGACCATTTCTAAAAGTGCCTGCTGTTCTGATGCTACTCCATAAAGATTACTTGCCACCCAGTAAGATAATTCTGTGGGTAAGCTAGGGAGGTCTTTTGGCAGTTCTATCTTCTGATCGTACAATTTAGCAGACAGATGAACTACATCTCGCAGTAGTTTTTCTACATCTTCAGCCATCGGTCTGAGGTCTTTAGTTGGAGGTATGTCCTCTATCCATTCCACTAAACCAACCCGATAAGGTTTTTGGCGGACGTATTCTAAAACTCGAAATCTTTGTTGCCCTACAGTCCACACTTTCATGCGATCGTCTGGCAAGCGTTGATAGTGAACGATTTCGGCGCAGCAGCCAACATTAGCAATTTGACCTTGAACCTGATCGACCATCAACACCCCAAAACGGCGATCGTTTTGCAGAATCGTGTTCATCATGATTCTATAACGAAATTCAAAGATATGTAGGGGAAGAGGACGACTAGGAAATAAAACCACTTCCGCAAGTGGAAATAATGGGAGTTCTCTAATCGTGCTGGGGGCCATTGAGGATGAGGATGTCATTTTACTCCGATCGCAACACCAAACCTTTCCCTTTTACTTTAACGAATTTTTTCGGGTCGGTCAGCGATCGTGCTATTTGCTGTTAGCTGTTGGCTGTTGGCTGTTAGCTGTTGGCTGTTTGTTTCTTCCCATCTCCCCATTTCCCTCTCCCCCCTGCTCCCCCTCTCCCCCTCTCCCACTCTCCCCCTGCTCCCCACACTCCCTTCAAGGCTAGGTTAACCGATCGATGAGAGAAAAATGCTTGTGGTTTTTTGTAAATTATTAAAAAGAAGCTCCCACTGAGACGGAGTTGGAAAATAACCTCCTTTAGCTTCCCATTTTTCTACCAGTTGTCTTCCTAGAGGAGTGAGACGAAAACTGTCTGTGATTCCCTGACCGTCTACTTCTCTTCGCAGCAATCCTACCTGAATTAACCAGGTTAACTCGCTTTCTACTTTTGGCTCGGAAAGGATTTTTTTGGCGTAACCCCGATCGATTCCTGTTTGACCGGAAATATTACCCAAAGATACGCTTTGATTCCTCATTGTGGCAAATAGAGCTAGTTTGAAAGGCGAACAGCTAATAGCTCTTTCTGCTCGTTTAACAATACTATTGGAGTATTGAATTGATTTTTTATTTGATACTGAAGTTGAACTCATCAAGGTATTATCTAGATAAAGACGAAATTTAAACAATAAAATTTATGGCTTTAGCAGTTGGTACAACAGCACCATCTTTTTCCACTATAGACGACGAAGGAAATAGCGTTTCCTTGTCAGATTTCCAAGGGAAAGTTGTGGTTTTGTATTTTTATCCTAAAGACGATACTCCAGGTTGCACTAAGGAAGCAGAAAGCTTTCGGGATAACTACGAGCAGTACCAAAGTAAAGACATGGTAGTGCTAGGAGTGAGTATGGACGATAAAACCTCTCACGAGAAGTTTAAAGAGAAGTATGGCTTACCTTTCCGCCTTCTCGTCGATACTGACGGTGCAATTACTAAAGCTTTCGACGTTGATGGTGGTGGCTATTCCAAGCGCGTCACCTACATTATTGACGGTGAGGGCAAAATTACCTACGTTGATGAAAAGGTTAAAACCGATTCTCACGCTCAGGATATTCTGTCACAAATTGGTTAACTGGAGTTGATGAGAAGCCCGCGCTATATTGTGTTAACAATTAGCGCGGGAGTATGTCACATAACTGATAAAAATCACGCACAGTCTGCCAATAAAATTGAGGCATCCCGACATCAAAATATTTTCCCTTAACTAAATAGCCAACAATTCCTTTTTCTTCTCGCAAGCGATCTAAGCAAGTAGTCAGCTGAAATTCTCCTCGATAGCGAAGATTATTCTCAATTTCTGCTTCTAAATAATCAAAAATTTCTGGAGTGAGGACATACATGCCAAATACCCCTAGAAAATCTGATTCTGGCAATCCGGTCACGTGAAGATTGGCTTTGGCGTATTCTAGATCTGGCTTTTCATAGAGTTTGGTAACTTGCAAAAGAGAATTGGGTTTTTGCCAGACTCCCGCGACACACCCTGCTTTGTGGATAATTTCTCCAGGCATTACTGTTAAGCCTACTACGCTGCACTCGGCTTGCTCAAATGCGGCTAACAACTGTCCAGCACAGGAAAGTCCCTCTTGAGAAAGATAAATATGATCTCCCAACAAGAGCAAAAAAGGTTCGTTGTTTACCCAAGTTTGGGCGCAAAAAACAGCATGACCGAAACCTTCTTGGCGATCTTGAATCAAAAAAGTAATGCGCTGACCTAAATCTTGAAGATATTGGCTATATTCCCGATTTTCTGGAGACAGTTTGGCTAATAGTTCGGCCTTAGGTGCCGCCAAGAAAAATTCTTGAAAAATTTCGAGGTCGGCTTTTTGCACGACAATGCCCACTTCTTCAATACCTGCATTGAGGGCCTCTTCTACAATTTTCAATATAATTGGTTTGGCTCGACCATCGCGATCGATAATCGGTAAAAGTTCTTTTTTGATAACTTTAGTTACAGGAAACATCCTAGTTCCGAAACCAGCGGCGGGAATTACCGCTTTCTTGACTTTTGATTGGGGGGCTAACATCTGGAAATTGTGAGACAATAAGCTTGCATTTCGGGAAAATCCCTCTCAATAATAGCGATCGCACTTGTTTGACTCTCTCGATCTCTCGCCACTAATTGCGCTGTGCCATCGCCTTGAGAGCCTACCCCTTTACCCCCTTCTATAAACGGCTTCAGAGCTTGATGGTTTAGTAAATGGTGGAGCTTTGGGGCTGTTAATTGGTCGGGACAAATTGGGAGTAAATGGCGATCGAATTCAGCTTGAGCCTGATTCATTAGAGTGCCAAGAAGTCGGGCATCTCCTTTCAATACTGCGCCAACGGCTTGTTGGGTAAATTGAGCGTTGATAGCACCTAGATATTGTTGAACATTTTGCTCCATTTGATTTCTAGGAAAAGGATAACAACTGTTCAGGTCGCGAAGGATTTTCTTAGTGTCTTTACTCCCTGCTAAATCGACAATTACCAGAAATAACTCTTGCTTTACCTTTAACTCCCTAAGTTCTATCTCCTCCCCATCAAAAGTCATCAAGATTGGTTTATTGCCAAAAGCACAAGCTGGATCCATTCGTCCACAAAGACTAGGGGTCGTTCTTTCGCCAAGATAGGCAATTTCCATTTCTTCTCGAATAGTTAGCTTCAAATTATAGAGACGATTAAACGCCCGCGCAATCAGTACACATACTGCCGCACTCGAAGATAATCCTTTTTGGATGGGCAAATCTGTTAGATAATTATCAACTTCTACTCCCGCGACCCCATAATTAGTCAAAATTTGATAAGCTGTTCCCGCAATATAACTGGCAAACCCTCCTTTTTTGGCTTCATCTAAAAGAGCAGTAGGTTTCATGGGCAATTCGATCGGTTTATACTTACTGCCATCGTTGAAGGTAGCCTGAAAAATTAAATTGCGAGGATGGTGTTTGACATCAGCATAAATCCCCTGATTTGTTCCCACAACTAGGGCATAACCCTTTTCAATTTCACTATTTATACTGCGATATTTTCCAGCCCAATCACTATGTTCGCCAAACAGACAAAGCCGACCTGGTAGGAAAATTTTGATAGCGCTTTGAATTTTATTTGGCACGACTACTTAATCTTTGAGGAAGCCACTAATTATAATAATAATTAATCATTTGCTCGGCGCTACTGATGCAAATATTAATTTAATATAAAGACTTATTTATAGCTAAAGTTTCTACATTTGACTCCCGAAAATAACAAAAGAGGGCTAATTCAGTATTAAGAGCGATCGCACTCAGGAATTTTTAAACTATGCCAATAATTTTTTAAATCTGCTGCAACTTCTTCAGACAAAAGAACGCAACCGAGAAGATTAGGAATAGACATCGCTAAGAGCATTATATCGCTGAAATCTACCACAGATCCTAGGTTAACTACAGAACCGATAAAAATAAACAATAGAAAAATAGCTTTATAAGTCAGAATACTTTCAGCGCCAAATAAATAAGCCCAGCACTGCTGTCCGTAGTAACTCCAAGTAATCATAGTGGAGAAACCAAACAAGAAGATGACTATAGCTAAGAGTGGCGGAAACCAATCAATTACACTCTCAAAAGCTGCTGCTGTCATCTGAGAACCACTGAGATCCGAACTGATTCCTTCGCCATAGGTTCCCGTAATAATAATTACCAGTGCAGTTAAGTTACAAATAACCACAGTATCGATAAAAGGTTCTAAAACCGCAACAATACCCTCTCTAACAGGTTCTTTTGTTTTAGCTGCTGAGTGAGCGATCGCAGCCGATCCCAAACCAGCACCGTTAGAAAAAGCACTACGTCTAATTCCTTGTACCAATACCCCGATCGCCCCTCCTTCAACTGCAACAGGAGAAAAAGCCCGATCGATGGTCGTCATAAAAGCAGCAGGAACTTCGCTATATCTGAGGGCTAAAACCCAACAGCAACCAATCAGGTAAATAACTACCATTACTGGTACTAACCTGCTAGTAACTACACCAATGCGGCTAATACCTCCTACTATGACTAGCCCTACGAGAAATACTACTGTCAGACCGAAAAGCCAATTGTAATTAGCTACAGGGGGTATAACGGCTGATAGAGCGGCAAAAGACTGATTGGCTTGGAACATATTACCCCCGCCAAAAGATGCCCCTACGGTGAAAATAGCAAAGAATAAGGCGAGATTTTTACCTACTTGGGGCAGCCCTCGTTTGGATAAACCCTCAGAAAGATAATACATGGGTCCGCCAGCTACAGTACCATCTGGTTTTATGTTGCGGTATTTCATGCCCAGGGTACATTCAACAAACTTACTCGACATTCCTAAAATCGAGGCAACACTCATCCAGAATACAGCACCTGGCCCTCCCATCTGAATGGCGATCGCTACCCCAGCAATATTTCCCAGTCCAATAGTTCCTGAAAGTGCAGTTGCTAAAGCTTGGAAAGGAGTAACTTCCCCCTCATTATTGCTTTCTGGGCGATCGTATTTTCCTCGCGCTACGTCGATAGCGTGTTTGAACCCGCGAATGTTGATAAAACCCATGCGTAAGGTGCAAAAAATTCCCCCACCAAGGATCCAAAGTATTATTAGGGGCATACCCCCAATGTCGAAGAAAAATACTTTTTCTATTGCTGCAACTATGCCAGAGAAGATCTCGTCAATGCCCAGCAGCAAATTGTTCCATTGCCAATTATCCAAAATTCGATTCCTTAAAATAGATTTCGACGAGGATTAAATCGTTCTACTTGTCGCAGTTGTTCGTATATTTTTCTTTCCTCAGCGGTTATATTATCGGGAACTACAATTTGAATTTCTACTAATTGATCTCCGCGACCTCCTCGCTCGCGAGGATATCCTTTATTAGCGAGGCGCAACCTCTGACCGGACTTAACTCCACTGGGTACGTTCATCTTCACTAAACCGTCAATAGTCGGTACTTCGATCGCACCTCCTAATACGGCTTCGCTAGGAGTCACTGGCACCTGGGTGTAAATATCGGAGCCTTGCAATTTAAAGAAAGGATGGGGTGCTACAGTAATTTTTAAGTACAGATCCCCCCCGCCGATACCTTGCCCTTTTAATCTAACTTTCTGAGCGTTAAACATTCCTGTGGGCATTTCTACCTCAAGAGAGCGTCCGTCTTCTAGGCGAATGCGCTCTCTTCCTCCTTGGTAGGCTTTTTCTAAAGGTAGGGTCAACCTAGCTTCTATATCGCGACGGTTGGGGCGAGGAGTTACTACTTTTGTGGTTTTGGTGGTTCCTGGACGGTAAGCATCTGCTGTATCGACTCTTATGCTTCTGCGATCGCCCTGGCTAGTTCCTGCTGCGTTGCGCTGGCGCAGTTGTTCTACAAAGCTGTTGAAGTCTCCATACTGGCTAAAATCGACCTCGTCTGCAGAACTACCGTTACCATTGCGTTTAAATACTGTTTGTATTCTCGTTCCGCCAGCTTTACTTCCCCAACCTCTTTGGTTCCAAGAACGACTGTATTGGTCGTATTGCGATCGCTTGGTTTCGTCGGAAAGGATCTCGTAAGCTTCGTTGATATCTTTAAATTTTTCTTCTGCTCCTTTATCTTCTCGATTTAGATCGGGATGATATCTTCTAGCTAGTCTGCGATATGACTTTTTAATTTCTTCAGTGCTGGCATTTGTTGAAACTGCCAAAATTCCATAGTAATCTTTAAAGCTTTGCATAAAAATTAGTTATCGGTTATTTGTTTTTAGTTTTTTTTATCGAGTCTTCAATCATTAGCTAAACACAAAAAATCAGTTACAAACAACAACCAAAAACTATTTAGAACCATTCATCATCTTCTTCATCCCAATTATTTTCACGGGGCATATTTCTTCCCCTACTGCGAGGATAGTCTCTACTAGGTTCTGGGGGATAAGAGTTAGAATATCTAGGCCTTCCGGAGTCTCTCTCGTCGTAATAATCGTCGTAGCCTCCTCCGCCTCCATAGCGATAGTCCTCGCGATCGCGGCTGCCGTATCCTCTAGAGGAGTAGGGAAGATCTTCAGGTTCTCTTTCTCCGGTGAAAGTGCGGCGAATAGTGCCAAAAAAGTCCCCATCGTCTTCGTCTTCGTATTGCCAGCGTACTTCCCTAGTTAACTCGTCTAAGGCATCTCGCAAATCTGATTCGGCGCGATCGATTCCTCGCTCGTCATTGAGTTTCAAACTTTCTAATACTTCTTCACAACAACTTTCTATACGACGGCGATGATAGCTAACAAACTGAGAGCCAAAGTCGAGAGCTACTTCTCTTAATTGTCGTCTTGCTTTATCTACTAAAGCTGAAGCGCTGTTTCTTTTTTCTACTCTTTCCCGTCTTTCTCGATCTTCGGTGGCAAATTGGCTTGCTTCGCGAATCATGCGATTGATTTCTGCCTCGCTTAAATTAGAAGCCCCTTGAATAGTTATACCTTGTTCTCTCCCCGTGGTTCTATCTCTAGCTGTTACTTGCAAGATCCCGTTAGCATCGATATCGAAAGCTACTTGTATTTGGGGTACACCTCTAGGTGCTGGGGGAATTCCATTAAGTTTAAATCGACCCAGGGATTTATTATCTGCTGCCATTTCCCTTTCTCCCTGAATTACGTGAATTTCTACCATCGTTTGGTTATTTTCTCCGGTAGAAAAGATATCTGACCTTCGGGTGGGGATAGTCGTATTGCGAGGCAAAAGTTTTTTCATTAGTCCGCCAATGGTTTCTAAGCCAATAGAAATTGGGGTTACGTCCAACAGCAAGATATCTTTGATTTCCCCTGCTAAGATACTTCCCTGAATTGCTGCCCCTACTGCTACTACTTCATCGGGATTAACTCCTTGATTGGGTTTTTTGTCGATGAAGCTGCGCACCATTTTTTGTACTACGGGAATGCGGCTCGCTCCTCCTACCATTACTACTTCGTCTATTTGTACTGGAGTTATACCCGCATCTGAGAGGGCAATTTTGAGGGGGTTTCTCATGCGCCCTACCAAGTCCCCACACATACTTTCAAATTGGGAGCGAGTGAGCCTGGTTTCTATGTGTTTCGGCCCTTCTTGCTCTGTGACGATAATAAAGGGCAAATTAATCTCGGTACTACTGATTCCTGAGAGTTCTATTTTAGCTTTTTCTGCTGCTTCTCTGAGTCTTTGCAAGGCTTGGCGATCTTTGCGCAGGTCTATTCCTTCTTGTTGAAGAAATCGATCTGCCAGCCAGTCTACAATTCTGTTATCGAAATCATTGCCTCCAAGCTGAGTATCGCCGCTGGTTGCTTTTACTTCAAATACTCCATCCCTAATTTCTAATACGGAAACGTCAAAAGTTCCTCCACCGAGATCAAATACTAAAATTGTCTCGCGCTCTTTCTTGTCTAAACCGTATGCTAGAGATGCTGCTGTTGGTTCGTTTAAGATCCGCAATACTTCTAAGCCTGCTATTTTCCCTGCATCTTTGGTCGCTTGTCTTTGAGCGTCGTTAAAATAGGCAGGAACTGTAATTACTGCCCCTGTTACTTCTTCTCCTAGATAGCGGGTTGCTTCCTCTGCTAGTTTTCGCAAAATCATTGCCGATATTTCTTCGGGAGCAAGCATTTTTTTGATGCGAGGACAGCGAATTTTAATATTGCCAACTTCGTCCCGACGAATAGTGTAAGGAAATCTTTTTGATTCTGGTTCTAGTTCAGCGTATCTGCGACCCATGAAGCGCTTCACCCCATAAAAGGTATTTTGAGGGTTGGTCACTGCTTGTCGTCGTGCTATTTGCCCTACTACCAATTCCCCTTCTTTTTTAGTAAAGCCAACTACAGAAGGAGTCGTTCGCATTCCTTCTGAATTGGCTATTACTATTGGCTTTGTGCCTTCCATTACGGCTACCACGGAATTGGTTGTCCCCAGGTCAATGCCGACTACTCTTCCCATGCGTATCTCGATCTCCTAGATTAGTTCCCTGATTTTTTGTTGCAGATGCTTGCTCTTTGAAGCTGATAGGAAAGTTAACGTGGAAGGTAAAAACGGAGATATTCAACCTTTCCTCGTCAATTTTTCTCCTTTTTCCTATCTGTGGACGCAATGACAAAGGCTTCTGGTTAGTTAGAAGCCCACGCCCCATGTAAAACACGAGCGTGTGGAGTTGTCACATAATATAACAAACTCGCTGAATTTATTGTATCTAATCCTTAATTTCGATCGTCTAGTAACTCTAACAGATATTATTTTCAACAGCAAAACCAAAAAACTTCAGATGGCTTGAGCCCTACGAGTACAAGGACTTATTCTGCCTATCTTGTTTTTTAGTTGTTTATTCTTTACCTAATAATTGTATTTCTGTCAAATTGTACGATATAGCAAGTACGACGGTAATATATGCTCCTTTTTGCTACTTAAATTCAAAAAATCAAAGTTTTACAGGTGCATCAATTTTGATAAAGTATCTGGCGTAAAGAGGAGTGATTATGAAAATAATGAATAAACTGTCGCTAATTTTATTTTCCAGTCCAGCTATAGCCTCAATGCTATTAATGTTCGTCTCTGACAAACCAGCGCAAGCAGCAGAGACAGAGACTTCAGCAAAGGCTCAAAAAGTAACAAAAACACCTGAGACGAATTTACCTTGTTCTCGCGCCAATTGTACGGGAAATAGACATCTAGCTAGCTTTATTAATATTTTTCACAAAGGATCGGGTAAGGGAAATCTTCCCAAAGACGAGTTTGCTAATCTCGAAACAACTCCAGAAGGGGATCTAATTCTGGAATTTACCGAAGAAGAAAGTGACGCTGCTATGAAAATGTTTAACTGCGACTGCGTTAACTCTATTAATGCATTGCGCCAAATACGGGGCATAGCAAGAGGAGTAGAAGGAAATATAATCATACCAGGCCCTACTATCAAACCTTGCAATCAACAAGCACCAGAAATAGGTGATGAATAGTAGGAAAAATGGAAAAGGGGGATTTTCCCTCTTTACTTTGCTATGTTAGTTTTGGCAAAGATATTCTAGAGAGCGCGAGGGTGAATAAGAATAACTTCAGCCAAAAAACTAACATCTCATCTCATCGAGTATTTGTGTTTTTAGAAATTTTTGCTCGCGAAGGTGGCATACAATCTTACGTTAAAGATATTTTTCAGGCTTATCGATCGCTAATTCCCCCCGATCGTACTGGGGGAAAAACTGAAATATTTTTACTTCGAGACGAACCTGAATGCGCAAATCCTTTCGATCGAGGTTCGATGAAATTTCATTACTTTAAAACTCGATCGGCTTGGATGGGACGTTTAAAGTTATCCTTGTCTCTAATAAATTGTCTAATACAACGTCGTCCCCAACAGGTTTTGTGCGGTCACGTTAATCTCGCAGCATTAATTAAACTTTTATGTCAGCCTTTAGGAATTCCCTACACGGTTTTAACTTATGGGAAGGAGGTTTGGAAACCTTTACCCGCGCTACAACGAAAAGCGCTCCAAGAAGCTGCTGAAATTTGGACAATTAGCCGCTACAGTCGCGATCGTCTATGTGACGCCAATCAAATAAATCCCGACACAGTTAAAATTTTACCTTGTGTAGTCGATGGCGATCTCTTTACACCAGCACCTAAACCTCTACAATTAGTGGAAAAGTACGGCTTGAATGATGCCAAAGTGCTGATGACTGTGGCTAGGTTGTGGTCTGGGGATATCTATAAAGGAGTTGACGTAACTATTCGCGCTTTACCTAAGATCGTAAAAGTTTTTCCAGAAGTAAAATATCTGGTCATCGGTCGGGGAGACGATCGACCTCGTTTAGAACAATTGACAAAGGATTTAGGAGTTAGCGATCGGGTTATTTTTGCTGGTTTTGTCCCGACAGAAGAGTTAGTAGACCACTATCGAGTTGCCGATGCCTATATTATGCCTTCTCAGGAAGGTTTCGGCATAGTTTATCTCGAAGCAATGGCTTGCGGTATCCCAGTCTTGTCTGGAGATGCTGACGGTTCCGCAGATCCCTTGCAGGATGGCGATTTGGGATGGCAGGTTCCTCACCGAGATCCCGATGCAGTTGCTACTGCTTGTCTTGAAATTTTGCAAGGAAACGACAAACGCTGTAACGGTGAATGGTTGCGAGAACAAGCTCTGGCTAAATTTAGTAAAAAGGCTTTGAGTAAAAGATTACAAGAATTGTTAGAAACCAAACATTAGTAGCAAAAGATGGCGCGCATTTTGTCAAGATAATAGTTATAAATCGTTACTAAATAGCTGATAGCTTGGCTTATCTAATTTTGGGGCACAGAAATAAGCACTTTATCGCTCGCTAGCACGAAATTTTGGGGATCGATGCAGTATTTTTGGCACAAAGTGGGAATATTTTCATTGAGAATATTCTATTAAATGTTTTATTGTCAATTCTGAGCAAATTTTACTCTTAATTTTTCACTTTTCTATTATTAGAAATAATGAAGCCAGAACTAGATCGAGATAATGAGAGGGGAACTATTTATATTCAACGTAAATGGCAATTTCCCTATGGTGGACGTTCTTTTCGAGTATATATCGATCGAGAACAGGTCGGACGCATTCGCAATGGATCGGAAGAAAGATATCAAGTTTCTCCAGGTTTGCATACCATTCAAATAAAAATAGATTTTTATCGCAGTCGATCGCTTGAAGTAAACGTTTTACCGAATCAAATAATTAATCTAAGGTGCGGACAAAATATTTCTAATCTTTTTAAACTTTTGGTATTAGAAGAAGATATACCGACAATTGAGTCTACAATTACATCTTCATTTTTCAGTATTATTAGCTCATTTTTCACGATAATTATTACTGTTTTCTTATTGTATTTCTTGTTTTTCACTCAGAGATTTATAAGAAGATCCAATGGAATGGCTCCGACAATCAGAATGGGAGATACAGTTATTGCCAACACATTTTTTAATAATTACTTTATTCCCAGTCGAGAAGATATTGTTGTTATTAAAATAAAACAGTCAGATAGAAAGGAAATCAATGTCATACAACGTATAATTGGACTTCCTGGAGAACAAATAACAATCAAAGACAACACTATCTATATCGACGGAAAACTTTTTGAGAGAGAATATTTGAATGGGACTTTCGATCGACAACTTAATTACTCACTTTATATTCCATCGAATTCCTATTTTGTCCTAGGGGATAATTTGAGTGAAAGTCAAGACAATAGTCTTGAAATAGGGACTATACACCGCAAACAAATCAAAGGAAAAGTTATAGTAGTTTATAAACCTTTCAAGAGATTTTATCTAGTTGATTAAATTTAAAGCTACTTTTCCAGACGTAAAGTTAACGAAATCTCGCCTTTTTAAGAAACCCCGAAACCTCTGAATGGGAGTGGATTCTGATTACTGAATCGGTGTTCTAGGTTATCAGGAGAAAAAAAAGCTAAAATTCGACGATCGCAGGAGCGCGATCGCTAGGTTATCAGGAGAAAAAAAAGCTAAAATTCGACGATCGCAGGAGCGCGATCGCTAGGTTATCAGGAGAAAAAAAAGCTAAAATTCGACGATCGCAGGAGCATGATCGCTAGGTTTTTCTTGCTTTCTCGGTTCTACATCAATGTGGCAGCTAATTGCTTTCTCGTAAAGCTCTTTGGTCAGATAGTGAGTGTCAATTCGCCAACCTCGGTTGCGTCTGAAGCCAGCAGCGCGATAGTCCCACCAAGTAAAATGACCTTCTTGGGAGTTAAATTTGCGGAAAGCGTCTCGTAAACCAATTGCTAAAATTTCTCGTAAAGCCTGGCGTTCCGCATCAGAAGACATTATATGATTTTCTTTGCCTTTAGGATTGTAAATATCTCTATCTTCTAAAGCAATGTTAAAATCGCCACAGACGCAGATTTCTCGGTGCGATCGCGCCAATATTTGTAAATATTCTCCCAATACTTTTAACCATCTAAGTTTGTAGTCATATT
This sequence comes from Prochloraceae cyanobacterium, assembly GCA_030065755.1. Taxonomy (GTDB): domain Bacteria; phylum Cyanobacteriota; class Cyanobacteriia; order Cyanobacteriales; family JASJDA01; genus JASJDA01. The sequence goes on along the minus strand of JASJDA010000054.1, from coordinate 23,574 downwards.
TTTCAGTTCCAATACCAGAACCGTTGGGTACGTAAAGATTGACTATACGAACTTCTCCAATAACACCAGTAATAACTCGTTTTTGCGCGTCGAAATCTTCTGCTAGGCAATCGTCAACAATTTTGGCAAAACCATTACTCACATCTTCCATCGGAATTCGACTGAATATAGCCACACCGTTATAAGCCTTTTGTCCGGAAATGTAGAGATGATATCCTAGTTGTTCAAAAGGGGTTGTAGGAAAATCTTTATCTACTACTTTAGTTTCTTGCAAGCAAAGAACGTCTACTTTGGTTTCTTCCAACCACTCAACTACTAGCTGTTGACGAGTGCGAATTGAATTGACGTTCCAGGTTGCGACTTTCATTTTTGCTGTTGGCTATTGGCTATTGGCTGTTTGTTTATTATTCTCTCCACCTCTCCCCCTCTCCCACTCTCCCCCTCTCCCCCTCTCCCCACACTCCCCACACTCCCTATGCTTCAAAGTTCCAGGGTAAAATAAAAAGTCGCTCCTCGATCGACTGCTGCATTACACCAAATTTTGCCACTATGACGGTGAATAATACGTTGAACTGTGGCTAAACCGATACCAGTTCCTTCAAATTTGCTGGCGCTATGTAAGCGTTGGAAAGGAGTAAATAGCTTTTCAGCTTTTTCCATGTCAAAACCTACGCCATTGTCCCGCACGAAATAGACTAATTGTTTAGTGTCTTTTTTGCGATCGAAGTCTGGTGGACTGGGAAAAGATGTTTTTGAATTTCTCTCTAAAAGTCCTACAGTTTTTTGCGTACATACTCTACCATAAGCTGAATGTGCTTGAGAAGAATTAGTAAGGTTCTTGTTTTCTCCTTCTTCGTTCTTGATTTGCTCTTTATCGTCTAACTGACAAATACCAAACTCTAAGATCGCTGTTTGTTTTTCTCTGCTATACTTCCAGGCATTGTTGAGTAAATTTTCCAAGGCTATTTGGAGTAAAGCGCGATCGCCTCGAACTTCAATTTCAGGTTCAATTACGAATTCTACGTTGCGTTGTGGTTGTTTTTGCTGTAGTTCTTTAGTAATTGTTTCTACCATAGCGCTTAACTGTACCGACTCAATTTTTATCTGAGAGTACTTCATGCGAGAGAGAGTCAATAGATCGTCTATTATTTCCTCCATGCGGTGAGAACAGTTGCGTATCAGTTGGATGTATTCTTGAGTTTCTTCTCCTAGGCGATCGTTGTTTTGTTCTAGCAGCAGAGAACAGCAAGCATTTATACTTGTTAGGGGATTGCGCAGGTCGTGGGATACTGAATAGCTAAAGGCTTCTAATTCTTGATTTAAAGCTTCTAACTCGCGATTGGCTTTTTCTAATTTTTTGCTGTGCTGTTTCAGTTGTTGTTGGGTTAGCTTGCGTTCGATGGCATAGCGAATTGCTTGTCCTAAAGTTTCTCCTGTTGCTTTTTGTTTATCTAAATAATCTTGTGCTCCTTGTCTTACTGCTTGAATAGCTATCTTTTCATCTTTTATGCCAGTTAAAACGACAATTGGTAAATTTGGAGCTTCTTCTTGTATGCTTACAAATGTTTCTAGATCTTGAGAGTCGGGTAATAACAAGTCTAATAAAATTACGTCAAAGTATTCTTTTTTTAACAGCGCGATCGCTTGATATAAATATTCTGCGTGAGTTAGCTCAAACTTAATATTACTATCGTTCTTCAGTTTATCTTGAATTAAGAAAGCATCTCCTGGATTATCTTCTACTAGTAAAATTTTAATAATTTGTGCTTTCATTATTAACTTTTTTCCATCACTAATTTAAGTTTTTTTAAATTGATTTTAAAGATGGTAAGTGTACGAGTTTAAGCCAAAATATTTCAATTTTTCTAATAGTATCTATAAATTCACTGTATTCAAATGGTTTTGTAATATAACAATTGGCATAAAGCCTGTAACTCTCAAGAATATCTTTTTCTGCTCTTGAAGAAGTCAGAATTATTACTGGGATTGATTTTAGTTGTGGATGAGATTTAATTTCTTTTAGAACCTCAAAACCATTTTTTTTAGGCAAGTTTAAATCTAGTAAAACCAATTCAGGAAGAGATACTTTCGCATAATCACCTTCTCGATATAGATATGACATTAGTTGCTCTCCATCAACTAAATGATCGAAGTTATAAGGAATTTTACTTGTTTGTAAATAGTTTTTTATTATGTATGCGTCTCCTGGGTTATCTTCAACCAGGAGAAGCTTTATCGATCTATTGATTTGAGACTTATTCATTTTGTACGTTTATTATAGACTAATTGTTATGCAATGAATAGTCTAAAACAACTAAGCATTGACTGAAATCTTATTTATTTTGTGTTTTATATCACTTCAATAGCTTATCTCACAAAGTGAGGAGATAGCTTGTTATTTGTTTGGTTAATTAAATTTGTTTAATTAACCATTTATGTAATTGAGGTATGTTAGATAATTTTTAGTTAATTCGGGGAATAGTAAAATAAAAGGTAGAACCCTTACCTACTTCTGAATTTACCCAGATTTCCCCTTGATGGAGATCGACGATCTTTTGGCAGATTGCCAGCCCTATACCAGTACCAGGATAATCTTTTATGGTGTGAAGGCGTTGAAAAACGAAAAAGATGCGCTCGAAATATTTGGGATCTATGCCGATGCCATTATCTCGGACCCAAAATAACCATTTATTCCCATTTAATTTAGCTCCAATATTAATTTCTGGGGGCTTGTTGCTGCGATATTTAATAGCGTTATCAATTAAGTTCTGAAATAGTAAGGTCAATTGTGCTGGATAGGCCATTACTTTGGGTAGAGGATGTCTAGTTACGATCGTGCCAGTCTCTTGAATTAAAAGCTGAAGATTAGACAAAGTTTCGTCGAATATGACTTCACAGTCTGTTATCTCTAAAACTTTTTCGGCTTTTCCTACTCTAGAGTAATTTAGTAGATCTTGTATCAGGGCATCCATGCGTTTTGCCCCATCTACTGCAAAGTTAATAATTTGGTCAGCATCCTCATCTAGCTTACCAGAGTAGCGTTTTCCTAATACTTGAGTGAAGTTTGTTACCATGCGTAGAGGTTCTCGGAGGTCGTGAGAGGCTATATAAGCAAATCTTTCCAATTCCTGATTAGATCTGAGCAACTCCTCATTTAATATCTGCAATTGTGTTTCCGAGCGTTTGCGATCGGTGATATCTATTGCAGCACCGAGAATTTGAGTTGGATATCCTCGATCGTCTTTAGCGAATACGGTATCTCGACTGTAAAACCACTGCCAATCTCCAGTCGCATTTCTAATTCTATATTCTATTTCAAAATCATCTTTATCTTTAGTGCGGGCAATTTTTTGGTGATAGTCTACGATTTTTGATAAATCTTGAGGATGAAATATCTCGCTCGAAAGGTCTGAACCCATTTTTTTGAATTCTTCGGTACTGTATCCGAGGATTTCTACAACAAAGCGATTGGTATAGATATTTTGCTGTTTTGTTAAATCGTATATGTATATTAGATTAGGTAAAGTATCGGTAATCTTTTGAATTAAATGCTGAGTTTCTTCTAAGGCTAATTCTGCTCGCCTGCGATCGGTAATGTCAATTGAAACAGCCAAAGAACGTAATATATTTCCTCGTTCGTCTCGTTCGGCGATCGCTGAGAGAAGCACGTCAATAATTTCACCATTTTTCTTGACCATCTGATAGGGGATATGTTGGCAAAATCCTCGACGGTAATACTCTGGAAGTGCTATTTCAACGGCATGGCTACGAGATTCGGGGGTTAAAAAGTCGATCGATTTGCGACCAATTACCTCGTCGATCTCGTAGCCTAGTTTTTCTAGCCAATAGTCGCTAACGGAAATCAAATTGCCATCGCGATCGATCGAGTGCAGCATAACTGGTGTTTTTTGATATAAAGAACGATATCGTTCTTCGCTTTCCTGCAGCGCTTCCTCCATTTGCTTGCGATCGCTTATATCGTACAGAGTAGCCAGTAGAGCATCTTCTCCCTGAAATATAATGCGCCGACAAGAGAGAATGACCCAAAAAGAGGTGCCGTCAGCTTTTTTGGCTTGGAGTTCGTAAGGGTGAAGATAGCCAACAGTTGCTATTTTTTCGAGAATTATTTGGCGATCGGCAGGGTTGTAGTAATAGTTGGGAGTTTTTATGCCAATTATTTTTTCGGGAGAAATGCCAAAGGTGGAACACAATAGAGAGTTGCCATAGAGAACTTTACCGTCGTCAAAACGACTGATTAAAAAGGGAAGAGTGGTTCCTTCAACGATCGCTCGAAACTTCTCTTCACTTTCCGATAAAGCTGCTGTTGTTAGATCGGTAGTAATAGAGTTACCTATCCCTCTAGCAATCAATTCAATAATTTTTTTTTGATATTCTTCAAAGTCTCGGTCGACCATTTCTGTGGAAATAAAACTTAAAGTACCCCAGATGCTGTTGTTAACAAATATAGGAGCGCCAATATAAGTTTCTAGTTTGAGATTTTGATATAGTGGTAGCTCTCTCATATCCTCGATCGAGCCAATATGAGTAAAAGAAAGAGTTGTTTTCGCTTGAATTACCTTGGTACAGTAAATATCTTTAAGGGGAAATTCCATTCCTGGTTCTAAGAAATCAAATTCAGATTTCACTGCACGAGTAATGAAAGTTTCCCCTTCAACTTCGCCAATAATCCCTGTAGATAGTCCTAAGATTTCGTATCCAGTTTTTATATAGTCTGCAAACAGTTCTTCTAGTGTTTGATATTGGGTGGTGGTAATGCGATGTAGTTGTTGGAGATGAGCGCTAAATTTTGCCAGTGTTTCTGTTTTTTGGCTTAATGCTGCTTCGGCAATTTTGCGATCGCTAATATCCCGTGCGAAGCAGCAACTATATTCTTGTCCGTTAAATTCTAAATAATTACTGTTAATCTCAACTGGAATAATTTTACCTTCTTTGGTGCGGTGAGTAGATTCGACGATAGCAGACTCGATCGACTTGAATTGGTTCCAGTTTTGCTCCCAGTCATCTTCTCTATAGTTAGGATTGATATCCCATGTTTTCATCGAGAGCAATTCTTCACGGGTATAGCCTAGAGTTTTAGTTGCGGCTTCGTTGACGTAAAATATTTGAGAATCAGAATTGAACCAAAAGATAGCATCGGCAGAGCGATCGAGACAAAATTGAGCAAACTGGAGCTGTTCGTTAGTCTGTTTTAGGGCTCGGTTAGTTGCTTCTAATTGAGCTGGATTAGGTAAAGCTAGGGCTTGGGGTATGACTGGAAACAGTTCGATAGCAGTATAAATAGAAACTAAGCCTGTCAATAGTTTAACGAAACCTAAAAGCCAATATGCTGGATGCCAAAGAGTCCATATTTCTAGCAAGTGAGTAGTGCTGCAGGTAATGATAAAGGCACTAAAGAGAACGAATATTCCTTTGAAAGGCACCTCCTGTCTCTGCCGTACAAAATACAGCAACATTAGCGGTATTGAATAGTAAGCTAAGGCAGTCATTAGGTCTGAGACAACGTGCAGCCATAAAAGGTTAGTTTGCCAAAGATAACAGTGCCCGTTAGGAATATACTCTCGTGGAAATAGTAAGTTATGAAAAAATTCCAGCATCGCGATCGCTTTGGGAGTAATATTAAATTCCTTTATTACTATATAGTAAATGATTTCTGTTTTTCTAATCACTCCAAAGAGCGATCGCTGCCCCAAAAGCAACCAACAAGACTACTCCGCCTAGAATTGTCCAGCGTCCGATGGCGGGCAAAAATTCATCTGGAGTTAACGAGGTGGAGAAATTCTGAGTTAGATTCATCTCCATCGGGTTTGTTCCCCTTCAGCCATCGTCAACAAGGAGTGTTCAAAGATAAGAACTTTCTTAGGAATTTATCAGAATTTTCTCATGAAACCACAAAGTTTTTACTTATTCAAAGATAAGAACTTTCTTAGAAAATTATCAGAATTTTCTCATGAATCAACCATTTTTTTAAAGTTACAATCTAAGCAAAGAGATGGAAAGAAAGAAAAAAAATTGATACCTAACTAATTCTCCAATCTCTTAACTACAAAATCGAAATAGAACTCGGTTTTGAATACAACGACTAATCTAATATTCTATTTATCATCTCAGAAACATAAGGCTAAACAAGGAGAAAGGAAATGTTTGACGAACTATTTTTCCAAGACCTTAGTGACGAATTAGCTAGCAAACTTGTTGGCGGCGACGAAATCGTCCCCGACGACGGCGACGACGGCGACGACAAAAAAGACGACGGCGACTCCGACCTCCCTGACAGCGGTCCTGACGGCGGCTAGATAGATTTAAAAACAAGTAAAGTAAGTTTTTGAAAAAAGAGAATATCTACCAGAACTTTCCCCCTGATTTAACATCAATTAAACTGTCAGCTCCGGTGGAGTAGATATTCTCAAATAATTAACTCCAATACTGTCTTCAAAAGGCAGTATTTTGTTGTCAAAGAGATAAAATATAATTAGAAAAAAGTTAGCTTTAAAAGCTAAAAAAAACTATCTTATTGAAAATGCTTACTATTAAATTAAACAATGAGTAAGAGCGTACTTCGATCTAGAATTAAGGATTTCAAAAGAAGACTAAGCTTATTTCCCAAATGCGATAGCCTTTTAACAGTTTAAGTCCAACTCAGATTAAAATTGCGATGAAATACCCGTGCGTACTCCAACATAGTGAGGAAGACTGCGGTGCCGCCTGTATTGCTACGGTAGTCAAATACTACGGGCGTACCTTTGGCATCAATCGCATCCGAGAAGCGATCGGAACGGGGCAATTGGGTACTACTTTGCTGGGTTTGAGGCGGGGTGCAGAAGCTTTGGGATTCAACGCCCGCCAAGTCAAAGCCTCTCCTGAAATTATCGACCAACTCGATCGAGCTCCTCTACCCGCGATCGTTCACTGGAAAGGTCACCACTGGGTTGTCTTGTACGGGAAAAAGGGCCAAAAATACGCGATCGCAGATCCTGGCGTGGGCATTCGCTACCTCAGCCGCGAGGAATTAACTGCAGGTTGGGCTAATTTGGTCATGCTGCTGCTAGTGCCAGATGAAAGTCGCTTTTACGAGCAACCAGACGATCGAGTTAGCGGCTTCGGACGCTTCTTGGCACGAGTTGGGACATACCGCCCTATTATTCTCGAGGCGCTGGCGATCAATCTCGTCGTCGGACTCCTCTCCCTCGCCACTCCCCTCCTGATACAAATCCTCACCGATGACGTGTTAGTGCGGGGAGATACTCAACTGCTGACTGCAGTGGTTATTGGGGTGGTGACGATGAATCTATTCAGCAGCACATTTCAACTGGTGCAGTCCCACTTAATTGCTCAATTCGCTCAGCGCCTGCAATTAGGATTAGTTTTGGAATTCGGACGACAAATCCTGCGCTTGCCCCTCAATTACTACGAAGCCCGTCGCAGTGGCGAAATCGTCAGTCGCCTGCGAGACATTCGCGAAATTAACCGACTCGTCTCCCGAGTTGTTATTAGGATACCCAGTCAGTCTTTTATCGCCTTGGTTTCCTTGGGTTTCATGTTCTTCTATAGTTGGAAACTCACGATCGCCGCTTTATTTGTTGCCGCTAGCATGACGGTCTCCACTCTCATTTTTCTGCCCGCACTGCGACAGAAAACTCGCAAAGTTTTAGTTACAGCAGCCGAAAACCAGGGGGTATTAGTAGAAACCTTCAAAGGTGCCCTCACCCTCAAAACTACCAACGCCGCTCCCCAAACCTGGGAAGAATTACAAAGCCGCTTTGGTCGCCTTGCCAACATCACCTTGCAAACGATTCAAATTAATATTATCAACAGGGTCTTCTCTAAATTAGTTTCTGGCATTGGCACGATCGGAATCCTCTGGTTTGGCAGTACCCTGGTGATTCGCCAAGAATTAAGCATCGGTCAACTGCTGGCATTTCATGCCATGAATGCCAATTTTACTTCCTTAATCAAAATCTTAGTCGAGTTTGTCGATGAATTCGCCCGCGCCCAAACTGCTACCCAGAGGCTTGGTGAGATAATTGATAGCACCCCAGAAGAGCGAGAGGAGAATATTTTGCCTTGGGTAGAAATTCCTAGCAATGCCGATATCGCCTGCACCCAGCTCAACTTTCACCACATCGGGAGAGTTGACCTGCTACAAGATTTTTCTCTTACTATTCCTGGCGGTCAAGTAACTGCCTTAATCGGTCAATCTGGCTGTGGCAAAAGTACCCTTGTTAAACTGATTGCCGGATTATATCAGCTTCAGTCTGGCAATATCTGCTTTGGCATCTACAACCAGCAAGATCTCTCTCTGGAGTGTTTGCGACAGCAAGTAGTGCTAGTTCCCCAGGAACCGCATTTTTGGAGTCGCTCAATTATGGAAAACTTCCGTCTGGGTTCGCCTCAGATCGGTTTTGAGCAGATTGTTAGAGCTTGCCAGATCGCTAGTGCTGACGAGTTTATCAGCGAACTGCCCGACAAATACCAAACAGTTTTAGGGGAATTTGGCGCCAATCTTTCAGGGGGTCAGAGGCAAAGATTAGCCATAGCTAGAGCAATTGTCAATGACCCACCAGTGCTAATTTTAGATGAATCTACAGGCTCTCTCGATCCAGTTAGCGAAACCCAAGTGCTAGATAAACTTTTATATTACAGACAGGGCAAAACGACAATTATAATTAGCCACCGCCCCAGAGTAATTCTGCGTGCGGATTTTATCGCCTTATTAGATAAGGGAAAGTTGAGACTAACTGGTACTGCAGAACAGTTAGGTCAGCTTGAGGGCGAGCATTTAGTTTTTTTGACTCCTTAATGTCGATTGATTACCGTTTTCTGAAACTAAAAATTAATGAAGCATTAGCAGACGATCGCACTTCGTCAAATTTTCTCGTGCATACTTATTACTACAAAACTTGACAGGTCAAATCTCCAGATTCTTGGGAGAGGCGCAGATTTTCTCCATAATCTACCGGACAGTCAATTACGGAGGGAACGTCATCTGCCAGGGCTGTTTTGAGTATGGGAATTAAATCGACAGCAGATTCGACTCGGTAACCTTTGAGGCCCATACTTTCGGCAAATTTAACAAAATCGGGATTGCCAAATCTAATAAAAGCAGGTTCGCCAAACTGATTAATTTGCTTCCACTCGATTAAACCATAACCGTTATCGTTAAAAATCAGAGTTACGAAAGGATTTCCTACCCTCAAGGCGGTTTCTAATTCTTGACAGTTCATCATAAAACCGCCGTCGCCAGTCACAGCTACTACTTTTTTATCGGGATGAACTAACTTAGCTGCTAGCGCCCCTGGAATAGCTATTCCCATAGCAGCAAAACCGTTGGAAATAATGCAAGTATTGGGACAATCGCAATGATATTGGCGTGCCATCCACATTTTATGAGCCCCGACATCGGAGATAACAATATCTTCTGGCCCCATTACTTGCCTGAGATCGTAAATTATCTTTTGCGGTTTGATAGGAAATCCTTCGTCGTTTGCGTAGCGTTCGTAATTTTCTACGATTTGAGTCCGCAAATGGGCTATTACTGACTTGGGTTGATTTTGACGATCGGCCCGTTTGCTTATTTCATCGAGAGAATCGGAAATATCCCCTACTACTTCGACCGAGGGAATATAACTGCTGTCGATTTCTGCTGGGGTCGTGCCGATATGAATAATGGGAATCTTGCCTTCAGGATTCCATTTTTTAGGAGAATATTCGATTAAGTCATAACCAATAGCAATTACTAGGTCGGCTTTGTCAAAAGCACAGCTAATAATATCTCTTTGTTGCAGTCCTACAGTCCAGAGGGAAAGGGGATGGGTGTAGGGAATTGCTCCTTTACCCATAAAACTATTAATTACTGGAATATTGAGGTTGGTGGCAAAGTTAGTTAAAGCATCACTAGCTGCGGAACGAATTGTACCATTTCCAGCTAAAATTATGGGGTCTTTGGCTTTAGAAATAGCTGCTGCGGCTGCATTTAGACTTCGCCAAGAACTATAAACTTTCTCTAGAGTGTCTTTTTTGAGAATTTTACCTGGGGCTGGCATGGCAGCAATATTTTCTGGCAAGTCAATGTGAACTGCTCCTGGTTTCTCGCTTTGCGCTATTTTAAAGGCTTTGCGAATAATTTCTGGGGTGTTACTGGGTCGAACAATTTGAGTGTTCCATTTCGTTACTGGTGCAAACATCGCCACTAAATCTAAATATTGGTGGGATTCGATGTGCATCCGATCGGTTCCAACTTGTCCGGTAATTGCAACCAGGGGTGCGCCGTCTAGATTGGCATCGGCAACTCCTGTCATCAAATTAGTAGCCCCAGGTCCTAAAGTAGAAAGACAAACTCCGGCTTTACCTGTCAAACGTCCGTAAACGTCAGCCATGAAAGCTGCACCTTGTTCGTGACGGGTGGTAATGAATTGAATTGATGAATTTTTGATTGCTTCTAAAAGGTGTAGGTTTTCTTCTCCTGGAAGTCCAAAAATATATTCAACCCCTTCATTTTCTAAGCATTGAATTAGTAATTCGGCTGTGTTTAACTCCCCCATGACTTTTCCTCCCAATAGTTGTCGTGCCTAATTTGTTAGTTTATGCATATTGGCTCCCGCTGGGTTTGTCTGCTTGCAAACTAACCTTGCGGGAGCTAACTTAATCGATAGTGTTTTTAATTTAGCCACTAATTTTTTTTTTAGCCATACCAACTGACTGTTGCTATTACTATTTAACCCAAATGGTCTTGATGTTAACAAATTCTCTAATACCGTCAACACCTAATTCTCTTCCGTATCCCGATCGCTTGATTCCTCCGAAGGGAAGACGAGGGTCGGATTTAACTAAACCATTGATAAATACTGCACCAGCTTCTAATTCGTTAATGAGGCGATCGCGCTCTTTTTCGTCTTTTGTCCAACCACTCGCACCGAGTCCAAATTCGCTATTATTAGCAAGGGCAATAGCTTCGTCTATATTTGCGACTCGAAACATTAAGGCGACTGGACCAAAAAATTCTTCTATTTCTCCTGGAGAACCTTTAGGTATATTGGCGAGAATGGTCGGAGGATAAAAGTTTCCTGGGCGATCGTCCAAGGGTTTACCTCCTATGAGGATTTTTCCACCCATGGATACTGTTTCTCGTACTTGTCGGTCTATATCTGCTACGATCCCTGGAGTTGCTAAGGGGCCAATATCTGTATTTTCGTCGGTCGGATCTCCGACTTTGAGGGTTTGAAATTTCTCTATTAGTTTCTGCTGGAATTCGTCAGCAATGCGATCGGCGACGATGAATCTTTTGGCTGCTATACAGGATTGACCGTTATTGAGCATTCTCGCTGTTACTGCTGTGGAGACTGCTGCTTCTAGATCGGCACTTTCTAAAATCACAAATGGGTCGCTACCGCCTAATTCTAGGACGGTTTTTTTGATTTGTTTTCCTGCTGCTGAAGCTAAACTCGCCCCTGCTTTTTCACTTCCAGTCAGGGCTGCTGCTTTAACGCGATCGTCGCTAATAATTTTTTCTACTTTATCTGACCCTACGAGTAAGGTTTGAAATATCCCCTGGGGAAATCCTGCTTCGGAAATTATTGCTTCTATTGCTAGGGCGCACTGGGGGACGTTGGAGGCGTGTTTTAGTAGACCTGCGTTTCCTGCCATTAATGCGGGTGCAGCGAAGCGGAATACTTGCCAAAAAGGAAAATTCCAAGGCATTACTGCCAAGACGACTCCTAAAGGTAGATAGCGAACAAAGCTAGATGTTGCATCGGTGGATACTGGGGTATCTGCGAGGAATTTAGGGGCGTTTTCGGCGTAGTAACGGCAGACCCAGGCGCATTTTTGGGCTTCGGAGATCGCTCCTTTTATGGGTTTGCCCATTTCTGTTGTCATTATCTGGGCAAATTTTTCTTTATCTCTTTCTAAAATCTCTGCTGCTGCAATCAACCATTCACTTCTTTGTTCCATTGAGGTTTGGCGATATTGCTCAAAACTCGATTGTGCTGTAGCTAATTTTTCTTCTATTTGCTCATCTGTTAAAGGCTTAAATGTTTTTAATGTTTCTCCGGTTGCTGGGTTAACTGTAGCGATCCCCATTTATTTCCTCCTCTTTTTTTGTCAGAGAAATTATAATTTTTTTTATCTGATACTTCTAGTTTACATCTCAAAATCTCGTTAAGATCTTTAATTCTCTAACTAGAACCTCGGTTTAGTTTGGGTGCGTTCCATCTTTTTAAGTTCTTCTTGCAAAGCAGCAATGACTTGTTGGGATTCAATCTCTAGTTTATATAGTAGGGTTTTAGCCCCATTAGTAGTTCCAGCGTCGCCGATCGCTTCTAGAGACTTACAAATCTTATTTAAGCCCATTGCTCCCATGGTACCGGACACGGAACTGAAAGCGTGCGCCGAATCTGATAAGTCAGTTGGATTGTCTTTTTTTATGGCATAGGCGATCGCTGACAATCGCTCTGGAGCATTTTCTATATAAGTTTTAATAATATCGGATAGTAGTTCGTCTGCGTCGTCTTCTGCTATCTCTCTAATATTTTCTAGAACTTTGTAGTCGAGAACTGGGGCTTTATTGATATTTTGGTTTTTTTGTGGTTTTAAATTGTTTTGTTCTTGAGGAACGCTCCTGTTGTTAGTCTTGAGAAACTGTTGATATCCTTGTAGTGCTTCGACGATATCTTCTAAACGCACGGGTTTACTAATATAATCATTCATGCCAGCATCCAAACATTGCTGACGATGGCTCTTCATGGCATGGGCAGTCATGGCAATAATCCAGGGTGAAATGAGGGAGCCTTGTTGTTTGCGGATTCGACGAGTGACTTCCAAACCGTCCATTTCTGGCATTTGTATGTCGGTGAAGATAACGTCGTAAGTTTGGCGCCGCAAAGCTTGTAATACTTCGACTCCGTTACTAGCAGTATCGGCGCGGTAGCCTAAGCGTCGAAGCATATTCAGGAAAACTTTCTGATTGACGGGTACGTCTTCTGCCAATAGTACGCGGAGAGGAAGTTTTTGAGCTAGATTGCTGTGAATTGCATTTGGTTTGCTTTTATAGATTTGGATTTCAGCCAAATTTTTACTGAAGATCTGGTGGAGAACCTCGTAAAGATGGGATTGCTTAACAGGTTTGGAAAGACAGATAGTAATATCTGAATCTGGTTCAGTTACGTCGCAAGAACAACTACCTACAGAAGAAAGAACTACGATCGGTAAATCCTTATAAAAGGGAAGAGAATGAATCGTAGAAGCCAGATTCAATCCATTCATTTCTGGCATGTGCAGGTCTAGAATGGCAGCGTCAAAAACTTCTTCTTGTTTGAGTAATTTAAGAGCTTTTCTAAACCCATCCACAGCAATTACTTCAAAACCCCAAGAGTTTGCTTGCAGGGTGAGAATTTTACGGTTAGTTTCGTTATCTTCAACAACTAGCAAGCGCTTGCCAATAATGGATGAAGAAGGGATTTTCTGCAGGTTAATGATACTGGAATCTGGTACGGAAGAGGCAACAATAGTGAAATAGAAAGTGGAGCCACTTTTGAGAGAAGGCAGATTTAGCCCTGACGATCGATTCCATCCTAAAGGCGGTTCTCCTCCTAATATGCCGCCGCTTTCTACCCACATTTTACCCCCCATCATTTCACAGAGGCGCTTGCTAATTGCCAGTCCCAACCCCGTCCCGCCATATTTCCGCGTTGTCGATGTATCTATTTGACTGAAGGACTTAAATAGACGGTGCATTCGATCGGGGTCAATACCAATTCCGGTATCTCTGACTGCAAATTGAAGCTGGTAAAGTTCTTTTCCATAAGATAGAGACATGCCGAAGGTAACGGTCAAGACCACTTCTCCCGACTCGGTAAATTTAACGGCATTACTGAGCAAATTAACGAGAATCTGGCGCAGCCGAGTAACGTCGCCTAAAATAGCGGAGGGTACTTTGGGGTCAATTAAGTAAGCTAATTCTATCTGTTTTTTTGCAGCAGCAGGAGCTAACAACTCTAAAGCTTCCTCAACGCAATTTCTGAGGTTAAAAGGTTGTTTTTCCAAATCCAGTTTGTCTGATTCTATTTTGGAAAAATCTAAAATGTCGTTGATGAGGCTCAGTAGAGAATCTCCACTGCTGCGTATGGTTTCGGCGAAATCATACTGTTCGCGGGTTAATTGTGTATCTAGCAATAACCCCGTCATGCCGATAATTGCGTTCATCGGGGTACGGATTTCGTGGCTCATCACTGCTAGAAATTCGCTTTTCGCTCGGTTTGCTGCTTCAGCTTCCTGTGTGGCTTTTTTTAATGCGAGGTTGCTAGCTGCAATTTCTTTTCTTTGCTTTTGTTCTTGTTCTAGAAGTTGAGCTTGAGCAAGGGCTATACCTACTTGAGCAGCAACGGTTTCTAAAAGTTCGATTTCGTTTTGATTCCAAACTCGAAAGCGATCGCACTGATGTAGAGCAATAATACCGTTGGGCTTACCTTGATAAGAGGTGCGAATGGCTAACATAGATTTTAAGCCCATCTGGGTGCAAACAGATCTTGTGTTTTCTAAAAGAGGATTTTCATATACGTTGTCGGAAGCGATGGCTTTATCTGTGGCTAATACTTTTTGAGCGTGGGGATTTCCTTCGTAGGGAATTTTTAAGTCTAAAACTGATTTATAACCTGGTTCGAGATATTCTGCTACCTGAGGGCTTTCCAGCTCTTTTTTGCCCCCATGGTAGGTGCGAATGATGCAGCGATTAACGCCAAAAACTTTACCTACTTGGACTGCAGCGGTTTGGAAAATTTTCTCCGTCTCTAAACTATTGCGTATTCCTTGAGTAATCTTTTCGAGCAACATAACTCGCTGGAATTGATTTTCGACAGCAACCGTTGCTTCGTTACGCTCTATTTGATTCCCTAACCACTGTGCCATTAGTTCGATGGTTTGAAAATCTACTGAGCTGAAGCTTCGAGAGCGTTTATTGGCGCTAGAAAAATTGAGGGTGCCGTATATTGTATGATTTACGATGACAGCTATGCCCATGTATGCTTCTAGCTTAAGTTGCTTATAAGCGGGATGTTGGTGCCATTCTGAGTCGCTAGCGGATTCAAAGCCTATTGGACCTTGGGCTTTAAGGGTTTCGCAGCAATAAGTTTGGCTCAAATTGAAAATTGCCCCTTTGGGTATATTTTGTTCTGCTGAATGTACGGCTATTACTTCGTAGCGATCGCCTTCTATGCGAGAGAGAATGCCGATATCGAGATCGAAACGACGACAACCCATTACTAAAAATTCTTCTACTTTTTCTTCAAAACTCAGATCTCTAGCTGAAGCTACCTTATATAAGGCTCGAATAGAAGATTCACTTTGGCGCAAGTTTTCTTCTATCTGTTTGCGAGAGCTAATATCCCTGGCGATCGCGCACTGGTATTCTTTATCGTCTAATTTTAAGTAATTGAGAGTGAGTTCTACAGGGATGTTTTTACCGTTTTTGCTGCGATGGATCGCTTCTGTCGTCAAAGATTTATGCTGTCTGACTTGCTCCCAATGATTTTCCCACACTTCTTTGGTAAGGTAAGGATATATTTTAGAAATGCTCATATTGAGAAGCTCTTCGCGAGAATAACCTAGAGCTTTACAAGCTGCCTCATTAACACAGACAAATTTAGCGTCTGGGTCGATTAAAAACATTGCATCTCTAACGCGATCGAATGTAAATTGATAAAATATGAGTTCTTTTTCAGGGGAGAGATCGGAGATGATTCGATCTGGAAAATTTCCCCAAAGTTCTTCAGTTGATGACTGGTATCTGTTCTGTCTTTTCTGGAATGTTGTAATTTCCCTTTTAAGTTGTTCCCCTAGTTTTTGTATTTGCTCTGTGTTGTCAGCTATTTGTTGAGAAAGATTGGGGTCAACTCTAAATATCTTACTCTCTATATTAGAATTTATGGCTGTTTCTTCTGTGGGCTCGCCATTGATTATAATTTTGAGAATTAAGATTAGGACTGTATAAGATGATATTAAAGCTGTAAATACATCGATCGCGCCATATAACCAGTCCGTAGGAGCCCAAATTGTCGATATTTTTACGATATTAATGGTGCCCCAGCAAATAATAAAAGCTGTGATAAATATAAAATTTTGTTTGAGATTGACATCACTGAATTTTCTGATGTAATATAGTATTAAGATAGCTATGGCAAAACAAGCTATACCGATTAGTGCGTCTGAAATTGCAGACAACCAAAGTAATTCTATTTGTCCTAGATACCAGAATTCTGCGAGCATACAGTTAGGTTTGAAAATATAAAAATCGGTCTAAAAGTGCGAGTATTCCGAGCCAACTCGCTATTCTATTAATTGGTAAATTAAATTTGGGGGAAATAATAAATCTAAACCCCCTTTCGACTATACTAGTCGATCTTTTGAGCCTCGAACTTAACGGATACGAACAAATCCCGCTTTTTCGATTGACTTTTGTCCCTCTTCTGACAAGAGTAAATTAGCATAGGCAATTCCTGCTTGTTCTTCAAGATCTCCATTTTTCTTGACGATCGCAAATAAAATGCGAGTCAAAGGGTAAGTACCTTCGCGAAATGCTTCGCTATTAATTTGATTGGCGTTTGCTTGACATTCTTCTACCGTATCTGAAGAATTGACGTAAGGGGAAACATAATTATCGGGCGTGCGTCCTATTGGAAGTGCTTTAACATTACAAGTAGAAATAATTTTCGAAGCAGATCCGTAGTAAATTGCACCTAAGTTGTTAGCAACAGTCTCGATACCTTCCTTAGTTGTGGGAACAATTTGTACTTGGTAAGGTAATTTTTCCTCCCCTTCCAAAACGTTTTCCAAAAAATAATTAACTGCTCCATCTACTTCGTGAGAGCGAGAGTAAGGTCTAATTTCTAGATTTGGTCCGCCAACTTCTTGCCAATTAGTAATTCTTCCTAAGTAAATATCCCTAAGTTGAAATACTGTCAAACCAGGAACATTTAAGTTAGGGTGAACCGCAAAAGCAATTCCATCAATTGCGATCGGAATTTGTTTGAGATAATATCCCTGTTGTTTAGCTAATTTATATTCCGAGGGTTTGAGGGGTCGAGATGATTGAACAAAGGCAAGTTGACTTTTTAAAAGCATCCTAATGCCAATATTTGAACCAGATGGTTGAATGGGATGTTCCAGGTAACGCAGTTCAAATTCTGGAAATTCAGACTCAATAACTGTATCTACTTTTTTTCTGATAAGATTCCAAGCGCTACTACCTCCATAGTTAAATACTCCTGAAGGAACGTACATTTCAGGCCATTTTAATTCATTTAGGGGGCGACTGCTCAATACGGAAGCAGTTTTTGCTTTAATTACATCAGCTCTTGAAGATGTTTGGTATAACTTAACTGCACTCGTTCCTATTAATATAGAAGCGATCGCGCCCACAGAAGTTAGAAAGACAAAAGGTTCAATTTTCCTTTTTGTTACGGCAGGTTTGCCAGACTCTTTTTCTGTTTCTGTTAAAACTTTTTTTTCTGTGTTTGTCGAAACTTTGTCTTTTTCAGATTTTAACTGCGTCTTTGTTTCTTCTAAAGATGACAGCCAAACGCTAATAACTTCTGGTTCTTTGAGTATTATGGCTCTAACTTGTATTTTTCCATCTAATAAATCTTTACATTCTCTTTTAGCAATTTCTAATTGATAGGGTTTATAAGATTTTAACTTAAAGTAAAAATGTTCTCGATATTTACAACAAAGTATTTTTTGTTCTTTTGATTCGTTAATAGAATGTTCGATATCCTCGGAATTTAAAATCAGCATTTTTTTCCAATCCTTATTTTTTTTTCTGGCTTTTTTAAAGATGTTTTTTTTAGAGACAATTTTTTAAATTAGTCGAAATTTATATTAATTTTATAACTATCCTGTGGATAAAGCGATCGTCTATTGATTAAAACAGAAGCATATCTTAAGAAAATATTAATTTTATTACTATCACTTTTTTAAAAGAGATCTATTTAACAAAAAAATTGTGATTTAGATCGTTTGGAGAAAAAAGCGGTTAATTTTTAGTGGTTCATATATTTTTATATTATTAATCAATTTCTACAAGGTGACAACTTTCTTAACAATTGCAATTACTTTCTGGCAACTTTACAAACAATTTATGTGTGTTAGCCAAAATTATAGCTTAATTGTAAATTTTTCATGAAGCTGATATTTAAAGTTCAATAGAAAAAGAAAAATTAAAAACATAAATAACTGTGCGATCGCCACATGAATTTTTCAACGAAACAGAAAATAGTTGCAGACGTTTTAGTTGTTGGGGGAGGTACAGGGGGTACAGCAGCGGCTATTCAAGCTGCGCGACGCGGGGCTAAAACCGTCCTAGTCTCTCAAGAGCCTTGGTTGGGCGGAATGCTAACCTCAGCAGGGGTTTGCGCCCCAGATGGCAACGAATTATTAGCATTTCAAACGGGGCTTTGGGGTGCCTATTTACAAGCATTGAAAAGGCGACAAGCAGGAGGATTAGATAACGGCTGGGTCAGTATGTTTACTTACGCTCCTTCTACGGGGGCGAACATATTTGCTGAATGGGTGCAGCAATTACCAAATCTAAAATGGATAAGCGGCAAAACTCCTCAAAAACTATTACGATACCGAAATAGAATTACAGGGGTAAGATTTGAAGATTTAGTAGTTGAAGCGAAAATTACAATTGACGGGACAGAATTAGGAGACTTACTCCCCCTAGGAGAAATACCATTCCGTTGGGGCTGGGAATTACAAGAGGAATTTAACGAAGCAAGCGCTCCTGTATCGTTCAATGAATTAACCAATAAATATCCCGTACAAGCCCCTACCTGGGTGTTTTTACTAAAAGACTGCGCTGAAGCGCCTCTAATTCACGCCAGCAGTCCTACACCAGAGCTTTTTAGGGGTGCTTGGGAAGGTTATGGAGCCAAAAAATTCTTAAATTACGGACGACTACCAGGTGGACTATTTATGATGAATTGGCCCCTGTGCGGTAACGATTATGGTGAAGGGTTAGGACGTTTAGTAGATTCTGTAATATCTCGCCAAGAGTTTCTCGACGCAGCTTTCCAGCACAGTCTAAATTTTGCCCACTTCATCCAATCCGAGTTAGGAAGGGGTTATGGTTTAGCAGAAGATATTTTCCCTCAAAATCGAGAAATTCCCAATTCATTCGCCCTTCTTCCCTATTATCGGGAAAGCCGACGAATCAAAGGACAGGTAATAATAACAGAGAAAGATATCTTACCAGTTGAGCGAGCAAGTGTAGCTCCCTTGCCAACAATAGACGGAAAAGTAGCTTCTATTGTTGTGGGAAACTACCCTAACGACCACCACTATCCTGGGGTAGAATTCCCTTTACAACCCAAATCAATTCGTTGGGGAGGACGTTGGACTGGTACTCCATTTACTATTGCTTACGGTGCTTTAGTCCCAGACGCGATCGAAGGTTTTTTGGTTTGCGAGAAGAATATTTCTGTATCTCACATAGCTAACGGTAGCACCCGCTTGCAACCAGTAGTGATAAATGTGGGACAAGCAGCAGGGATGGCTGCTGCATTGTGTATTGAATTAAATTGCCAGCCAGCAGAATTATCAGTGAGAAGTCTTCAGGAAGCATTATTAACCGATTCTTTGGCACCAGCAGCAGTAGTTCCTTTATACAATTTAGTCCCTCAACATCCCGAATGGCTCAATTGGCAGCGCTACTATTTAGATAATCCCGATCTTTATCCTGCAGATGGAAACTGTCCTTGTAAAGATATTTCCACGGAGCGAGGGACTGGGGATTTTTATCGAGGTGTTTTTCACCGACAAGACGATCTCGAATACAGTATTACTCTGACAGACAAAGGCGATCTAGCCCAAAGTGAGGCGCTGCGCGGATCTCTTCGAGATCGCAAAGAGCGAGTTTGGAATTTAGTGACTTTAGACCCAAAAGTAAACCAACAATTGCTCAGTTGCACAGAAGGAGAGTTAATTTCTCTTGTGGGTCGTTGCAATATGGCTGGGGGTTGGTTAGTGGTAGAAAATTTATTGAAAAAATAAATGTCAATAGATCGCAAACAACTAGTGATTTGTGTTACAAAAAAAGAAAATTTTAAATTCTTATAACTAAATTAATGAAAAATCTTCAAAAGCAATACATTCGATCGTCGCACAGAATACTTCTCAAAGAGGGAGTAAGAAAATGGAATTTATGGAAAAACAATAATCCTGATATCGTTCCCAATCTAGTCCAAGCTTATTTGTTTAGCGAAAATCTCAGTGGGGTAGATTTTTGTCAAACGAATCTTTCTCAAGGAGATCTGCGCAATGCGGACTTGAGGAATGCGAATCTTTATCGTGCAATTTGCGATCGAGCTAATCTTGTCAGTGCCAATCTCAGTGGTGCTAATTTAATCAAAGCCAATTTGATCGAAAGTAATCTCAGTAACGCTAAGCTCGACTTTGCCGATCTGCGGGATGCTTCTCTTAGTAGTGCTAATTTAGTTCGTACTTGCGCGCATAATGCTAATCTGGCTGGAGCCTATTTAATTCATGCTTCCTTACGGGAAGCAGATCTCAAGGGTGCCAATCTCCAAAGTGCCAACCTTTGTGGAGCCTATTTGATTAATAGTAATTTGATAGAAGCCAACTTAATAGAAGCTAATTTAAATATTGCTGATTGCATTGGTGCTAATTTCGGTGGTGCTGTTTTGATTCGTGCTAACTGTAGTTGTACTAATTTAAGAGGTACTAACTTAAGAAGTGCTAACTTAATTAAAGCTGACTTGAGTGGGGCTGACTTGAGTGGGGCTGATTTGAGCGGGGCTGACTTGAGTGGAGCCAACTTGAGGAATGCCATACTAGATGATGTCAAAGTTAGACGCACTCGTTTTAGATATAATTTGGGAATTTCCAAGGCAATCCAGCTCAGCCTAGCTCAAAAGGGCGCCGTCTTTTGTGATTGACTCAAAAATGTTGAAATCCTTCAGTGAGAGTAAGTAATTGGGAGCGATCGCCATCAATTAATTTTATTTCTCGTTCAGCGGTAATATTACCAATAATCGCAGCTTCTTTTCCGAGATGTTTGACTAAGGCTTTAGCTGCAGAGGTAGGAAGACATAAGACTAGCTCAAAATCTTCACCGCCATATAAAGCATATTCTAAGGCTCGATCGGGAGATGTAAACTTACTCAAATAAGGTGAAATAGGTATAGCAAAACGTTCTATTTTTGCACCAACTTCACTGCAACGACAAATTTGGATTATGGCATCTGCTAAACCGTCGCTACTGTCAGCCCCAGCAATGCGAGGTTGTTCGTATACTTGCCATAAATAATCCAACACGTCCAATCTAGGTAATGGTCTTTGGTGCGTTCCAATTAGAAAATCTCGCTCTTTCTCTTCGAGATTTTGACCCTTTTCTGGGTGTAAAAGTAATTCTAAACCCGATCGCGAATTTCCGTGGCTGCCAGTAACAACAATTGCATCGCCCGATCGAGCATCACAGCGACGAATAACTCTATTGGGAAATACTTGACCAAAAGCATTAATTGAAACAGTAATGACGTTCGATCGGGTGATATCTCCCCCGAGAATACTGCTACGATACTTTTTCAGACAGCTATTGAGTCCTCGGTAAAGATTTTCAACCCACTCCACAGCCACATTGCCAGGAAGACTCAAACCAACCGTAATACCCACAGGAGTTGCTCCCATAGCGGCTAAATCGGATAAATTAGCCGCAGCACCGCGCCAGCCCACGTCAAAAGCACTAGTGGTACGATCGCTAAAATGCACCCCTTCTACTAATACATCAGTTGTTACAACCAGAGACTGACCAGCAGACAAATTAACTACTGCACCATCGTCTCCTATAATATTTGTCGGACAAAAAAGCTGGAGCCGTTGTAAAAGACCTTGTTCTCCAATATCTTTAACTATTTTTGAAGGATGATTCATCGGGATTGAGTAAGGAGCAATAAGTAACGAGTTTAAGTCATCGCCCTAGTTACTGAGTTTATAACTTATAAGTAAAAACTTCGTTTCAGGTAATAACCTCACTCATTACTCCTTACTCCTTAAAAGAAAGCTGTTGAGCATTACAAAAATCTACCATAAATCTTCCAGTTGAGAGCCTACGGTTTCAAACCGTATGATGAAAACAAGAGCGA
Source organism: Prochloraceae cyanobacterium (assembly GCA_030065755.1). Lineage (GTDB taxonomy): Bacteria > Cyanobacteriota > Cyanobacteriia > Cyanobacteriales > JASJDA01 > JASJDA01. Next base: position 1,402 of record JASJDA010000054.1, on the reverse strand, counting down.
GGTTTTAACCTCGCGTATCCTCTTCTAATCTTAATCTATCTATCCAATCTTCTATTAACTGAGTCATAGTTTTATCTTTTTGCGCGGCATAAAGTCTTAGTTTTTCTAGTCTTCTATAACTTAATCTAATGCTAAAAATTTTCTTATTCACGTATATACATTGTTAGTACGCTATAATATTATATTAACATGAAATATCAAACGCAGAAGATACTGTTAACAGGAAACATAGACGACGAGGCAGAAGCCTACTTACTTTGGTGCTGCTATCAATCAAATAGTCTTTATAACTCGGCTTTATTTGCAGTTAGACAAGCTCACTTTGAGGAGTGTGAAAATCGCACTTTTTTCGCTCGAGACGACCAATATCTTGTTGCTTTTAAAAGTCGGTATGTCAAAGCTAGTTACCCTCAGCTTTGCAAAGATTTTAAAACTAATAAACACTATATTGCTTTAGGAGGTCAACAAGCACAGCAAACCCTAAAAAGTGTTGTCGAAGGAGTAACTAGTTACAACCAGTTACTCAGTTCATATTGGAGTGGAGATCTATTTGATAGACCTCGAATACCTAAATATCGTAAAAAAAGAGGTTTATATCAAGTGGTTTGTCCCGCTCAAGCTGTTACTTATGACGAATATGAAGGGATTTGCAAACTAGCTATTAGCAGAGAATGTAAGTCAGAATTAGTTAATAAAGCAATCATTATTCCTGGTGGTTCTGGTTTTAGCTCCTCTCAATTAGCTGAAGTGAGAATAGTTCCAGCAGTCGGACAACTTTGGGCTGAATATGTTTACAAAAGTGAACTAAAAACAGCAACAGAGTTAGATTACAAGCAAGCAATAGGAATCGACCCTGGTGTAACTAATTGGCTAACAGTAGTTAACACTCTTGGTAAAAGCTTTATTGTCTGTGGAAAAAAGATTAAATCAATTAATCAAAGATACAACAAGACGATCGCTAAATACAAAAAGGGTAAATCCGATTTTTATTGGGACGATTATTTAGATAGCATAACTCATAAACGTAATTGTCAAATGAGAGATGCCGTCAACAAAGCTGCTCGGTTTATTATTAACTATTGTCTAAAATACAGAATTGGTAATATTATTTTTGGCTGGGGGCAAGGAGTAAAAACCGAGTCTAGTCTTGGCAAACGTAATAATCAAAATTTTGTACAAATACCAACAGCTAGGCTCAAGAATAGAATTAAAGAATTAGCAGAATCAATAGGAATTATTTTTACTGAAACTGAAGAATCTTATACCTCAAAAAGTAGGGTGCGATTCGTTCAGTTTAAACCTGGAAACAGGGGGAAAACTGGCTTCTGTTGAGTAACCATAAGGTAGAGTTCGCACTTTAATCCTCAACAGATGACAACTTAATAACCATGTTGGTGAGAAT
>JASJDA010000331.1 GCA_030065755.1 Prochloraceae cyanobacterium | reverse complement strand
TCCATAAGTGTTGGATCGAGGAGTGGGGAGAAATTGAACGAACGTTCAGTAAAAAGAAAGTCGAAGAACTAAAATCATTTATTACTCGTAGAACTGATACCTTCCGTCCTCCCTACGGCAGAACAGCGTTGGAGTTCCCCAGACATAGTATTTTTTCTCGTCCACAGCGTACATAACAATTATGAATAATGGCTTCTACTGTTGTTGGCATGAACACAACGAAAAACAGAAAAAGAATAATTAGCATTATTTTGATTCTAAATTCATGATTTCTCTGGCTTCAACCCAAGACATTTGACTGTAAGGCAATCCAGAGGCTGTAGGACGATTTACTTTAACCAGTAACTCTCCCTTTATGTTTTTGGGTAATTCTGCTGGAGATTCATTAACAATGAAGTTTGAATCTATTGCTTGGAGATACCATTCTTCAAATCCTTCTGGAAACACTAATTCTTCCTCTTGTTTACGTTGTATATGTTGTGTAGGTTGTAAAGGTTTTTCTGGTTTCTTCCATCTATTTTTAATGGCTTTATTTAGCCAGCCACCAGCGTTGGGAACATCTTGATGATTCAGAGCGTATTTAAGTGCCTCAATAGCTTCTAACACTTCTTCTTCTGGATTAGCGCGAATTAGCGTTCTTAAAGTGCTATTGATTTTTATACCCAAGTTGTTTAATTCTTCTTTTACTGAATCTGGCACGGGAATATAGGGGCGTTTTTGCTTAGTTTTAGTTTTAATGGATGTTACTTTCTTTTTTGGAGTCAGATTATGACGAGCCAATTTATCTTTTAACTCACTATTTTCTGCCGCTAATCTTTCTATCTGTGCATTAAGTTTTTCATTGTGCTTTCTGAATCTTTCAACAGTATTTTCAGATTCTTCTAATTCAAATGCTCTTCCAGCCAGAGATTCATTGGCTTGTCTTAGTTGAGTTATTTCTTGTTCTAAATCTTTAATTCGTCTTTTGAGATGACTTATAATCCGATTTTTAGAATTATCCGAAGCAACAGGCATAACTCTCTTACCACTGCGTCTTTGTTCCTCTCTAAGCTTGCCAATTTTTTCTTTTAATTCAGGATATTTATAGAGATAACTGGTAGATACCTGTGCTTCACGAGCGACAGCTTTAAAAGTAATTAGTTTTCCTTCTTTTTGTAATTTACGAATAGCTTTTTCTGTGGCAGCTAAAGCATCTTGTTTTTTTTGTTCGGAGGCAGCAGACAATCTGGCTATTCTTTCTTCTCTATTGTGCTTGCTCATTATCTGCCTCCAATGTAGAAATAATAAGTTTTAGATTTTGCTTAATAGGTTCATTCTTTTTTATCGGTAATTGCCAATTATATTTGTAGGCTTTAGCTAAAAGTTTATCGATACTTTCTAATTGCTCTTTATGCACCGATAAAAAGTTTTTGTTGGTACGAAAATGAGGACATAGATAACACCCGACATCACCAGCAATATCACAATCGCCTAATACTTTAGGTCTGCCACAATAACCATTAGGTAAAGCTATTGCACAAATTTCTTTAGTAAACCATTCTAAATCTTTTGGTTCGCCTTCAAGTTCTAGCGAAACGATTTGACCAGTGATATCGATTGTTCGATTTTCGTGAAATTTAGCAAGTTCTTTTCTTAAAGTTTCATCATGAATATGTGCGTAACGCATAGTCATTTCTGGACTGGAATGACCTAATAATTTCATGACTATATGTTGAGGTACACCATTATTAATAGCTTCTGTCCCAAAAGTATGTCTAAATTGGTGACTAGAAAATTTCCAAGTTTTTCCATTATCGTCTCTAATTTGATGGTTGAGAGCTAGTTTGTTTAAATAGTACAAAAAGTTATTAAGTAATATCAATTTGTTTTTCTGAGGGATATAATTATCTCCAGAATTCCCCTGTTCTCTAGGGGCAAATAAATATTTATTGTCCTTAAAATAGCTCTTAATAAAAGATTGTTGTTCCTTGATTTTTTCAGCAACTTCACTAGAAATAGGAGACTTATATCCTTCTGGAATTTTTACTCTATCCCGATAAATCCACCATTGGTTGTTGTTTAGTTCGAGGCAATTTAAAGGTATTCTAGCTAAAGTGCTATACCTAAAGCCTGTGTCTAGAAACAAATAAACCATAATTTGTAAGGTTCTAGGTAATAAATGTGCATGAACTTCAAGTTGTTTTAATACTACTTTAGGAATATATCTTGGTTTGCTCTTATAATATTTGGGATAATCTGTATCTAGAATTAAATGGGAGCTAACAGTAAACCAATTATTCTGATTGCCTATATTTAAAAAGTTTTTTAATGTTCCAATACACCCTGCTACAGTAGAATAACTGTAAGACTTCAAATAAATTATGAAGTCAATAATAATCTCTCTATTCAAATCTTGAATATGAGCAATTTCTGGATAATTTTCGTACAAAAATAGAGAGAATTTTCTCATTTTTACTAAATAATTATTAAGTGTATTATATTCACTATTTATGCTTTTGAATTTAATAAACTTTTTGACGAGTTCTTTAAACCAAGGTTGATATATTTTGGTAAAATTAAATTTTGTCTTGCCATCAGTTCCAATTGGTTTAACATTAAGGCTATCTGCCAACCAAACATCCTCTGATATAGCTAATTTCAAAATTTTTTCTCCCTTGGCATTGGGATTAAAAGTTGATTTACAATCTTTGCAAAAGTATTTTTGTTGATTAATTTTAGAAAACCCTGCTTTTCTACAATTAGTGCTACCACAAAACCTGCATTTAACATTATGTGCTATACATTTTTCTCTAGCACTAGGGTCAACGAAATTTTTTTTACAAATTTTATTTTTACATTTATAGGATTGTTTACCATATTTAACTCCTGCTTTATTTACATCTTTATTTCCGCAGTAAGGGCAGCAAAGAATATTGGGGTCAAAGTAAATTGGTTCTTGATTAGTCGTTTCGTCAGTTGTTTTACAATTAGAAGTAATTCCTTCTGTTAAAGGAGAATATATTAAATCTGATTGTGATTTATTTTGATGCTTAGTTGACATTAGTTTTTCTTCTTTCAATATACTTATCAAATTCTTTTCTTAGGTCTTCATCAGTGAGATGAACGTAAGTATCAATAGCAGTTTGAATGTGCTTATGTCCTAGTCTTTTTTGAACATAAGCCAGATCCCATCCAGACCTAATTAATTCTGTAGCGTGAGTATGTCTGAATAGATGTGGTGTTATCTTTTTGATTTTGGTTTTTTCTTCTAAACTCCGAAATAAACTATTGACTCCGTTGTAGGTCATTGGAGTACCTATTTCTACATTTGGGGAATACAAATTTATAAATACATAATCACAATCGATTGTATCTGGATAATCGTAGACAAAATAATCATAGTAAAGTTTAATAACACTAACTGGTATATCTACAACTCTTTCTGATTCATTTTTGACATTAGCATCTTCATGATTATCAGCACGAGCTATAATTTCAATTTGATTGCGTTTACCATCAGAGATAAAATCTGAGTGCCTTAATCCTAATGCTTCACCAACTCTAATACCACTTTCATATAGAAGACAAATTAATAATTTATCTCGACGATTGTTACAAGCATTAATTATTTTTTGAACCTGTTCTGTTGTAAAACAGCCAGGAAAAGTTCTAGGTTGTTTGACTTTTAAAAATCTTCCTTGTAATGGTTTTGACTTATTAATGTGATGCAGTAATCCTTTAAATTTACGGGCAGATGGAGGTCTTTTAACTGTTGTATCAATATCACTATTTATGTTGTTTAAGCGTTGATGATAGTCAATAAACTGACACACTGTACTCATTATGTTGTTAATAGTCGATTCTGCACGTTCAGATGTTTTTGGTTCTATAGAAATAACTTTCGGGTCGTATTCAGGACGACGCAGCCAATGAATAAAATCTGATAATTGCTCTAAAGTTACTTCTTTCCAATGAATTGAATATCTATCTAAATACTCCCAGTAAAGCTTTAGATTATGTGCATACGTTCTAAGGGTCTTAGAAGAACGATTTAGACTGGCAAGATAGCTAATGTAGCTTTGTATCGGTTTTATTGGTTTATAGTCTCTACCCAAGACAAACCAAACTATTTGACCTGTGCTTGGTAATTTACCTTTTTGTACCTTCATTCATGCTTGTTGTTTGTTGTTGTTGTTATTTTATTGTTATTTATCCACATCAAAGAAATAAGTTATGTTAAGCTTTCTGTCGTGTTCGTTGTTGTTACTTGTTGTTGTTGTAAAGAAAAAGTATTATCGTTGGTACTGCCAATAGCAGAGAATTATTGGTCGATCCTACTGGTGATAGACGCTACTGTGCGACTCGTTTAGAACAAAAGTACTATAAAGTACGTGGTTCTAGCTTGGTTTAAAGAGACCAGTAGTTAAGAAGAGTTAAGAAATTAACAAAACTTAACAGGTCAAACCGAACCATGATAACTGAATACTCTATGAAGGTAAGGAAACCTGTAACAAGGTTGCTAAATATTAATAAAAGCATAAAAACTCAAGTCCTTCTCTCTCGGTGTTGGGAGTAAAAGCATAACCCCTAGGGTAGCGATTGGTCATCAATCCCTAAAGCGGGGTTAAATGGGGCAATATCTATACAGGTTGTAATGGATACCCCCTAGCAAGAATTCCAATGGATAGGGCGCAACGCCCGAAGCACCACACCACCGTTACGATCAAATAGCTAAATCAAACCTGACAAGCTATAGCCAAAAGGCAAAACTACATAAAATTGTTACTAAATAATATCGTTAGTAACCAACACCAATTGTAGTCGGTGGACAGGTAATAGTCATACCATCGTAAAACAAAAATAGCTAAATCAAATCCTGAAAAGCTATAGCCAAAAGGCAATACTGCAAGAAGATTGATATTTAAGGTATTAGTAAATATCCAACACGCTCTCGCAGTCGGTGAATAGACGCATCCTAAAGGTTCATACCAATAGAGTATTCGGAACGAGGAAAACCCCTAATAACTCTCTGGAAATGGTCGAACAAACCAGAGTAATCAACCAAGATGCAATCTCTCTTAGAAATAAGAGGTTATTAGGGGAGAAGGATTGGGTAAAAAGCCAACGCTTTAACTCGAAATGACGAGTATTGCTTTACTGAATCAAAGGTAAAGAAGGGTAATGCCGAAGATATACGGGGCTTATAAATTCTTGAGTTCTCCTCAAGAAACATCCCCTCGCTGACGTACCCACTGTTATCGGGAAAGTAGTGATTAAGTAAGAGTTAATATGTCTAAGACAGATTCACAACAGAATACTGTGGAATGGAATCAACTAAATTGGCGTAAAATCCAAAAAGTTGTTTGGAAGCTCCAAAAGAGAATCTACCGAGCCTATGTTAATGGTGATGTTCGGAAAGGAAGAAGGCTACAAAAGACCCTCATAAAATCCTACTACAACCGTTTATTATCTGTCAGAAAGGTCACACAGGATAACTCAGGTAAAAAGACTGCTGGAGTGGATCAGGTTAAATCCTTGACCCCAAAGCAACGCTTTCAACTCGCAGAAAATTTAAAACTAGGGGATAAATCCAAACCAATTAGAAGGGTATGGATTCCTAAACCTGGTAAAAATGAAAAGCGACCTCTGGGAATTCCTATAATGCGCGAAAGAGCAGTTCAAGCATTAGCTAAAGCTGCACTTGAACCTGAATGGGAGGCACTCTTTGAGGGGAATTCCTTTGGATTCCGACCAGGAAGGAGCGCACATGATGCTATAGAGGCAATATTCAATCAAATTAGATCCGTACCAAAATACGTATTAGATGCCGATATCAGCAAATGTTTTGACCGAATAAACCATCAAAAACTATTAGCCAAGGTAAATACATATCCTAAACTTAGGAGACAAATAAAAGCCTGGCTTAAAGCTGAAATTGTTGACTACATTAAAAATGAACGAACTCCAAATGACAAAGGAACTCCCCAGGGCGGAGTTATAAGCCCACTATTATCAAACATAGCCTTACACGGTTTGGAGAATCGTATCAAACAAGTAAAAACAAAGGGAAGAATAAAACCTGCACTAATCAGGTACGCGGATGATTTCATAATCGTCCACCCCGAACTTGAAATAATTAAACTATGTCAATCAATAGTAAGCGAATGGTTAAAGGAATACGACTTAGAGCTAAACACCGAAAAAACCAGAATTAAACACACCCTAGAAATGTTTGAAAAAAATCAACCTGGATTTGATTTTCTCGGTTTTAACATCAGACAATATAAAGTAGGGAAATATAAATCTGGAAAAAAATCCAACGGGGAAAAATTAGGTTTTAAAACCATAATCAAACCATCTACTGAAAGTGTAAGGAGGCACTATCAAAAAATAGCAGATACAGTCAAAAGGCTTAACGCTGCTCCCCAACACAAACTCATTACTGAGTTAAACCCCATCATACGGGGATGGTGTAATTACTTCAAAACAGTATGCTCAAAAGAAACATTCTCAAAAATAGCCAGTCTAACATACCTTAGAATCAGAAGATGGGCTGATAGAAGACACCCTAATAAATCAAAAACATGGGTGTCAAACAAATACTGGAAAACGGTAAAAGAGGATAACTGGGTCTTTAAAAGCACTGGTAAATATGAAACAGCGTTAATCAAACACGCCAAAATAGAAATAACCAGACACATCAAAGTAAAAGGTGAAGCATCACCTTACGATGGAAAAACCCTTTACTGGGGGAAAAGGATGAGTAATCACCCTGAAATGAAAAAATCCGTCGCCAATCTGCTTAAAAAACAGAAAGGAAAATGCAATTGGTGTGGACTTCCTTTTCAGGAAGGAGACAAACTAGATTCCGACCATATCCAACCAGTCAAAGCTGGTGGAAGTAACAAACTAGAAAATCGTCAACTTCTTCACAAACACTGTCATGACATCAAGACCAAGAGTGACTTATTGGTCATAAAGCGATACAAAGCTCAAAAGGAATGGAATAAAACCCTTAAGCAATTCAATAATAAAGAATGGCAATGGGTGGATGACATACCTACTCTAGTCTAGGGTACTCATAAAGAGCCTGATAGCAGAGAAGCCCATTGAGGTGAAAGTCTCACGATGGGTTTTGAAGACGAGTCGGACTGGTGACAGTCTGGCTTAGTTTAACGGATAATCCCTATTCTTAAGAAGAAAATTGATATTAAGAAGCTTCGGGAGGAGAGAGATCGCATTTGGTCAGCAGCCGTTAATGCCTATCTTCAAGGTGAAAGCTGGTGGTTAACTGATCAAGAGCAGGTTGTAATCGTTCATTTCCCCCAGTCCAAAATGAGGCAACTGCACCCTGATGGTGTATGTTTAGAACATGGCTGAGTTAGATAAAGACGATCTATCACAAATGAATCGGAGTTACTTCCAATCCTTGTCTCAAGAGCGATTGGTGGAAGTAGCAGATAATCTGCATCAACTAGCGACAGAATTATGGGAAAAGCAGCAACAGAATTCGGAAAATAGCTCCCAACCCCCATCAAAAGATAATCCTTACAATTCACAAACAACAAAAGAAGAGTCGGAAAAAATCGAGGAATCTGAATCCAGTCCCACTCAAACTGACTCGGAAAAACTAGAGCAATCTGTAGTCCCAGAAAAGAAGCAAAAATCCAAGAAAAAACCAGGGAAGCAACCAGGAGGGAAAGGATTTGGTCGCTCACAAACCCTAAAAGCTGAAGTAATCATTCCACACTATCCTCATTTATGTTCGGCTTGTAATAGACCTCTTGCATAAGTCTCATAAATCTTGGCTTTGTTGAGGTAAGAGGTAAGAGGTAAGAGGTAAGAATAAGAGGTTTTGTTTTATAGAGCGTAGTTTGATTAATCATTAAGTTCATTTGGGACATACCTTTTACCTT
>JASJDA010000330.1 GCA_030065755.1 Prochloraceae cyanobacterium | reverse complement strand
ATACCTTAATTGCTACTTCAGGGCAAAATATAGCAATTCTGCTTAATATTGATAGCACTAGCCTGAGTGCTAATAACTTTGTATTTGTCTAAATTTTACAGTAGATATGATTCTTTCTTTAAATCAATTAGGAGATATTAACTATGGCTGCTATATCTGGACGCAATTTCTTCGACGAACACAACATGGAATATCTAACGACAAAAAAAGCCGCAGATATGGTTAACAATACCTACGTAGAAGACGCCATTCTCTATAATGCGTTTCCGATATTTGTCGATACAAATTAATAATAACTTTTCAAAAAATAAGACCTATAAAATAGTATAATCAACTTAAGTGTTCCGACTGAGAATTCGAATGTCGAACCTTGAAAAAACAATAAGCTGATGCGATTTAAATTGGGTATCATTCAGTTAGAAAATAAACTATCAAACCCTCTCACCGTCAGCCTCCAATAGCAAATTAAATGCTTGACAGCTTATGATATATAGGGTTCAAATCAACGTGACTTTCCTAAATACAATTCTTCGCTAGTGTTGTCATCGATCGTAGCGCTCGCTCGCCTTATCAAGTTCAAATTATTTAACAATATTTATAAGAATGTTGAGTTTTGCAAAAGAAATTGACCATGAGAAATCAACAGCAACAGCAAAATCTTAGTTACAGTCCTAAAGAACTAGCAAATATTAATTTACTCAAAAGTTTCTTTGAGGCTCAAAGGAACGGGAGCATATTACAAACTGCTGACAATTTTTTTGCCCGAGATGGGCGATATATATTTATCCGCGGTGGAGAGGAAAGATTAGGAAGGGGAGATGAAACTGGGCCTGAAAGTATTGTCTCTTCTACACCCACAGCTTTTTCCCAATCCAAGGGTGGTCTTCCCCTCCAAGGCTTAGATTTTAGGACTTCTTCCTTTCCCAATAACCTTAACTTTTTCCCTGTTAAAACCGTTCCCCGAGTTGGCGGTTTTACTACAGAAGCAAACCAGCTAGACACCAACGCTTACAACGATCTCTCATTAGCTCACGAACGCAAGGACCTGATTCCGTTTAGTGATAACTATGTTGGCGGTGATGGAGTAAAAGCTTTTTACCAAGACTTCTTCAATAACTTTGAAATTATCGAATTTATTACCACCAAAGAAGAATTTGCAGCACAAAAAGGTAGACCGTCACCTTATCCTTACGGAATTATTGCCAATAATAATAATTTAGCGGTATACGGAGAATTTGAATTCCGTAACAAGTTCACTGGAAATAGAGCCAAATCTTTCTTCCGCATTGATATTGAGTTTGAAGATCGTCCCAATGGCAAAATCAAAACCTATCAATTCTGGACTGATACCCATACCTTGGCTGCAGCAATGCGTGAAGGTGGATCTTGGCGGGGACAGTACGGTCTTGAAGTACCGGTTATTCAGACTGGACAAAATCCAGAAGATTTCCGCTTCCTTACAGTTTCAGAATTAGAAGCCACTGGTAAATATGAAAATACCATCTTTGGTCGTCAATACAATCCTCGCGGCTACCTGATTCAAGAAAATGGTACTCCCGTAAATGACAACCCCTTTCAGCAAGATAAAGTTAATGAACGATTGTTCTTACCTTTGTACGTTCAATGGGGAACTGGCAACAACGATCGCCTCAGTGGTTTTACTGATATTTCAAAATACTTCGATCCCAATCTCCCCAACGACCAGCTATATGGCTTGCAAGGCAATGACACTTTAGAGGGTCTAGAAGGAGATGACGAACTTTACGGCGGTAGTGGTGATGACAGTTTAATTGGCGGTTCTGGTAATGATTTCCTCTACGGTCACACTGGATTAAATACCCTTGAAGGTGGTTCTGGTCAAAATACATTTGTTCTGGACAACCTATTCAAGTCAAACGATCCGGTCACAACATCTACGATCGTAGACTTTTCCGTTGTTGACGATAAAATTGGGCTAGCTGGTGATGGCCGAGGTAATCAGTTAAAGTTTAACGATTTAAACATTACCGATAACGGCACTAATGGGGAAATAAGACTCAAGAATTCTGCTGCTAGCGCACCACCTTTGGCAATTGTCCAAAATACAACTGCTGCTCAATTAACAGCAGATAAATTTGAGGAACTTCGACCCGATTACACAATTGGCTTCACCACTCCTGATAATGTAATTGGTAACGCCCAAGAAAATAAATCCCTAGTCTTAGGATTTTTCCAATCCTTTTTTACCGGTGACATCTTCAATTACATTAAGGAGAACTTCACCCAAGATGCGCGCTACATAGTCATCCAAGGAGAAAATAATGACTATACAGCAGATGATGCATTTTCTGGGGAACGTTATCGGCTTTCGCCAACTACTAAAGAATGGTCTCTCAACGAGGGCGCTCGAGGTTTTATTTTCAGCCTTTTCCAAGCAGTTGATGTACTGGGAACTCGTTGGCCAGATGAAAACAACGTTACTAATTTTTACATTGAGAAAATTGTTACTGATTCAGCAGACCCAGATAATGTGGCCGTCTTTGGACGCTTCCTCTACAGGAACAATAGTACTGGTATTTTAACTGACGGTCCTTTTGCTTACAACATTCAAATTAAGCACGTTAATGACGGAACTGGGCAAATAGTTCCTAAGATTGACGTAGTTAGTTTTTTTGAGGATTATTACGCTTTTGGTTATGCAGCTCGCCAAGGTGGAACTTGGACCAGAAATTACAATGGGGAACTTACCGATATCATCTGGGGAACTACAGCCGCAGAAACCTTAGATGGTACTGCAAGAAACAACATCATCTACGGATATCAAAGCAACGATCTCCTCGATGGCAAACAAGGAGATGATGAAATCTATGGCGGCTACGGTAGTGATACAGTTCGAGGTGGTCCTGGAAACGATCGACTCTGGGGTGATGGTGTACCTACAGGAACTCCTGGCAACAATAATCCTGCTAATAATCCTGGCCAAGATACATTTGTATTAGCTGCAAGTGAAGGAACTGACACCATTAATGACTTTGTTAAAGGGGAAGACTTGCTGAGTTTAGCTGGAAATTTAACCTTCGAGCAGCTAACTCTTACTCAAAATGGCACTAATACGGAAATTAGCATTACCGCTACTGGAGAAATCCTAGCAACTTTAACGGGCGTAGATGCCAGCACGCTCGATACCAGCGATTTTATTTCTAGTGCAACTGCACCGCAACTGGTATTCGGTACCTTAAATAATGACGAACTAAATATCGTTGACGCCTCTGTAATTGTTTTTGCTGGCAACGGTAATGATACTGTCGATGCTTCTGTTCTTAATTCTAATGCCAAGGATCGGATTTATGCGGGTAACAATGATGACGAAGTTTTTGCAGGCAAGAACGATCGGTCTTTTGGCGGTGCTGGAAATGACATTATTGATGCTAGTAATGGTATGGGTGGAAATCGTCTTTACGGCGGTGCTGGTAACGACGAAATTGTGGTTAAAGCTAACGAGCGAGCCTTTGGCGGTGCTGGCAATGACACCATAGACGCTTCTGGTAGTAATGGTGAAAGCCGTCTCTATGGCAATGAAGGTAACGATATTTTCTTCCTCGGTAGTGGCGATCGGCTTGTTGGCGGTGCTGGCGACGACCAATTTTATGCAGGTAGTGGCGGTGGAAATACTATTACTGGCGGTCAAGGTGCTGAGCAATTCTGGATAGTTAATGCTCAATTACCTGGTGCAGCAAACATAATTACCGATTTTGAATTGGGTGTTGATGTAATTGGTGTTGGCGGTCTGGGATTAAACTTTAATGACCTTGCCCTCACTCAACAAGGAGAAAATACCTTAATTGCTACTTCAGGGCAAAATATAGCAATTCTGCTTAATATTGATAGCACTAGCCTGAGTGCTAATAACTTTGTATTTGTCTAAATTTTACAGTAGATATGATTCCAGTTCGATTTGACTATACAGCACCAGAAAATCTAGAAGCCTCCGTGAAACTGCTAAGCGAGAATCAGGGAGCTCAGATTCTGGCTGGCGGTCACAGTTTAATTGAAGCAATGAAACGGGGGCAAATTTCTCCCTCCTTGCTAATAGACTTGGGGAAAATTAAAAGTTTGCAGGGGATCGAGCACGAAGCCAAAGGCTTTCTCCAAATTGGTGCTATGACCACCTATGACAAAGTGGCTCGTGCCTCTGAAATCAGAGAAAACTATAGTGCTCTAGCTGAGGCAGCCAATAGCATCGGCGATCCTCAAATCCGCAACTGGGGAAGAATTGGCGATATCTTTGCCTACCGCGATCTGGCTTGCGATCTGCCAGCCGCCGCTTTGGCACTCGAGGCAACTTTTAATAGTGTCGGTACAAGGGGCAACCGCACTATTGTCGCAGATGAGTTCGTGGTTCTTTGTTTCGAGATGCAATGGCAACTTAACGAGATTATCACCTCGATCGATTTTCCAGACCCCACTACTGGAGCTGGCAGTACTTATGAATGTATAAAACACCCAGCCAGTAGCTGTGCTGTGTGTGGTATTGCTGCCTCGATCGAGCCCTCCAATAATACTGTTGGTAAATGCCGCGTGGCTGTAACTGGTGCTACCTCCTATGCCATTCGATTGCTTGAAGTCGAAAATGCTATGGAGGGGAAAACTCCAACAGCAGAAAATATTGCGCTAGCAGCCAAACTGGCAAAAGAAAACGCTATTGGGGCCTTGAAAACTAATGAAGGACTGACTATTCTATCCGATCTTTATGCCTCTGCCGAGTATCGCACTCACCTAATCGGCGTATTAACCCAGCGAGCTCTCTTCCGTGCTGCGGAACGAGCTAAGTTTAGCTTTTGATTTTCCCTTTCTTTAACTCAATTAGGAGATATTAACTATGGCTACTACATCCGGACGCAAGTTCTTCGACGAACACATGGAATATCTAGCGACAAAAAAAGTCGCAGATATGGTTAACAATACCTACGCAGAAGACGCCATTCTGTATAATGCATTTCCGCTCTTTGCCGATGCTCCACCCCCTAATGTGGTTAAAGGTCGGAAAGCATTGATCGAAACTTTTACAAAGTACCTCGAATATCAAGGGGAAATACAGGTTGACTCCCTGTACAATTTTCTGGAAACTGACGATGTCATTTCCTTCCAAGCTACGATTACATCTCCTAAGACGGGTAAGTGGGCAGTAGGTGATGTTTGGCTGATGCGATCCGGTCAAATTGCCCGTCATTTTGGTTTTGCTCACAAGCTGTGAAATTTATCTCCCCCGTCCCCAATCCCGCATCAGCTATGTCGAACCTTGAAAAAACAAGATGAGATAAGGGTTCAAATCAAAAGTCTTTTAGAATTCGCCTTCGCACGGAAGTATTTTCATGAATTGTCAACAGTTTAGGTTATGACTTTACAAATCTTTTCACAAATTGCCATCACTTGTAAAGACCCGATCGCAACCGAAAAATTCTACACCAAGCATTTTGGTTTTAAACGGGCTAGGGTAGCTAAACTTCCCAATGGGGATCAAATTGTCTTTATCAAAATGGGGGATAGTGCCTTCTATTTTGAAATTTTTCAAGCCAAAGAAGAAGCCCCGATCGACCCTGCAGTCAATGATGGTTATCAATTTCCCTCAGTCCGTCATCTGGCTTTTAAAGTGGATGATGTGGATGCTAAATTAGCCGAGATGGGAGATGATGCCAAAATTACCCTCGGTCCCCTGAATTTTGATGAGTATATTCAAGGTTGGCGTACTGTTTGGTTAGCCGATCCTGATGGTCGAATTATTGAGATCGGCCAAGGATTTACAGATCAAGAAAATCCACCACGATTAGAAGACGATGAAAAATTGAAAATGAAGAATTGAGAATTTTTACTTCTACCTTCGGTTTTGTATCAATTTAACAATATTTGGAGAAAATCGTGAAAATTGCCATTTTTGGTGCGGGTAGTGTTGGTGGCACATTAGGGAGTAGTTGGGCTAATAAAGGTCACGAAATATTTTTCGGTGTTCCCAACCCCAACAGCGATAAAACCCAAGCCTTATTAAACAAGATTGGTTCAAACGCCCAGGCAGGAACATTGGCCGAAGCCAGCAGTTTTAGCGATGTCATTGTCTTGGCAACTCCCTGGACAGCCACGGAGAGTGCTATTAAAGCTGCTGGCGATCTTAGGGGCAAAACCATTATCGACTGCACAAATCCCCTGAAACCTGATTTTTCTGAGTTATCGATAGGCTTTACTACCTCAGGGGGAGAACAGGTGGCTCAATGGGCGGTAGGTGCTAACGTTGTTAAAACCCTCAATCAAACCGGTAGT
Source organism: Prochloraceae cyanobacterium (assembly GCA_030065755.1). Classification (GTDB taxonomy): domain Bacteria; phylum Cyanobacteriota; class Cyanobacteriia; order Cyanobacteriales; family JASJDA01; genus JASJDA01. Next base: position 1,606 of record JASJDA010000330.1, on the reverse strand, counting down.
GAAAACATGGGCGCTCCTGTCTATGGTACTTATCCATCGGTCATGTTTGTCTGTGGCGACGATGAAACTGCAAAAGCAACGGCCTTAACCCTGGTCAAAGAGCTTGGGTTTGATGCCGTTGATGGGGGAGGACTTAAAATTGCTCGCCTGCTCGAACCTTTGGGGATGCTCTGGATCGGCCTGGTATATCGCCAAGGACTAGGGCGCAATATTGCTTTCGCCTTAATGCGGCGTAACTAACTTGCTTGTGAATCATTCCTCATTGAGATTGAGGGAATGAGGGAGTTCACAGTGGTTTCCCCTTTTACCTTTTGCCTTTGATAACGTCTCACTTTTTATTTTCATACGTCTCACTTTTTATTTTCATAGGAGCAAATTTCATGGCTAACGCTGTAGACTTTACTTTTTCCGACCTCATTGCAGGATATATCACCCAGTACGATCCTGATAAGGACGCTTTTGGACTAAAAACTTCAGACGATCGCGAATATACTGTTTATCTGACCCCAACCACTTACGCTGAGCTAATTCGGAATCTCGGACAAGGTTATCAAGATGCCAGCAGCCAGATGCGCGATCTTCTTAAAGCCGGCGAGCCAGATGGAGCAGGATTGCGGGGGAAATTCGTGTTAGTTTACGGAATTTTTTACCCAGAAAATGGCAGTGAGTATCACTTTGAAGGAAAACACCTGGTTTTTGCTGGACGGTCTTTAACCGACGATGCCAACGATTATGTCTTTGAAAAACAAGACTGGTGGATTAATCAAATTAAACAATTAGCGGATTTCTATCTGAAATCAGAGTTTGGGGTAGGAAAAACCGATGCCATTAACATTGATTATTCCCGATATCGTACCAATCTGACGATGACAGGGGAAAAACAAAAAAGCGGACGACAAGAAACTGATACCATTTCCCGTCTAGTATATGGTTTTGCCTCTGCCTATTTGCTAACAGGGGAAGACTGCTACTTAGAAGCAGCCGAAAAAGGAACCCAATATTTGCGGGAACATATGCGCTTCAAAGATAACAGTGAAAACATTGTTTACTGGTATCATGCTGTTGATATTCAAAATGATGGCAGTGAAGAAAAGATCTTTGCCTCAGAATTTGGTGATGATTTTGAAGCTATTCCCTGTTACGAACAAATTTACGCCCTCGCAGGTCCCATTCAAACTTATCGCATTACGGGCGATCCCGAAATTTTAGACGATACCAAGAAAACAGTTGCTTTGTTTGACCGTTTCTTTAAAGATCGCTCGGAAAAAGGAGGTTACTACTCCCACATCGATCCCATAACTTTGAGTCCCCATAGCGAGTCTTTAGGACGCAATAAAGCCCGTAAAAACTGGAACTCCGTTGGAGATCACGCACCTGCTTACTTAATCAATCTTTGGTTGGCGACAGGACGGGATGAATATGGGGCCTTTTTAGAGGAAACCTTTGATACTATCCAAAAACACTTCCCAGACTACAATGAAAGCCCCTTTGTTCAAGAAAAGTTTCTTGATGACTGGACAAAAGATCGAAGTTGGGGATGGCAGCAAAATCGGGCGGTTGTAGGTCATAACCTAAAAATTGCCTGGAATTTAACTCGGATGTTTGG
>JASJDA010000329.1 GCA_030065755.1 Prochloraceae cyanobacterium | reverse complement strand
GGAAAGCCGAAGACTTGCCATAGGTTAGAACCAGTCAAAATGTGGTGCTCGAGAATCAATGGTGAGGGTCGGCTTCTTGACGAAGAGAATTATTATTATCAGGAGTTGGCACTAACCAAATAGGAGCTATACCTTCTCTTCTGGCGTAGGGGCCAAAAAATGCGGGTCGGCGAATGAAAGGAAGTAACTGCACGTCAAATATTTCATCCACCCCACTGTGTAACTCTAGCAGTCCTAGCATCTCCCCAGTGGGAATGTCTATAATTGCCACCCCGCATTTAAGAGCGTCGAAGCGCTCGCAAATAGGCAAACTCCCGAAAACTGCTGTTTCCCGAATCTTGGACAGACCGACAAAGGCCAAGTTTCCTATTAGTGCCAATCCTCTAGGATATCCTGGCAAAATCGCTACTGTTTCTGGCTTACCTGAAATCAAGTCGAGACTCATTAATTCACCCACTCCTGAGTTGAGCACCCAGAGGCGATTTTGATAAAATCTAGGTGAATGGGGCATTGCCAGACCTTCTACAATTACTTTTCCAGTGGGAACTTCTAAAACACAGCCTCCAGTTGCTTTATTCTCTCGCCAGCCCCGCGCTGTATCGGTTTGTCCCAAAACAGTAACATACTTGGGTTCGCCGTTAACTAAAGCTAGACCGTTGAGGTGACAGCGATCTTCGGCAGCAAGGGCACTGATAAAGGGGGGTTTCCACTGAGGCACAAAGCTATAATTATTATGTAAGGTACAGAGGCAGGAAAATAGAGTATTGACGATCCAAAGTTCTTGAGTTCCCCAAGCAATCTCGTGGACGGAGATATTGTTAGTAAAATGAGAACCACGGGTCAGGAAACAAGCATCGTGTTGGTTTTGGGGCTCGATTTGAGAGGCTAATTCGGGAGCATTTTTGAGAAAGTAGATCCAATCCTCTCCTCCTACCCCAATGCAATCCCTTCTTAAAGCAACTCCCATTGCTTGCTCGAAATTGTGAAAAGTAATGTTTAGAGAACTATCATTTACCCATACTACTGCTAATTTGCCAGCTTGGTAGGTAGATACAAATAAAGAAGCGCCTAGCTCAGAGAGTATTGTAACTAAATTATGGGAATATTGGTAGCGAATTTCGCGCAAGTTAGTTTCCACAGCTGGGGTAGAAGTTTGAGGGATTTGATTGGTCATGTAAACCTCACGAGAGAATGGAAACCGCGATGTTTTAATTCGCGGAGGAAATTCGACACGGGAAATAAACTTCCCGTCAACTTACTTGGATGAGTATCACTATACTTGAGTGAGGAGCTTTTTAGATTAAAGGAGCTTTTTGGCTAATTCAGTTAGATTATTGCTCGAAAAGAACGACAATTTCTTTTATTTTTTTAAACCATCAACTTTCAACCTCTCAATCAGGTTTTCAAATCCATTGGGAAGAAATGCGGGTTTGGTAACCGAACTGTTTTTATGTAAATTCTGTGAGAATTTTAGACTCTCGGAAAAAAATAATACCGTAAATTTCTCCTTAAAAAAAAACAGTAAAATTACGGTTACAAATGAATTATAAGTGCAATTAAGCTAGATTCAATGTGATTTTTGTCTAAATTATTTATATTTTTGCGAAAAAGAAAAAAATGGTAAGTAGTCTCAATTTAAAAGCAAAAAATCTAGTTAAATTTTCTGAGACCATCTCACAAGAGAAAGCCTTTGTAGTAATCGATCGCAGCGTGCCAGATTACGAAAATTTAGTAAGGGGTGTGGTTCCAGGTAACTATATCTTAGTTCTCGAAGAAGACCGTGATGGAATTGAGCAAATAAGCGCAGCACTCTCATTACAAACCGATATTACCTCGATTCATCTAGTCTCTCATGGGGCCCCTGGTTGTATTTATTTGGGCAATAGTCAATTGAGCCTAGATACTTTAGATAAATACGCTCAACAACTGAGAACTTGGTTCACTTCTTCTGTCTCTCCCAACTTACTAATCTATGGTTGTAAGGTAGCAGCAGGAGATGGAGGAGCAGAATTTCTTGATAAACTGCATCATCTCACAGGAGCAAATATTGCTGCTTCTGCTAAACTTACTGGAAATCAAGCTCTTGGAGGGGATTGGGAACTAGAGGTAAAACTGGGAACAATTAAACCCTCAATAGCCTTTATAGGAGAAGTAAAGAAAGCTTACAGTGGGGTGTTTGCCCCTACTAGATTATTGGAAGGTCTTCCACCAGGACGTGAGGGGAGTGCCTTGTTGTTGCTTGATGGGATTAGTGATAATGGAACTTTATTTTTCTCTGGCTATGACGACACTAATGGATATGAGCTGTGGAAGAGCGACGGTACCACAGAGGGTACCACTCTAGTTAAAGATATTAGACCAAACAGTAATTATTATGATGAAGTATTGAATTCTTACCCAATAGGCTTTGAAAGTGTTAATGGAACTGTGTTATTCGCTGCTAATAATGGTCCTAATGGATATGAGCTGTGGAAAACCGATGGCACCACAGCGGGTACCACTTTAGTTAAGGATATTATACCAGGGAACGAAAGTGGTATTGAGCCAGTATCTTTCGCCGTATCAAGTATTAACGTTAACAATACTCTGTTTTTTTCTACTGTTAACAATTCTCAAGAAGTAGAATTATGGAAAAGCGATGGCACCACAGCGGGTACCATTAGCGTTTATACTTTTGACGGAGAGGGCGGCCCACTATACTTAACAAATGTTAACGAAACTCTATTTTTCGCTAAATATGACGACGTTGACAGGGTATTTGAGCTGTGGAAAAGCGATGGCACTCCATCTGGTACTCATGTTATCGATGGCATTCCAGGATTTTCCGACATTAAAACTGGAAAAAAAAATCTTCTTGTTGAGCCATTGAGTTTTGCACATATTAACGGAACTTTCTTTTTCACTAACAATGATGAAACTAATGGAAGAGAGCTGTGGAAGAGTGATGGCACAGCAGAAGGCACTACTATTGTTAAAGATATTAATCCTGGTCAGGACGGTTCTAATCCAGATAACATAACAGTCGTAAATGATACCTTATATTTCACTGCTGATAACGGTTCTAATGGAAGAGAACTATGGAAAAGCGACGGCACAGAAGCGGGCACAATTTTAGTTAAAGATATTCAACCAAACAATCGAGGCCCATATGATAGTCAATACCCATTGAGTTCTGAACCATTAAACTTAACAAATGTTAATGGAACTCTCTTTTTCACTGCCTCTGACTTCTCTCATGGAAGAGAATTATGGAAGAGCGATGGCACGGCAGCAGGTACCACTTTAGTTAAAGATATTAATCCTGTTTTCAAGGCTGGTGATGGTGGCGTTGGCTCTGACCCATTAGACTTAACAAATGTTAACGGAACTCTTTATTTTAGTGCCGATGATGAAACTAATGGAAGAGAACTATGGAAGAGCGACGGTACCGCAAAAGGTACGACTTTGGTTGCTGATATTAGCCCTGGGAAAGGTTCTTCTGACCCAAAATACTTACTAAATGTTGATGGAAATCTGTTTTTTAGAGCTGATGACAATATTAATAATGGATCGGATTGGTGGGTTATTTCTGACGATCCTCTTAGTGCATTACCAGTTGTGAGTTTTAAAGAAGCTACTTACTCTCAATCCGAAGGCTTGAAAGCCTATATCACTCTCACTCGGTTTGGAGACACAACCCAAGCCTCTACAGTTAAAGTCAACATTAATGATGGTGGAACAGCTATTGCTGGTAAAGATTATAATAATAGCTTCCCTCAAGAAATTCAATTTGCGGCCAACGAGACAGAAACAACCTTCAACATTGCTCTCTACTCAGATGCCACAACAGAAACAGTAGAAACTATTTCCTTGGGCTTGGAGTCTGTGGATAATGCCACTTTGGCTGAGAATCAAACTACGGTTTTAAATATTGAAGATGTTTCTGTTGACACCGCTCCTTTAACTCTCAGTCGCTCAACAGTACAAATCGCTTATGTTGCTTACTATGGAAGACCTGGAGATCGAGGAGGACTTGATTTTTGGAGTGATATCCTTAGGGACAATCGTGTTAGCTATAGTCCACGAGAGGGGGATACCTTAACTGGTGAAGAAAAAACGATCTACGATCGAATTGTCGGTGAGTTTGGCAATTCAGAGGAACAACAGCGTCTCTTTGGAGGATTGGCAAATGACAGAGACAAACTCAATCAAATTTATAAATTTGTGTTCAATCGCGATGGTGAAACTGAAGGATTGGACTTTTGGAGTGGACAATTACAAAATGGCAACATAACATTAGCTAGTGCCTCACTAGAAATTGCCTTGGGTGCTCAAAATCAGGACATTATAATATTGAACAACAAAATTGAAAGCGCAAATCTTTTCATTGAGTCTCTTAACACAGAAGAGGAACAAAAAGCTTATGCAGGTGGTTCGGCGGAAAGCTTCGCACGTGATTGGCTAAGTAATTATGGTCTCATAACTAGTTCACAATCTGAGGTGGATTCATCTATTGAGAACCTGGTTAATGGTGGTAATACAGCTACTGCTTAATCTAACTTTTGCCGAGATCTTTTATTCAAGCGAGCGAGCACTTAACCACCAATTTCCCAAAGGCTATTTCATACTAAACAGTTTAGTTTAAGTAAAGATAATGACGATTTTCAATAATTAGTTAAAAATCAAATCTTTGTGTCATTTGTCAAGCTCTTATTTATAATTCTTTACGATCGTCAAAGTAAAGAATCTCGATAGGGAGGATTAATCGCCAGTTCCATCTCTCGCCCCCCACGGTGCTCCGAGATCGCAGGTACGGAAAAACTTGTCCATCTACTGATTATGACAATAAAACAATAAAGGATAATAGACGGAAAAATTTTCGAGATCATTTTAAATAAAGTTAATATCCAGAAAAAATTTCAAGCTCATGACCTCGGGGGTGGATATCAAGAGAGTTTACGTCTAATAAATAGTTAGACTGTCGTACCCATGTTCCAGCGTGTCCTGAAGTTGTGAAAGATCCACAGAAGTAACTGATAAAGGAGCAAATTATGAGCGAACCAGAGAACCCAGGTTCAGGCAGGGGCCTCACCGCTGCGCAAGAACATCTGAGCCAACTCTGGGAGGAACATCTGCGACACGAGTTCGCCACCCACAACACCGAGGACACCCTCGCCACCATGGTCGAGGACGCCTACGTGAACCATATCCCTGTGCTCACTGGGGGCAAAGGACGGGACGAGTTGCGAGAGTTTTATTCCCAGCGTTTCATTCCTCAGATGCCTCCGGATACGGAAATGACTCCCATCTCGCGAACCATTGCCAACAATCAACTCGTGGATGAAATGGTGTTCAAGTTCACTCATACCATCCGCATGGACTGGATGCTGCCGGGCCTTGCTCCTACGGGAAGGCGAGTGGAGGTGCCGCTGGTCGCCATTGTCAAATTCCGGGAGGGTAAGTTGGCGCACGAGCACATTTACTGGGACCAAGCCTCCGTGCTCGTTCAACTCGGGTTACTCAAGGCCGGTACCCTGCCCGTCGCGGGTATTGAAAGCGCGCGTAAGGCCCTCGAGCCGAGCTGGCCGTCGAACGTCCTCATGAGTTCCGCGAACAAAGCAAGTAAGCATTCAGCCTAGGACGAAACTGCTATTGCCTTAACTAATTTTAGATCCGTAGATGGCTTATTGCCACTATTCTCAATAAGTGCCATTTGGTATCTACGTTCGATCGCTTCCAGAATTAATCTGCGATCGCCATCAGAGAGAATATCTCGATCGAGTTTATAAACATAAACTAGCTGACCATCAATTCGCCTCCGCTGCCTTTTCAATTTCAGTCCCACCTTGCTCTAACCTCGATGTCTTCTGCAATAGAGCGCACTCGTCACGATTTATCTTTTCGGAGTTCCTTCTCGAAAATTCTCGCTCAAAGAAATCGCTAATGGATTAGCTAGCGTAAATACGGTTAAAACTTACCGCCAACAATTCAAGCTAATTGTTTCTTAGTGCGAACAGCTTCGCTGCGCCGAAGGAGAGCGCCTCCGACTCGATGTTACTCAACTCGACGAAAAATATTTTCATTATTTAAGCAACACCTAAGCCTGTATATTCGCGAATATATGGAGGTTGTAAACCTAAAATAATATCTTCTTTTGCCACACCCATAGAAATTAAGACATCGGCAATAGGTCGATCGGTTTGATTGCGCTGAATCCAAATTTTACTATCTCTAATTTCTAAATGAATTACACAATTATAAATGCGTTGGTGTTCCTTCCAGCCCAGATCGATTAATAAAAACCGATCGCTCTCCTTATCGAAAATAACTTCTGTTTCGATATCTCCACCGATAACTTTACCTTTAGTTTGTTCGGTTAAAAAGTCTTGAATGTATTGCCGATAAGCAGTTACTTTATCCATTGTAAGTTTACCTCATTAATCGGATCGTAAATAATTAAATTGATTTGATATTTTTTAAGAGCTGCTTGGGGTAAATCGCGATAAAAGAACGATTCATAAGTATAATTTGGAACTGCTAGAAAAAGTATTCTCTCTGGTTCTGTTGCTTCTAAAACTAAACGATAATTTAAAAACTGACCTAATGCTAAATGAAAATCAAAAACCGCCGAATCACTTAAAAAACTTTTAATTTCTACCGCTATTTTTTGACCTTCCTTTTCTGCTCCTAACACCTTTTCCGCACCCAGATCGATCTGAATTTTATCTTCTTCACCAAACTTAATTCTTAAAGGATCGTGGGTGATTTGCCATCCTTCTTTCTCTAAAGCGTGTTTGACAGCATCATGAAACTTATCTCTAGCAGACATTAACCAAATATTGCGCAGGTTCAAGCTATTTCTAGCATATCTAAAACTACTTGTTTTGTGGTAAGGACTAGGTCAAAGCTAGACGATAACAGGTTTTCTACATCAACATATAATTATATCACGATGTAGATTATATTTTTAATAAATTAAACCATACAGTATAGTTTAACAAAAACATGACATTATCGCTAAATGATAGTACAGTGTACTTTTTAGATCCCCTAGCCCTGATGAGCTGAAAACCAGAAAATTAGCACTGCCAAAACTGGCTCGCAACATTTCTACATATAAATAGCACCGCCAAATTTTGCCCCACACCCGAGCGCCCAAAATTTGCCTGTTACAATTTTCAATATCAATCGCCAAATGCCTCATCAAAATCCACTTCCAAACTCTCCTCATCATCAATTAATTCATCATCAATTAATTCTGTGGTAGGGGATGATTGTTCTACTACTGGCTTCGATATCTGTACCTCTGAAATTACAACCTTATCTGCTGAGACGACACCATTATTAAACCCGTTTAACTCTTGTTGTACGGATATTGCTCTTGGAGCTACATTTGAATATATTCGAGTATCGATCGCCCCGAATTCAAGACGCAAAAAACTCGCGTAATTTGAAAGATTATCACAATTTTCGAGCGCAAAAAACCCTTAATTGCTCCTGGGAGTATTTACCTGAGTACTTCTTGGCTTTTGCTAATAAACCCATCAATATCAATTTTTCAATATTTTGGTTAGCCGCCGTTCGCCCGATCGCCTTCAAGTATTCAATCAGCTCGTTCATGTTGACATCATCTACACTTGCTCTGATAGTTATGGTGTAGCTCACTCTTGGAGTCTCTTTGCTCATCTTCTCTTTTTTACAAGTAAAAATAGTCTGTTGTGGGTTAATTAGGGATTTTCCAAGCTATTGGTCTCCTGGGGTGTAACTGCTTCAGAAGCTAGGGTGGCAAAATAGCCTGGAGCAGCTCTGTTTCCAATTCAGTCAAATATCGCTCGGGATCGGGAGCGAAAATTACGTTGTTGAAGACGACTTTTACGCAGTTTTTCTACTTCTTGGCGTTTTTGCCGCCACAAAGTTAAATTTACTCC
>JASJDA010000053.1 GCA_030065755.1 Prochloraceae cyanobacterium | reverse complement strand
CAAGGGTTTCAGCTTAAGTTAGCGGCATTCCTTCCAGAGTCTTTTTCTTAATACAGATGTTCTGAGCGAGCGCCAAAATATAAGTAAAAATTATAAATCATTACAATTAAAGTTCAGTTACATATATTTCTGAAGTTTAGTGGTTAAAAAGGTTAAATTATCAAAGAAATTTGATAATATTTAGTGGACGAAAACAAATTGACTAAAGTTTCTAAAGAACCTGTTTTAACTGATAATGATATCCGAGAAGAAGTGATTGAATGTTTAGCTGAACATATTTCAATTAATACACAAGGAGCTTTTAATCAAAAAGATTTGTTTAATATTTTGGTTAGAGCAGCAAGTAACGAATAATTCATTTTTAATTAGGGAACCTTTTTCCAATAACTTATCGCCGAAGCAATTAACTTAACTAATGCAGAATTATTCAACTACTAATATCACCAATGGTTAGAAATCTTTTTCATAGATAAAGACAACACAGTAGGACACATTCTCTTCAAAACAGAAAGCATTAATAACTTTCTCGAACTAATCAGAAAACTAGCCATTCAAAATAAAGCGAACCGTGCTTTCTTAAGTTGTCCAGTTTCCGATCGAACTGGATTTGGTTTTAGAAACTTTGATAATTTTCGGACTCGAAGTTTATTGTCTTTCCACTTTTAGACTTAATTTGGCACAGACAAATTGGATTAACCAGTTTTTCGAGAGTGACAGAAGAGAGTTAGATAAGCTTTATAAGTAGTCAGCCAAAAATAAAAAACACTATAATTATAAAGGGAGTTTAGGCTACGTTTGTGATCAATTTTGATTATGAAGTCTTAACTCAAACCAGCGAGGCATTTATCTATGCAGCTATAATTGAGATTATGCTGAGACGATTAGCGTAACTTTTTATACTTTTCGTACATGCTCTGACTCTAACTTAAATTAAAAGACTTTTCCAATTCTTCAAGAACAATATCGGTTATCAATTTGATACGATAACGACAAGCTTGTGTTTCTGTGGAATTAAAGCTACCATTTTCCCAATATTTATTACTGCCTGCGCCGCCACCACATACCCCAAAATAATTACAGGTTTCACGACACTTATCAACCCCTTGGATCGTATCTTGATAGATTTTTTGGAACTTTTCACGATCGCAAACAGATTCTAAGGTATCAGTTAAAACATTCCCTAAAATAAAATCGCCATAAGGTTTAGTGTTAACTGATAATAATTCAGGATCGAAGGTTGAAAAGTTACCGAGATAATCAATATTTAGAATAGCAAATGGATGATTCATATCTGTTTTTGCCAACCGTTGATTATCACAAATTAAACTGCAAATTGACTCAAACTCTCGGACTTTAAATCGATCGTTAGTTTGGCTGTTTAATTCCCAAAATCGCTGCATAAACTGATAATAACGTTTTTCTGTTCCTACTTGTTCTAAAGAAGAATTCTGATTAATTCCTTCTGTTTCTTCCATATTAAACGCGATATCAGTAATGCCATTATCCCAGAAGAAATCAAACATTTCATCAGCATAATTTAGCGATTCTTCAGTAATAACAGCAATTATATTGAAATAAATATCATTTTTTTGTAAGTAACGAATTCCTCTCATGACACTTTCATGACTTCCTAAACCTGTACGAGTTTTACGGTGAAAATCATGTAAGAAATCTGGCCCATCAATACTAACTCCCACGCCAACATTATATTGTTTAAATAAATCACACCAAGCTCGATCGATTAAAATTCCGTTAGTTTGTACTGAATGATAAATAGGAACTTCTTGTTGATTATATTTTTTATTGGCAATTTCAATTCGTTTAAATACCTCTTCATAAAAAGAAATAGAAACCGCTAAAGGCTCTCCTGCGTGCCAACAAATATCAACAAATTCTCCTACAAATGGACTGGTAAAAATTGCTTTAAAAATAGGGTCAATGAGCTCGAGAGATAGTGTTTCTTTTAGATCTCGATTCGGTAAATAACAATAATCACAATTGAGATTACAGAAGGGAGTGGGTTGAATAACCACTAAATTAATTGGTCCAAAGGATGAAACATCTATAGACTTATTTTTATGAGTATCGATAGGTAAATTTATAGTCATTTTTTCTCCTTACCACCGATTAATAAATCCGCCATTTCTCCAAGCCCCACCCCCACGATTTACAAAACCTCCACCTCCATAACGATTATAAAAACCACCGCCATTTCTCCAAGGAGTACGATTTACAAAACCTCCACCTCCATAACGATTAGCAAAACCCCTACGGGCTCCATTAACCCAATTGCCTCTACGCCCATCAGCCCAACCTCTTGCCATTAAATCATCGTTTTTTTCTGTTGAAATATCAACTCCCCTTTGTTGCATCGCTTCTGTCAGCCGAGAGAGACGACTGTCTATCGTTAAATTAGCATCGGGTAATGTAGAATTACTTTGAGCAACAGAAGCAGTTAATGTAGAAACAGCTAAGAGAAAACCAACATAAGTAATTTTTGTCGCAATCTGCAAAATATAATCTCCTGAATTGAAGAATAAACACTGAGAAAACTTAACAATAAATATCTTTTGAATCTATTAATAACGGTTGTAGAAACCACCTCCATTTCTCCAAGGACTTCGGTTGACAAAACCACCCCCACCACTACGATTAGCAAAACCCCCACGAGAGCTATTAGCAAACCCACCCCCACCACTACGATTAGCAAAACCTCTAGCGATTGAATTTTCTATTTCTATTTCTATGTTTGAGGTATTAGGTGTTTCAATCCCTCGCTGTTGTACTGCTTTGGTAATACGAGAAAGACGATATTCAATGTTACTAGAAGCATCACTATTTACAGGCATTTTGGCCCTGGCTTTTGCTGCGGAAACAGTCAAAGTCGATACCGCTAATAAGAAACCCACAAAAGTAATTTTGGTGGTAGTTTGCACAATTTTTGCTCCTGTGATGCAAAACTTTCAAGCACTGTAGCAAAAAAAATGATAAATTTCCACTATTGTTAATTTTTTTAATTTTTTGCTGATATTTTTACTAAAAAACGTGATAATTAATCTGTTTTTATGTTGATTTTTTTCTCTGGAGAGATTATGTATAAAAAATTATCATTGATTGCTCTAAGTTTAATGACTGCTTTTGCTTTTCCGAGTCAAAGTTTAGCTGAGACTGTAGTTGAAAGGGTAGCGAGAACGGGAGTTTTAAATGTTAGCACAAGAATTAATTTAGTTCCTTTTGCTTATGTCAATGATAAGGATAAATTAGTGGGATATTCGGTGGAAATCATCGAATTGATTAGAGAAACTTTAGAGGCAGAACTGGGAAAAGACGTAAAAATAAAGGTAATTGTTGATGATACTTTAGACGAGAGGATTGTAAGTGTCCTCAATAGAGAAGTTGACATTGCTTGTGATACTACTTTTACTTGGCAACGAGATAAATTTGTTGATTTTTCTTTAGCTTATGGTATCTCTGGAATTAAGGTATTAGTGAAGCAAAATAGTAATTTATCCTCCCCAGAATCTTTCAAAGGTAAGCGCATTGGAATTGTTAAAAATATTCTTCGTCCCGAAGCCATTAAGGTGATTGAATCTCAAGTGAAAATTGTTAATCTAGAGAGTCTCGAGCAAGGGTTAAAAGCAGTTGAAAATGGAAAAATAGATGGGTTTGCTTTTGATGGAACCATATTAGAAGGAATGCGACAAACTTTAGACACACCTGATGATTATAAGGTGGTTCCTGATGAGTCTTATTTTAAACATGGAATTGCTTGTATGGTTCCGGAACATGATTCAACTTTTTTGAATTTAGTTAACTTTACCATTGGCAAAATGATGGATGGTTATATTAATGGTGACTCCCGTTATGTGGGGATAGTTAACCGTTACTTTGGAGAGGATGGTATTGTTCCTATTGAACCCCAAAGAATTAAGGATTTCTTTGAGACAATTATTATTACCCGCGAACAAATTCCTCCTCAAGAACTGTTAACTGAACCATAGGTAGTCCCTACAAACCGATTTTGTTGATTCGATCGATAAAGTTAGGTATCTCACGGGTGCAGTCAAAAGCAGTGGCACTGGTCAATCAAGAAGGCAACTTTTTCTGGCAAATGATGTATTTTTGACATCGGAGTACCTGTTCTCTCATTATTTGTATAATTGTGTGAATTAAAGCTTAAAACTAGATTGTTGGAGCAATTGTCCTGATAAAGTCTGCTGTATATCCAGATCGATAGAATTACTTTGCTAGCAAATCATTAGACTTCTTGCAAAAGTACCTTTTGCTGCGAGGGAGTAACGAGTAATGAGTTTTTAGTTATCGGTATGCTATTAAAATTAACCTGCGAGCGGGAAGTCCGCTAACAAGGAACGCAGTTAGGGGATGAAAGCGAGTTCCACTATGAATTTATAGGCTATTTATTTTGTGTTAGAATCATATTATGACTCTAACACTCAACTATTGCTACCGAATTTACCCTGATACCAATCAAGAGAAGAAAATGCTTGATTGGCTAGAAACTTGCCGACGACTATATAATCGTTGTCTGCGAGAGGTAAAGGATTGGTATAACAGCAAAAAGTGTTTGATAGATCGATGTTCGATAAAACAAGAATACATAATCCCTGTTGACCAACCATTTCCTGGTTACTACAATCAGCAGAATGCATTACCCAAACTGAAGAAAGAAGATCCATATCTTAAAGCCGCTCAATCTCAAATATTACAAACTACTGTTAGAAGACTGCACGAAGCTCTAGACTTCTTTAGACAAAGAGGTTATGGATTCCCTAGATATAAAAAGTATGGCTCAATGCGTTCAATGTTGTTCCCACAATTCAAAAGTAATCCTATTACTGGTGGGCAAATTCAAATCCCAAAAGTAGGTAAAATGCCGATTAATTTGCATCGACCTATACCAAAGGAATTTGTTGTCAAACAAGTAAGAGTTTTGACAAAAGCGGGAAAATGGTATGCAGTTGTTTGTATTCAATCGGATATAGATATTCCCCAGCCCATGCCTTGGGGTCATGCTAAAGGTATAGATTTAGGGTTAGAGTCATTTCTAACTACTTCAGATCGAGAATATATCGCTAGACCGTTATTTTTCAAAGAATTACAAAGGAAGCTTGAATTGCTCCAACGTAAATTATCTAGAAAACAGAAAAGGTCTAGGAACAGAGATAAAGCTAGGTTAAAAGTAGCTAGAATTCATGCGTTGATTTACGATACCCGCAAAAACTTTCACTATCAAACTGCTCATAAAATCTGCAAAGATTCAGGGATGATTTTTGTAGAAGATCTTAATCTTGTGGCAATGAATCGAGGGATGCTCAGGAAACATACGTTGGATGCTGCTTTTGGAGCTTTTCTAAACATATTAGAAAACGTCTGTTTCAAGCGCGGAATTTATTTTGCCAAGGTTGATGCTAGAGGAACCTCTCAAACTTGCCCTGATTGTGGCACCCACACAGGTAAAAAAGAACTTACGGATCGAACTCATAAATGTGAAAATTGCGGGTATGAAACCCATCGCGACCATGCTGCTGCTGAAGTAATTCGACAGCGAGGCATTGCAGCCCTGGGACTCAGGGACAAGGAAAACGCCTGTGAAGAGGAAGCGGCGGGGATTGGTAGCAATATCAGTCTAGTTGGCACTCGTTGCAACAGGAAAGCCAAATTGCGAGTTTTGGAAGCCCCGTCCAAGCGAAGTGCGCAGGTCGGGGAGGATGTCACGACTTTCTTTAGCTGAGCCATATAAATTAAGCATTAAATTCTCATGGCTGATATGTTCCTGAGTTACCGGAGTGGCAGCAGGAATCTCCTGCCATTCTTCTCTGTACAGCAGAGATGGTCTATCATAAGAAACTGCTAATTCTGCCTTAATGATTAGAGCCACAAGGGTTAGCTGAATCAAAATTAAAAGCCCTAAACAATTCTTTATTTCCATGCAATGTCTAATATCTTGTTAAGATAAAGTTTCGATATTGAAAATAATTTCCTAAACTTACTAGTATAGAAGTATAAACTAGATCGTAATCTTGACACAGAAGCAAGAAGCGCAAGGTTGCGGATCGTAATTAAGACTGGCGCAGCGAAAAAAAATCAATTATCAAAAAGTGCATAAGTATCGTAATTAAGATCCCTCGCTCTCTGTGTTGTTTAGTGCTGGAAACTTTGCTCTGCTTGCCAAAACTGTCGGCGAAAAATAGCGGATGGGAGAACTATTATGGCCAGCAAAACATTCGAGCGATACAAAAAAAAATTTAATAGACCTAAGCCTTTTTTATGGCAAAAATGGCTTTTTTATCTAGCATTAGGAATTATTCCCCCTGTGTTGGCTGCTGTACCCGTTGAAGCAGCAGAAAAAATTTTAATTAATTACAAGTCGGCGCTTGTCTCAATTGAAGTTGATTCTCTGGAAACTTTTGCTGTTGAAGGGACGATTAATAGAGAATTAGAGCCATACGCGAAAGAATTCGACTCAAAAACTCTAGCTGAGTTTCGTCAAGTTCTAATAAAACGTCAAAATGCTAATCCAGTCCAACTTTATCGTTTCCTGCGCACCCCCATGGGCGAAGAGATACTAACCCAGGTCGGGAATATATTTAATCTTCCAGGGGGTCGCAATGGTAAATATGCAATTCGAGCTGCTATAGTTAAAGCTGCTTTCGACGAGAGCGAAGGTCTGACTCTTCTCAATTTTCTGCGTCAATTTTCTACTGATATCGAAGTCAGAGCCGATCGCCTTTTAAAGCTAGCAAACTTAGTGGAAATTTTGTTAGAAGAAACAGATGAAATGGTAGCAAAAATAGCTAAGTTATCTTTAACCGAAGCTGCTTCCTCTACACGAGTAAATTTTGCTACTCTAAGAGATCTCAGAGTCAATAGCGATCGCGGCTGGAACAAACAAACTATTACTTTAAGAGACAAAAGTCGCCAGCGTAACTTTCAAGTCGATCTTTACAAACCCAAAAAATGGAGAGCGGGTAAAACTCCAGTGGTAGTAGCATCCCACGGTTTAGGAAGCGATCGAGACTACTTTGAAAAACGAGCGCAACATCTAGCTTCTTACGGATATGTGGTTGCAGTTCCCCAGCACCCAGGGAGCGACTCGAATCAATTTCAAGATATGCTACAAGGCTATTCCAGAGAAGTATTCAAACTCAAGGAATTCATCGATCGACCTCTAGATATTAGCTATGTCCTTGACGAATTAGAAAGGCGCAATGATACTGAGTTTGAAGGAAAGCTAGATCTAAAAGAAGTTGGGGTCATAGGTCATTCTTTTGGCGGCTATACAGCCTTGGCACTAGCAGGTGCGGAGATTGATTTCGAGCAACTAGAAACAGACTGCAACCGTCCAGTTTGGGAACCTAATTTTTCTCTTTTAGTTCAGTGTCGAGCCTTAAAACTACCGCGCCAAACTTACAATTTCCGCGATCGGCGAGTTAAAGCAGTCATGGCACTAAATCCACTCAATAGCAGTCTATTTGGAGCCGAGGGTCTGAGCAAGATTCAAATTCCTGTTTTTCTCGGTGCAGGTAGTGACGATCCAGCTACCCCTGCAGCAATAGAACAGATACGCTCTTTCACCTGGTTGAAGTCGCCAGATAAGTATCTAGCTTTAATAGAAGGACAAGCACACATTGACATTTCTCAACTGAGAGGTATCGTTAGTGAATTCGTTGAGTCTCTCTCAGATGCAACTGTAAGGGAAAGAGAGTTAATTCCTCAGTACACTAATGCAATGGTTTTGGCATTTTTCGAGTATTATGTTGCCAAGAATCCAGATTATTTTCCATATCTACAAGCGTCTTATGCCAAATACATCAGTCAAGAACCCTTTAATATTTATTTGGTGAAATCTTCTTCGTCAGCACTTATTCTAGAAGAAGCGGTGGAGGAGTTTAAAGATCTAGAAAGACTAGATGAGATAGATGGGAGGTAAGCTGTTAAATCAGTTATCAGTTATCAGTTATCAGTTATCACTGTGTGCAGTAAAGAGAGATATAGCCGCAGTTTTAGGCTTCAAAGTCCTGCAGTTCAAGCAATGTGGGATATTCCTGCCGTCCAATCATTCGTGGGTCATTATTGACGATCGCACTCGCCAAACTTCTCGGGTTATCCCGCTGAAAATAAATTTCTTGGGCCGGAAAGTAAATGGTACGATAGGCGTTAATCGTCTCTTGGGCGGGTAAGTCTTCCTGTCCCCTTGCTAAGGCTCGTTCCAGCGCTGTCTTGAAACTACAGTCAATCCATAATGAGAAGTCGTAGTCAGCCATGAAAGCTGGCTGTAGCAGGTAAATCGCCTCAAGTACGATGACATCCACATTCTCAAACTCATAGAGGTGTTGGCGATAGGTGGTGGCAGTTTCCTCCGCAAAGTCAGCTTCAATGCGTATTGAAAGAGAATAGGATCGATCGAAGTCTTCTAACTATATTTTTTTGCTAATTAGACGCTTTTTATCTTTTTCTGCCAGAAGACCCACGCATCCAGCGTGTGGATGAATGGCAGCCAACAATTTAATAATATGTTTAAACTTTTTGACAAAGTAGCAGTTGTATAATGCCAAAAGAGGCTAGGAACAACCTCTTTAAAAACCTATGTAACCTAACACGTTACGCTAGCTGTACCTTGACAATTGAAGATATCGGGTTCTACTCCGCAGTTTCAGTATCTCACCCAGGAGTGGGTAAAATCTTCATGGGAACTGAACGACCAGCATTTTAACTCAAACAAATTTTGCAGTAATGCAACTACCGTCGGGCGGACGGAAAGTTAACGCTTAGGGAAAGAACCACCTCTGAGTCTAGCACCGCAAGGAACTTGGCTTAAGTGGGCTTGATGAACTAAGAATCCCACACTTTTAGTGTGAGAGCGTCAATCTTTTTATCTTATGATGGGAGCGATATGGCTATATCTAGAGAAGAGATCGATCTTGTTGATTATATAGATCACTCTCTACTTAATCCTACTGCTACCCCCGAACAGGTGAAACAGTGTTGCTTGCAAGCAGAGCAATATGGCTTTAAATCGGTTTGTGTTTATCCTGCTTTCGTGCGTCAAGCTAGCGAAATTCTTCACGGTAGAAAAACAAAAGTTTGTACGGTTATTGGCTTTCCTTCTGGGGCTACTACCTCAGCAGTTAAGCTCTATGAAGCCCAAGAAGCGGTGGATAATGGTGCAGTTGAATTAGATGTAGTTATTAATTTAGGCTGGTTAAAAGCAGGGAATTCCGAGGCTATTTACCAAGAAATTGCGCAAATTTGTCACGAAACTGGGCAATTAGTCAAAGTCATCCTCGAAACTGCTTTGCTAACCAATGCCGAAAAACGACTAGCTGCAGAAATATGTCTCGATGCTGGTGCTGCTTTCTTAAAAACTAGTACGGGTTGGTTCGGAGGCGCTACAGTAGAAGACGTGCGGCTGTTGAAAGAAATTACTAATGGACAGATTGGTATAAAAGCTTCTGGAGGTATTCGCACTCTCAAACAAGCGATCGACCTAATACAAGCTGGTGCAACTAGACTCGGTACTTCTCGCGGGGTAGATTTGATGGAAGAACTAAGAGCAAATAAAAAGTAACTAAAATATATATAATTACCGACTACTTAATTATTAGTCGGGCTGGTTAGAAACCTGTTATAAGCATAAAAATTCGATCGTAAGTTGCCCTAATAGGGAAATATTATATCGAAAGAATAAATAAAATATATCTAATGAGCCGAACGTATCAAGCCAGCGGGATCGTTCTCAAAGGGATGCCTCTAGGAGAAGCAGATCGCCTTGTAACCATTTTAACAGCAGAATTTGGCTTGGTAAGAGCAGTAGCTCCTGGTGCCAGAAAACACCAATCTAAACTGCGGGGTAAAAGCGAGTTATTTGTCGTCAATCAATTGCTAATTGCCAAAGGACGATCGCTAGATAAAATTACTCAAGCAGAAACCATTCAAACTTATTCTGGTTTGAGTCGAGATTTAGGCAAGTTAGCCGCTTCTCAATATCTAGCAGAATTAGTTCTGTTTTTTGCCTTAAGCGATCGACCTCAATCAGAACTTTATCAACTACTAAACGAACATTTGCGGCGTTTAGAAAAGCTCCCCGTTCAGAATGGGTCGCAGACAATGCTATTAGCTCATTTGACCCAAGCTGTCTTTCACCTGCTCGTTTTAGCCGGAATTGCTCCCCAAGTTCTTAATTGCTGTTTAACTCAAAAAAAACTCCAACCTAATTTTAGCGATCCTCGCTGGCGAATAGGGTTTAGTTTTGAAGTAGGGGGAACTTTCACCTTGTCAGTTAATGAGGGGCAATCTTCTGGGGCGATCGCTGCCAATTCTTCCCAAAAAACAGAGCGATCGTTGCCCAAACTAAATAGCCAACTCAATGCAGTGGAGCTAACCTTACTACAAACCTTAGGAAATAAGTCAATACCTGATTATTCTTTAATATTGCCCCCTGAGACGATCGAAACTTCTTTAGATAGAGCCTGGGTTAAAGTAGAGCGAATCTTGAGAGATTACGCTCAGTATCATTTTAGCCGCCAAATTCGCTCTGCAACGTTAGTAGATGCCTTATCTAGCCTAGAATTTTAGAGGTTAGACTTATTTAATTTAATTTAATTTTAAAAAAATGATAAAGATAAAAATGCAAATATCTGAAAAATCCGATCCCAAAGCAGATTCTTCCTCAGAAAAATCATCTACTGACGACCAAATTGAAGATAATTCCATGAAACAAAAATCCTCTACTTCGACCCCAAATAGCGGATTTGTAGCCGTGCTACAAAATCCCCGCTTCGTACTTCTGTGGTGCGGTCAAATATTTTCTCAACTAGCAGACAAAGTTTATTTGGTATTAATGATTGCGATAATTGCCAATCGCTTTCAAGATATCGATCGAATCAATTTCGATCCCGATTCGGCAATTATGATTGCCTTTACGATCCCAGCGGTTTTGTTTGGTTCTTTGGCGGGGGTATACGTAAATCGCTGGTCAAAAAAAGGAGTGCTGGCAATAACAAACTTGCTGCGAGGTCTGCTCGTTTTAGCAATACCTTGGTTGTTGTGGCTATCTTCAGGGCAAAATTCTTTTTTTGGTTTGCCACTAGGATTTGTGATGCTTTTATTGGTCAGTTTTCTAGTTTCTACCTTAACCCAGTTTTTTGCTCCGGCCGAACAAGCAGTTCTCCCTCTAATTGTCAAGCGCTCTAATCTGCTGCCAGCAAATTCCCTTTACACCACAACTATGATGGCATCGTTAATCGTAGGTTTTGCCATAGGAGAACCTATCTTAGCAGCAGCAGATGCTCTAGTGAACCATTCACACATTGGTAAAGAATTGGCGGTTGGCGGTTCTTACGCGATCGCTGGGACAATGCTCCTATTTCTCAAAACATCGGAAACAAAAGAACAACGCAAACAAAATCAATCCCACGTTCTCCAAGATATTTGGGATGGCGTTCGCTACCTAAATAACAATCATCGCGTACGCAATGCCTTAATTCAATTAATAATCTTATTCTGCGTATTTGCCACTTTACCCGTTTTAGCAGTGCGTCTGTCAGAAGCTATTCCAGACATGAAACCGGAACAGTTTGGGCGTTTGATTGCTGCTGGTGGCGTAGGTATAGGCTGTGTAGCAGGATTATTGGGTAATTCAGGTCAGCGTTTTTCCCACGCACAACTTAGCTTAGTCGGTTTGTTAGGAGTAGCAGCTTCTTTAGTAGGTTTGTCTTTCTCGACTAGCGAACAGTGGTTAGCGCTGTTAATGACTGCGTTTTTAGGTGGATTTGCCGCTTTAGTAATCGTTCCGATGCAAACTACCATTCAAGCAGAAACCCCTCCCGATATGCGAGGTAAAGTCTTCGGCTTGCAAAATAATGCCGTTAATATTGCTTTGTCTCTACCCCTAGCCTTAGCAGGAAGAGCAGAAACATTTTTAGGCTTGAGACCGACACTTCTAGGTTTAGCCGCTATCGTTTTTGCCGGAGGTATCTTAACTTGGTATATTTCCCGCAGTAGAGGAGTAAACTAAAGTAAGGTTGACAAATCAGGTCGTTAGTTGTCTTCTATTAGTAATAATAATCTTTAATGAACTAATAAACTCTGATACTAAACTTCTAACAAAGATACCTGAATGCATATAGCTTGGCTGGGAAAAAAATCACCTTTTTGTGGTAACGTTACTTACGGTCGGGAAATCACCAATGCTTTACTGGAGCGGGGACATCGAGTTAGCTTTCTCCATTTCGCCCAAGAAGAATCCGCATATCCTGATTGGCCTGATTGTCCGGAAGTGTTTTTACCTTTTTTGTATAAATCTCAACTTTATACAATTCCGACCTTAAAATCTAGTAAAGTATTAACGCGAAGTCTCCAGGAACTACAACCAGACCTGATACACGCTTCTTTGACCCTATCTCCTTTGGATTTCCGCCTGCCAGAAATTTGCGAGGAACTTTCTCTACCTTTAGTTGCGACTTTCCACCCTGCTTTTGATAGCAAACTGCGCAATATAGCATCGAGTACCCAATTCCTCACTTATCAGCTTTATGCACCTTTTCTGGCTCGTTACGATCGAGTAATCGTTTTCTCGAGGCTGCAACGGGATTTACTGGTTAAACTGGGAGTCAAAAAGGATATATTAGCTGTCATTCCTAACGGAGTAGATGAAAAAACATATTCTCCTGGATATTCCGCTCTAAAATCTCAAATCGATGCTAAACGCTTGTTTGTCTATCAGGGACGAATTTCGACGGAAAAGAATGTAGAAGCTCTTCTGAAGGCTTGGAAGTACTCCCATATGGGTCGCGATTGTAAATTGGTTATTGTTGGCGACGGTCCTTTAGCAGCCTCCTTAAAGCCCTTTTACGGTAAAGAATATGGCATAATTTGGCTGGGATTTGTTGCCGATCGACAAAAACGCATAGACATTCTCCGTGCTGCTGATGTTTTTGTTCTTCCTTCTTTAGTTGAGGGGTTATCTTTGTCTCTACTCGAAGCTATGGCTTGCGGTGTGGCTTGTATAGCTACTGATGCAGGGGCTGACGGTGAAGTATTAGAAACAGGAGCAGGAGCAGTTATTAATACTCAGGGGGTAACAACTCAATTAAAAACTTTATTACCTCTGTTTCGAGATCAACCAGAATTAACTAAACTATTAGGAAAAAAAGCGCGACAACGAGTTTTAGACCGCTATACTCTGGCTGGGAATATTAAGAAATTGGAGCAGCTTTACCAACGAGCGCTTCAGATGAAACAGTCCCCTCAGCTCAGTGGTTTCTCTTAACTTAACCCAAGAAGATAATGACTATTGCGCGTACAATTTGCCTCGGATTTTTAGCAGTTATTGCCGTAGGAACCTTGTTGTTATTAATGCCATTTGCTACTAGCGACGGCACCTGGAATAGCCCCCTCGTGGCTGTATTTACTTCCACCTCTGCTGTCTGCGTTACGGGTTTAGCTGTTGTGGATACGGGGAGTTATTTTTCTTTTTGGGGACAGTTAATTATACTTTTGCTAATTCAGGTGGGAGGTTTGGGCTATATGACCGTCACCACCTTTTTAATATTACTGATCGGACGTAAGTTCGACCTCAGACAAAGATTGGCAATTCAAGAGTCTTTCGATCGCCCTTTTTTACAAGGTAGTCGGAATTTAATCCGTTCGATTATTGCCACTACTTTAATTTTTGAAATTACTGGCATTTTCTTAATGTTCAATAGTTTCTCTTCAGAAGCAGGGGATTTATCTCGCGGTCTTTGGCTGTCAATCTTTCACAGTATCAGTGCTTGGAATAATGCGGGATTTAGTTTGTTTCCAGATAGTTTGGTTGGCTATCAATCTTCTTTGACCATTAATTTAGTGATTTCTTTTTTAATTATTTTTGGAGGCATTGGCTATCAAGTAATTATTGAACTATTTTTATGGGGCGAAAATATCTTGAGAAGGAAGCAGGAAAGATTTAATTTTTCTCTCAATTTTAAAGTTGTCACCCGCACTACTTGCATACTTCTAGTTCTAGGAACGATCGCTTTTTTACTAACAGAATTAAATAATCCAGCTACTCTAGCTAATCTAAATTTCCGAGACAAATTTTTAGCTGCTTGGTTTCAGTCGGTCACGACGAGAACTGCTGGCTTTAATTCGATCGATATGGGTCAGCTAACTATAACCAGCATTTTTATTACTATGGGATTGATGTTTATAGGTGCTAGTCCTAGCGGAACTGGCGGTGGCATTAAAACAACAACTGCGAGTATTCTCAATCATTGCACTCGTTCAGTTTTACAAGGGAAAGAAGAAGTTATAATCTATCAAAGAGAGGTACCATTATCTCTGATTCTAAAATCTATTGCCGTTCTCGTGGGCTCGGGTAGTACAGTAGTATTAGCAACGATTACTATTTCTCTGTTCGATTCTAATTTTGAATTTGTCAACATATTTTTTGAAGTGATATCAGCTTTCGCAACGGTGGGACTCTCAACAGGAATAACAGCAAGTTTGTCCTCTGCTGCTAAAATAGTTTTAATTTTGACGATGTACGCTGGAAGAGTGGGCATTCTATTGTTAATAGCAGCGATCGTTGGAGAGCCTCCTCATCCGAGCGCTCTTAAGTACCCAGAGGAAAATTTACTAATTGGTTAGAGATTGCGCGATCTCGCTCAAAGCTAGGCGCTACGAGGATCTCTTCGAGATCGCTCCTATTCTGCAAAAAACAACTTCTTTAGACCAGTGAAAGCCACAGATAAAGCCACAAATATTGTTAAAAACACAAACACAACAAAAAGTCAAGCACGTGAAAAAAAGAGGTGGGGAGTGAATCTAGGCTCTCTCAATTTTTTAAGCAGTCTGCGCCAAGAAAATCGCCAATTTGCAGTAATCGGCTTAGGACGGTTCGGACGCGGTGTCTGCGAGTCATTACATAGAATGGGGTATGAAGTCCTCGGTACTGATATTGATGAAAAGCGAGTACAACAGGTATTAGGACAAAAAATTGTTACTCACGCTATTGAACTAGACGCGACCAATCCTTCAGCTTTAAAAGAAGCTGGTCTTTTGGAGTTCGATACAATAATCGTTGCTATTGGCAATTTTTTAGAAGAAAGTATTATTACCACGCTTAATTTAAAGGAAGCTGGGGTAAACCACGTAGTAGCTAAAGCTTCTTCAGAAATTCACGGCAAACTCTTACAAAAGGTAGGAGCCGATCTCGTCGTATTTCCCGAATACGAGGCTGGATGTACTTTGGCACGCACCTTAACTAAGCCAGCAGTTTTAGATCGCTTTGAGTTAGACCCAGACAATAGCATTTTAGAAGTACTCGTGCCAGAAGAATTTGACGGTAAAACCTTGGCAGAGCTAGAACTGAGAAGTAACTATGGCTTGAACGTCTTAGCTGTAGGTAATGAAGATAAATTCGCGATCAATCCAGATCCCAACCAAGTACTGTACAAAGGCTTGGTTATGGTGGTTATAGGTTCTAATAAAGCTCTCGAACGCTTACCGAATATGAATTAATCTACTGAAAAATACTTGACATTTCCCCAAGATTAACTGTTATAATAACTAACGTGCCAACAACATTGGGGTGTAGCCAAGCGGTAAGGCAGCGGGTTTTGGTCCCGCCATTCCTAGGTTCGAATCCTAGCACCCCAGTACTAAAAATATATAAAAAACGAATTAACCTCCCCAAATCAAACTAGGTGCGGTAAAATCACAATCTAAAGAAGATCCAATTAGTCACGTCAAAATTGAATGGTTGGTTATTTCGTTTCAGTGACAATTTTCACCGCCCTGTATGCATTATTTTCCCTAGGATTAAATCTACAGTGGGGTTTGACAGGTTTAATTAATTTCGGTCACGTTGCCTTCATGACAATAGGGGCATACGTCACAGTTTTGTTAAATATCCAAGGCGTACCCGTAATTGTAGCAGTAGCAATAGGTACGGTAGTAGCAGCAACCCTAGGACTAATAATAGGTACGTCCACTCTGAGACTGCGAGAAGATTACCTAGCAATTGTCACCATTGGCGTAGCTGAATTGTTGCGTCTAATAGCAAACAACGAACAATGGCCTAGTCCAGACGGGCCGATCGAAGGGAGTTTTGGACTCAAAGACTATCTCATACCTTTGGCAGACTGGGATCCTAATTTATGGCAAAAATTAATAGCGATCGCCCTCCTAACTATAATTGCAGTTTTTGCTATGTGGCAACTTTGGCGAGGACTAAAAAGTCAGTGGAAAGAAAACCAACAGATTCAAGATAAAAGCTATCGACCCAGAAAACCAATTAGTCTGATAATTTGGGGGGCGATCGGTACTACTTTAATTGTGGCAATATATATCAACGGGACTCTAGCTCTTTACGACTATTACTATAGAGCGGGTTTGATGGTATTAGTGCTGTTAGTATTGGCGTTAGTATATTGGGGCTTGGAAATATTAGTGCGATCGCCGTGGGGAAGAATAATCAAAGCAATTAGAGAAGACGAAGAAATTCCCAGAGTGTTGGGGAAAAATGTCTTTTGGTATAAGCTGCAAGCCTTTATGCTAGGAGGAGCGATCGCTGGAATTGCTGGTGCTTTTTATGCTTGGTATCTCACCACAGTTTATCCCAGTAATTTTGAGAGCATAGTCACCTTTTATGCCTGGACAATAATTATTTTAGGTGGGGCTGGCAGTAATGCAGGTACTCTAGTTGGAGCATTAATTTTTTCTGCCTATAACGAGATTACCCGTAACTTGTTTGTTGGCGGTGCCAGTTTAGATGCTTTGCGGATTATGATTATGGGTCTGATTGTAATGATACTGATGATTTGGCGACCTCAAGGTATCTTAGGCAAAAAAGAGGAACTTACTTTGGGTAAATAGTAGAGAGGTGACGCGACAAAAGGAAAAATCGAGAATATGTCTAAAATTAAGAGTAAAATATTCCCACTTGCCAAGTTAGCATTAGTAACTGTTTTAGTTATTTTCGGGAGTAGTTCCAGTAGTTCGAGAGAAATCCAATCTACACAAACAATTGTGCGTGACTTGAAGGCAAGTGGCAAGCCAGTCGCTATTCCCAATCGTTCTTTAGCACTCGTGCGATATGTTATCCCTCCAGGGTATAAACTTCCTCCTCACACCCATCCTGGAATGCAGATAGCTACAATAGAGGAAGGAGTCCTTACCTACAACGCGGTCAAAGGTTCTGCAAAAATATTTCGAGGTAAAGATAGGTCTGTAGAAATCCTTAAAGCTGGGGAGAAAACTTTACTCTTTGCAGGTGACTCTCTGGTGGAACCAGAAGGAATGATTCATTTTGGCAGCAATAACGAAAATACACCTCTAGTTCTTTGGGGCGCAACACTTTTTTTAAACGATCGGCCTCCTAGCCAAATTGTAGAAGAAAACAATTAGATATGAGGAAATGACACAAAATCAACAACAAAATTTGTTACTCTCAGCTAGCGGGCTACACAAAAGATTTGGCGGTATAACAGCAGTAAATAATGCCCAAATAGACTTGCACCGAGGAAGTATTACTGGCTTGATCGGGCCAAATGGTGCTGGGAAAACAACATTATTCAATCTGCTCTCTAATTTTATTACTCCAGATCGAGGAGAAGTAATTTTTGATGGAAAAGCGATTAATCAGTTACAGTCCCATCACATTGCTCAAAAAGGTATGGTGCGAACTTTTCAAGTAGCGAGGGTTCTCTCTCGACTCTCAGTACTTGAAAACATGTTATTAGCTCCGCAAAAGCAAACTGGGGAAAACTTTTTTCAGGTTTGGTTGGGACGCAAACAAATCAGAAAAGAGGAAGTAGAGAACAAAGAAAAGGCGATGTTAATTTTGGAGTCAGTGGGTTTAGCAGCCAAAGCACGAGATTATGCGGGGGCTTTATCTGGAGGACAGCGCAAACTATTGGAGATGGCTAGGGTGCTAATGGCCGATCCCAAACTAATTTTACTCGACGAACCTGCTGCTGGAGTGAATCCGACCCTAATCGGTCAAATTTGCGAACATATTACCAACTGGAATAAACAAGGAATTTCGTTTTTGATTATCGAACACAATATGGACGTGATTATGTCATTGTGCGATCGCGTCTGGGTTTTGGCAGAAGGTAGCAATCTCGCTAATGGCACCCCAGAAGAGATTCAAAATAACCCAGAAGTTTTAGAAGCTTATTTAGGTGTAGATTAGTTCGATCTCGACGTTCTTATTTTGTATATTTTTTCCCACAAAGCATAATACTGCTGCTGGCTAGATTTAGATAGAGGCTCGATAAACTCGCTTTTGTCTAAAATTGAGGAGTTTAACCGCACTAAAGGATTATCTCGAATATCTTTAAGTAGTTCGGCAGGATTTATAGTAGAAACAACAGGAGAAGCAGCATTAGTCAAGAGTGAAATTTCACTTGCAGGTTTAGGCTGCCAACAAAAATTAATCCACTCTTGGATAATATCTGTGTCAGGGGAAGTATCTTTTACAGCTGGTTTTGCCCATAAATCTGCCCACAAAGCTGTTCCCGATGAAGGAATTATGGCTTTAATGTTGGGGTTAGCTGCAAGTAGGGGCAAAATATCGCTAGACCAACCCACTGCTAGCCAAGTATTTCCTAAAATCAGTGGTTGTAAATATTCTGTTGAACTGTAAAATTTAACTTGTTTTTGTAGTGAAATGATTTCTGATTCTAGGTTAGATACTTTATTGAGATCGGTAGTGTTGTAAGAGTAACCGAGTTTTTTTAAAGTTAGACCGATTACCTCTCGCGGATGGTTTAATAGGGAGATGCGATCGCGCAATTCTTCTCGCCACAAGTCACTCCAGTCAGCGGGCGTCCAGCCAAAATTCTTTAACTTATCGCGACGATAGGCAATAATAGTAGTACCCCAGCGATAAGGGGCTGCCCAAATTTCTCCTTTCTCCTCTAATTCGCCGCGATCGTTCCGTCTGACTAATTTTTGGCAGCTAGGGGGTAGATTTTGCCATCCTCGAACCTTTTCAATCTTTAAAGGTTCAATCAGTTTTTCTTTAATTGCCTCTGTCAACCAATAGTTTCCTATAGTAACTAAGTCAACATTAGGTAATTTTGGAGTGCTTCTATTCCAAAGTATTCTGCTTGCCTCAGTTCGATCGGCCTTCTGTCGATCGTGCAAAGTTTCTAAAAGCTTAAATAAGTCTTGTAGCTGAGTTTTTGCCTGAAAATTGAGTGGATTTTTTCTAGCTAATGTAGAGAGGAATTCATTTAATAGTTGAGTTGGAATAGAACCTTTTAATAATACAACTCTTGCCATTGCAGCATTGCTACTACATCCAGATAGGGTACTGGCAAGGGTTATTGCATTAAGACTGACCAAAAAAGAACGGCGGCTTATCATAACTAAATTTTATCAATTATTATATTTACACAATTATTTTTTTTGGGTATTGAAGCTATTTAAAACTGCAAAAAAACACGACTGAGCTATTTTTTCTTAATCTTTAAGAAATAAAAAACTAGGAATGTTTTAAGTAAAATTAAGAAGCCAAAAGTTAAATGAATCAGGAAAAGTTAAGGTTATTTGTAGCATTGCTCTTAGGATAAAAAGACAAGGGACTAAAATAATTACTAATTCTATGGATGCACAGATAAGCCAAATTAGCGAACTGAATCAAAAAGTGGATAATCTCCACGAACTAATTGAGCGGTTGGGCAACCAGATAGATCGATTGGTATGCCAGAAAAAATCACGCGATCTAGAAAACGACGCAATGATAAATGCTGGTTGTCTGGGTTCCGACTATCAATCTAGCCAGAGAAATCTTAACTCCGTTATGGAACATAAGGATATCCTAATAGATGGGAGTAGTTGGGATAATCAGATCGAACAACAAAGCGAGCAATCACTGTC
The DNA here is from genome assembly GCA_030065755.1 of Prochloraceae cyanobacterium. Classification (GTDB taxonomy): domain Bacteria; phylum Cyanobacteriota; class Cyanobacteriia; order Cyanobacteriales; family JASJDA01; genus JASJDA01. Next base: position 24,342 of record JASJDA010000053.1, on the reverse strand, counting down.
TCCAGACATTCAAATCAGAAGACTTACCGCTCAACTAACAGCCGCTTACAATCGGATTGCTGCCCTAGAAGAACAACTATTAGCTAGAAGAATTCACTAATAGCTTAAGCGATCGCACTCTTGCTCGTAACGTTGTAGTTGACTTTCAATGACAGCAAGTAACTTCGATTGATTCCAACCGCTCTGAAGAGAAGCAGCACTCGCGCATCCTCCAGCACCCACACCTTCCTTAACATACCCTTGCTCGTAAGCCCGCAGTTGAGGATAGCTAGAAGCGGCAAAACTCAGTTTAGTTGCTAATAAAGTAGCTCCACCGACAGCTTTTGCCAATTCTACTGTATCTCCAGTAGGGTCTTCAGCTACCCAGCGAGTTGTAGCGACAACAATCCTTTCCCATCGAGCTTTTTCCCCAAAAAAATCGCTAATTGAGCGCATCAAAGCCAAAACAGCCAGCATTTGCGTACCCCCAGCTAGCATTACCCCAGTGCGACGACTAGCTGCGATCGCCATACCGGCGGCAACAATTTGCATTGGATCGCCGACAGCAGCCACTAATTTTAAGGGCTCGATGGAGCCAGATAGGGGAAAAAAACCAGCTCTAGCTAAACCCTTTCGGACAGCAGTCCATTTTTGTCGATGATTGCAACTAGGATGAGAGCTATTAACCTTATCTTTGGCTTTTATTCCCAAACCCGTAAGTAATGCTAGGGCTGTTGTAGTGCCCCCAACTACGCATTCCCCTACAATTAAATATCCTGGAGTTATTTGTTTTGCCAATTTGTCTCCCCAATCAAAGCCTCGAGCGAATAAGTTGCGTACAATTTCCAGAGGTAATGCTCGACCAGAAGTAAGGCAGTTGGCTGCAGTCCCTCCTAGATCGATGGCAGAAACTCCTGGTGGTATGGGTAAACCAGCATTAAACAAATAAACAGGGATGTTAAGAGCTTCAACCACAGCACGGGAGATAAATACAGGAGATGCACCCATCTCTAAAGGTGGTAATGGATACTGAGGATTTGAGGCAACCCCATTAATTAAAAACTCAGCATCGGCGATCGCCGTATACTTGCGATCGTGAGGGGTTGCTCCTGCTGCTGAAATTCCTGGAATCAAACCCGTTGCAGTAAATCCCAAAATACAAGCAAACACTGAAGATTTTCCTCGATACTGCTCCAACCATTGCTGTCCTGTCTCAATTTCTGTATATATTTGAATCATGATGGTTGGCTGTTGGCTGTTAGTAGTTAGTGCTTTTTTTCATCTTTGTTACTCGTAGTCCAACAAAAATTGTACCCACTTGGGAGGGCGAGGGATAGGAGGATGGAGTCGATCCATAATCAGTAGAGCGACTAAATGAACTGCAAACAGATAAAGAAGAGAGTTGATCGCAATCATTAGTAAAGCGATCGCCTGAATGACCTCTAAACTAGGGGTAGCTAGCAAGCCTAACTTATTAAATAACCATTCTGCCACCGATTTAAATTGGACTAATAGATATACCCAGATGTCTTCTCCTAAGAGAATTGAAGCCAGCCAGAATTTAAACAATAGACCGAGGCTGCCTATTATCGTCCCCACACCGATCGACCACAACCAGCCTGCTTTTGCCTTCCACATCGCCCCTAATTGTACGCCCATTACACCATAGGGGATCAAAAATAAAATACTGCGCGTTGGCCCCATCAGTACCGATAGTAGCAGTCCGCAAACCAAAGCTGACATCCAAGATGCACGGTTTCCCCATCGCAGGTAAACTAAAGCAATGGGTATGGGATAAAAAACCCTCATCACCGGTCCAATGGGAATATAGTTATTAATTAGCCAAATCAAACTAGCAGTGCTAGCAAGAAAGGCTGTTTCAACCACAACTAAAGTTTTAACAGAAGCTTTTACCGATTTCGATTTATGGTTTTGCTGAGGATCTGCCTCTGTAATTCTCTGCGGTTGTGCTGAGTCAACCCAACTATCATAATCTGCTTCTGATGCAGGTAATTGGTTTTCTCGGTCATCTTTACGATCGGACATAGGGGGATGGATTAGTTTTTAGTGTCGCTGACGAGCAGCATTCCCTAATCATAAAACTTACACTCGACGATTTACCTTAGAGGCTGTTTACCCACACTGAATCCTATCGCCGTAGATATGTGGGAAAACAGTCACAAAACTAATCAATCAACTCTTCTAGAGCTCGTATATTGGGAATACAAAGAACCTCTTGAGTGCGTTTGATCAAAGCTCTTTTTTCTAACTTAGCTAAGACCCTAGTGACTGTCTCTCTTGCAAGTCCACTAATGCCACTCAATTCTCGATGGGGCAAATTAGCTATTTCTACTCCGTGTTCTTTTTGCGTCCCCTGTCCCTCTGCTAAAAACAAAATTGTATCTGCTACGCGGGCTGTAGCATCAGCTTCTCGCAAACGCAGTCTTCGATTTACTTGACGCAAGCGTTTTGCCATTAATTGTGCTAGACGTACCCCAGCTACAGGTTCTTTGTAAATTAAATTAACAAAATTTTGTGCTGGGATACTGCAGATTGTCGTAGCAGTTAAGGTTATTGCGTCTGTCGATCGGGGCATTTCATCTATTGCCGCCATTTCTCCAAAGACTTCTCCTTTGCCAATAATATTGAGGGTTACTTCTTTCCCATCTACGTTATAGGTACGAATTTTAACCCAACCATCCAAAATAAAATAAACAGAACCACCCCAGTCGTTTTCTAACAAAATAACCTGATTGGAAGGATGTTTGCGAGTAACAACGTGTTCGGTGACTTTTTCAATATACTCTGGCGACAAGCCTGAAAAAAAGGGAGCTTCAGCTATTAAATTACTTATGTGAGAGTTTTTGTCTGAATGGTTATTTCGGTTGCTTTCCATAAAGGGTGCGTTTGTATCAAAATTATTAAATGTGACTGTGTTTATCTAGATAATTTTGGCAAATTGGTCTAGGTACTGGGCTTAGTTAGTGATTTGTTATCGATGGATCTTTGTCAAGGTTTTAATCTTGAGGTCTCAGATAGCAATCCATATTTACTCTGCGATCTCCACTGAGTTATATCCAAAGAAGGTTTATTCATTTCCCAGTCTAAGCAACTCTGAGCACGATCGTCTCTCCGAGAAATCTCAGGCATAGGTAAAAATTCCCGATACCGAGTAGTTTGGAGATTTGAAAAATGATTCAATCAACAATTCCCTACAAGTGATCCTTGTATAGTGGGAATTACAACAATCATATAACCAACGATCTTATAAGTTTTCCTACTTAGATCACCCTTTCTTGTTTTTTAAGATCACTATTGGCTGAAGGAGATAAGAAAAACAGGCGATCGGTTTGAAGATTTTTTTGCTAAGAGTATTGCCACGAGGGGCAAAGGGGTTTTTAGGGCGTTAGAGAGAATTGCAGTTGATATATCATAATTCTATGACTTGCGAGAAGACGGAAATAATATTTACTGATATAAATTAGCACAACTTTTTAATTAATAATTACATGAATTTACCTAACTGGATTACTATTTCTCGTATTTTAGGATTACCTTTTATTTTTTACTTTCTCCACGCTCCCACAACTCAATCTCGCTGGATTTGTTTGGCTATCTTTTTAGTTGCTGCTGGTACGGATTGGCTTGACGGTTATTTAGCTCGTAAATTAAACCAAATAACGGAGTTAGGTAAGTTTCTCGATCCTTTAGTGGATAAGTTGTTAGTTTTGGGTGCAATGCTGGCATTAATTGATTTGGGTCAAATTCCTGCTTGGGGAGTTTTTTTGATTTTGGCTAGGGAATTGGCGATCGCGGGTTGGAGAGTTAACCCCAATTTAACTGGCAAAAATACTATCTCTGGAGCTAATATTTGGGGCAAATTTAAAACCGTAACTCAAATTGCTGCGATCGCTCTTTTAATTGCTCCCCTACCTCCTATTTGGGATACTCCCTCTTCGATCGTGTTCTGGATTTGCGTTGCACTTACTTTAATTTCTGGTGCAATTTATATTGCTGAGAGTATTTCTTCATCTAGAGAAAAATCTATTTCAACTTCCTGACGCTGGGAGGCTAAATAATCGTTTTCTAAAGAATCTTTTAATCCAGAAACTAAGTCATATTCTGGTTTCCAATCCAGCATTTGTGTTGCTTTACTAACACTAGCAAAGAAATGCTGCAACCTCATTGGATAGGCTTTGCGCTTGCCAAAATCAAACTTTTTCGGGTCGTAATGTACTATTTTGATGTCGTCGGGGGATTTACCTGCTGCTATTGCGCAAGCACGTGCTAAACCGTCAAAAGTCACGTAGCGATCGCCCGATATATTATAAATCTCTCCGATCGCTTTTTGATTGCCCAACACTGCCGCCATTGCTTTAGCTAGATCTTTGACGTGTCCTAGTTGGGTCAAGTGCAATCCATTTCCAGGAATGGGAAGAGGACGATCTCTGAGTAGGCGATCGAAAAACCAGGCTTCTAAGTCGTTATAATTTTGAGGACCGTAAATATACGTAGGACGAATGGAAGTCCAAGGTAAACCTGCTTTTGCTAAATATTGTTCTGTTTGATGTTTTCCTTTATGACGGCTGTTAGGGTCTACTGGATCGCCTTCAATATGAGGCATTTGGTCCGATTTTAAATAGACTCCTGCCGAACTAACATAAATAAAGTGCTCGATCCGATCTTGAAATATTTCTGCTAGAGGTTGAGTGTCGCTTAATTCCCTACCGTTATTGTCGAAAATAACATCAAAGTTTTCTTTAGCTAATTTATCTTTTAATTGGGTAGGATCTTTGCGATCGCCTTTGATTTGCCGAACTCCTTCTATTGGTACTGGTTTATTGCCGCGATTAAACAGTACGACTTCGTGACCTTGCTCTACCAACACTTTAGTTAAATAAACCCCAATAAAGCGGGTTCCTCCCATTATTAAAATGCGCATAATTTTATCTGCCGATCTTTTTTATCTCCGTATATATATATTTATCATTCAGGGGAAACTATTTCACCGAGATGCTTGAGTATCCGCAGCACTTCATATAACTCGTGACGACGGGGAAAAAGAGAGAATTCCCTGGATACATCGTATTGGGGTCTATCTTCGCAGGTCAGCTTGAGAAAAATAAAACCATCGCCATTAGTTGCCATACCAAAAGTAGGTTTATCTGGATGTGAGTTCGCCATCATATAGGCTAAGATTTGGGGAAAAGCACTAGGCACTGGAATGCTGGTACGTTTCGACTCTACTACCAAAACCCAAAGATTATCCTGAACTACTAAAACATCAATCAGACCTTTTATAATAGTTCGATCTGGGTCTTCAATGGCGATCGCTACCGACTCTGGAGAACGAATTTTAAAAGGAGGATCTAAAAAGCCTGCGGCTTCTAGTAGAGGAGATACTACCAGTAAGTTAATAGTACCTTCTAAAAGGGGGCCATATCCTCGATGATAGCTGTGTCTTTGTTTAATCCGATCGACGGCTAGTTTTTCAGAGTCGCTAATTTCGGGTAGTCCTTCGTACCATTCGGTAAAAAAGCGATCGTTGTCTGTCTGTCTGAGATTTAATTTCTCCTCTAGATCGTTCAAACTTTTAATAGTTTCAGTAATGCCAACTGTGCTGACCATAGATAGATCTTGATTAAAGTTCGATTTTAGTTACAGCAATGTTCCCTGAAAAACACACGTCTACATCCGTACCTGGGGCGCGATCGCGCTTGGCGTATTCTCCTTGATAGTAATATTTATCCCCTTCTACGCGATAATTAACGGGTAAAGGGCAAGTACTTGCTTTGCAAAAGACTATTTCTGGTTCGGGCGCGCCAGGCTCTAAATGAGGTAAATTAACGTTCCAGAAACTCTTAGGAGCGATCGGACGTTCCCATAAATCTTCTAAAACTCTAGCAGTTAAACGGGTCGCTACTTCCCAGTCTATGACCAAAGGTTTTTTAATCCAGTGAGAAATAGCAATTCCTGGGATCCCGTAGATCGCCGCTTCTCTAACCGCCGCGATTGTTCCTGAGATGTATGCGTCAACTCCTAGGTTTCCGCCTGCATTAATTCCCGACAGCACCCACTTTACATTTTTGCTTATTTGTGTTAAAGCAAGCCTAGTGCAATCAGCAGGAGTTCCGTCTACAGCATATTCATTTTCCGATCTGCGATCGAGGTGAATGGGACGATAAGTGGTGACCTTGTGTCCGCAACCCGATTGATGTTCTTTGGGAGCAACTATAATACCTTTACCGTTTACAGCTTGGCTGAGTGCGCGAATACCAGGGGCATCAATGCCGTCATCATTAGTTAAGATTGTAGTCATAAATTAATCAGCAAAATCTAAAAAATGCAAGATATAAAAACCCAATTAACAGAAGAACTAGCCGATATCGAATGGAGTTCTTTAATTCCTCACGCTCAAAGAGACGCCTTAATCGTAGTTAATGAATCCCTTAATTTGGTGGATGTAGGAGTAGCTATTGCAGTAGATAATGTTAGTTTGGTTCAAGAGTGGATTGGTCGAGGACTAATACGCAAACCTTCCTCAGAACAATTAGGTATTTGGAATGGCGAGCCTAATAAAAAATTTAGCACTTTAATCGTGCAACCTTTTGTTTTGATCGGTCTGGTTTAGGAGCGATCGCTTTTACCTAGATTGGCAAAATCAAATAAATTAGTATCTGCTAGATGAGACGGAGAAACATTTTTAAGGCTGCGAAACAAACTGTCAATTAGACCTGGATTTTGCTTTTCCCAGGTATTTAAAAACTGTTTAATTTGCGATCGCTGAAGATTCTCTTGAGACCCGCAAAGATTGCAAGGAATAATGGGAAAATCTCTAGCATTAGCGTAACGCTTAATTTCTCGTTCTGGACAATAGGCTAAAGGACGAATAACTACGTTTTGTCCGTTGTCGCTGAGTAACTTTGGCGGCATTGCTTTTAGTCTACCCCCGTGAAACATATTGAGAAAGAGAGTCTCGACAATATCGTCGCGATGATGACCGAGAGCCATTTTAGTTGCGCCTTCTTCGTTGGCTACTCGATAGAGAATACCTCTTCGCAGGCGCGAACACAAGCCGCAGGTGGTTTTTCCTTCTGGGATGACCCTTTTGACAATACTGTAAGTATCTTCTTCAACGATACGATAGGGCAACCCAAGGGAATCTAAATAATTTGGTAGGATCTCTTCTGGAAAACCTGGCTGTTTCTGATCCAGATTGACAGCAAAAACCTCGAACTTGACTGGAGATCTGCGCTGGAGATTCATGAGCAGGTCTAACATGGTGTAGGAATCTTTACCGCCAGACAAGCAGACCATCACGCGATCGCCTTCTTCAATCATATTGTAATCGTGGATAGCTTTTCCTACCAATCCCAGCAAACGCGCTTGCAATTTTTTGAAGGTTTTTGAGGTACGAACCTTCATTATTTCCATATATATTTCCCTTGAGTATAACTATATTGAATCTTGAGTATAACTATATTGAATATTTTATAATTCAGACAGAAGAGACAAGGGGCGCGCACCGCGATCGAATTCACAGTCAAAACTGGATCAATTAAATGCTACTAGCACAACTTTCTTCTAATATAGATCGAGTTAAAGTTTATGCCTCTGGTGCAACAGTCACTCGCGTTGCTAACTTAAAATTAGTGGATGGGGAAGTTCCAGAAAAAGTGGAAATAGCAGGATTGCCCTTAGCTCTACAAGATGCTTCGGTTAAAGCTAGAGTAGAGGCTTCTTTAGACACAGTAGCCCTTCCTACCGACATCTGTATCGGTTTAGCAGTTCCTCCCCGTACTGAAACAAGTCTACCTACTCTTGAAGCAGAAATAAGACAAGCAAAAGCAGAGGTAAGAAAGTTAAAACATTTAATCGCTCTAATATTTGCTGAAATTGAAGCACTCGATCGCCTTTACGTTCCCAAGCGACCTCATCCAGATAAGGAAAAAGCACCTCCACCATCTCCTCTGGGTGCGAGGTTAGCCATAAATGGTTTTGCTCGAGAAGAAATCCGCACTAGAGCCAAAGAAAGACGAGAAATTGAAGAAAAACTGCGCTTAGCAGTAGAAAATCTCGAACACCTGTTAGAAAAAAAACGCCTAGCTTCTACCGCTAAAGAAGCCAAACCCCACGAATTGCGCAAAACAATAATAGTAAGTTTGAGCTACGAAGGGGAGCCACAAAGCTTTACCCAACAAACACTAGTAATAGAATACTTCGTACCTGGGGCAAAGTGGATGCCTACTTATGTTTGTCGTTTGGATAGTAAAAATAATACAGCGGCGATCGCCATACGTGCTTTAATATCTCAGCGTAGCGGCGAAGATTGGTTGGGAGTGGGTTTAGAACTTTCTACTGCTTTACCTCAGACTTGGTGCGAACTACCAGAATTATCTTCTCTCAGAATTGGACGCGCTCAACCTAAAATACCTTTAAAAAGAGGATGGCGACAACCTCCTATTGGTGTAGAAACCCTCTTTGAAAATTATGACGCGCAGAAACAGATAGCTAACGCTGCTCTTCCAAAACGCGCCGATATCCCTGCTTTATCTCCTGTTTACTTGCGATATCTTTCTCTTTTAGAGTGGGAGGAGCTAGATATTGATGCTGCACCCGCTGATTTTAGAATGATAATGGGCGTTCCTAGTGTTGCTGCTGAACCAGAAGAAGAGGCAACTGAGTTTGATGTCTTTCTCAAAATAGTTCCTCCCGCCAACAAAATTGCCACCCTCAAAGAAATACGTTCTATTAGTGGTTTGGGATTAAAAGAGGCTAAACAATTAATAGAATCAACGCCAGTATTAATTAAAAAAGACGTAACCTATGAAGAAGCCGAGAGTATAATAAACAAGCTGGCAAAAGCTGGTGCTGTTGCCGAATGCAGTGCAGGAGCAATAGAAGAAGAAAGGGTACGAGGTATGACTATTTCTTCCCCTGTTACTCGCCAACTATCTGCTAGTCCTCAACGAAGACGATCTAAACCTAAAACTCAGCTCGATCGCCTCGCCTATAATTTAATGCGATTGAGTACGGCAGACGATCGACTCAGACGAGGTAAATTATATTTGGAGTCGATAGAGGAAATATATCTACAAATCCTCAAACGCCAAAAAGCGATCGTCTCTTTCAACGTTATTAATGAGGTCGGGGAAGCTGCTAAGAAAGCCGAAAATATAAAACCTTTTCCTTCAGAAGATATTGGGGTGCGTGAAAAAGCAGGAAGTTTTGACTATGCTTACCCAGCAGACGGAAGAATAGACGTACCCAGCGACGGACAATTTCATTCTGTCGCGATCGCCAGTCAAAGCACTGAGGTAAATTTGCGTTATGTTGTAGTTCCTCGCGAAGACACCAATGTTTTTCGCATCGCTCAACTGCGCAACCCCCTACAAGCACCTTTACTTTCAGGTATGGCTGATATATACGTAGATGGGGAATACATACTTTCGACTAAAATTAAAACTGTTCCTGCTGCTGGAGAAATGGAACTGGGATTAGGTGTAGAACAATCTATTAAAGTAGCCCGCAACACCAGTTATACTGAAAAGCGATCGAGCGAAAGTTTAGTTGCTTTGAATCAACTGCAACACAAAATTAAAATTGAGATTGCTAATAGGTTGTCGCGAGCTGCCAAAATAGAAGTTAGAGAAACAATTCCGATTCCCGATCGCGACGCTCAAGTCGACGTCGAAATCGATCGCGTCTCTCCAGAATGGGAAAAATACGATCAAAAAGAACTAGGAGCGATCGTAAAAGGGGGTTATCGCTGGCATTTAAATGTCCCTGCTGGACGAGAAACTATCCTTGAAGCTGATTACACCATTAAAACTTTTGTCGATAAAGAATTAATTGGCGGTAATCGACGGGAATAATGAAATAATTCTAACTTATGACACTCGATAAAACCTCAACAAAAACGCTCCAAATAACGATCGTAGATGCGCCGATTTGTACGGTAACTGTGCTGGAAGATAGAGCTTTAGTGCAGCGAAAAGGCAAAGTTAATCTCACGTCTGGCTTGTGGCGCATTTGTGTGGAAAAAGTAGCTCCAGTTATCTCTGATAAATCTTTAAGAGCGCAATTTGGTACAAAAAATCAAAACTCTAGTATAAATGACGTTCGCCTTCGTCGCCGAATGCTGGTAAAAGAGGCAGAAAAACCAGAAGAGATCGAGTATCTCTTAGCAGAATATCGCAAATTTGTCAATCTTTTTGAGGAAATAAGCGAAGACCGCCAGTATCAAGAGAAAAATTTTCAGGAACTTCGGAGTATTTCGGATAAAACGATCGAAGAAATACCCATCGATGCTGTTTGGGGACAGTTAGATCCTAGTAATTGGCGATCGCAGTTTCAAACTTTGTTTCAAAAATTACGAGAGACACAAAATGAAATTCTCAGCAGTTATACCCAAGAAGAAGAACTAGCAGAGAAAATTAACTACTTAATCGAGAGAATCAAAGCCAGCTATCGACCCGATTTAGTTTATATAGCCAGTATCGAAGCAGATTTAGCGATCGCCAATGAAGGAGAATACGAACTTGTATTTGATTACATAGTTCCTAACGCTTTATGGCGACCAGAACATCAAGCTCGTTTATTGACAGGAGAAGAGTCTAAACTAGATTTTCGCTGTGGTGGTTGCGTTTGGCAACGTACGGGAGAAGATTGGGATAATGTAGACTTAGTTTTTTCCACTGCTAGAGCTTCTTTAGGAACCGAACCACCCATACTTACAGACGATCGATTAAAAGTAAAAGATAAGTCAGAAGAAATTATTGTTGAAGCTAGAGAACAAGAAATTCAAACTGCGGGACTGGGTACGGGAGACATTCCCAGTCAACAACCCGAAACTGTTAATTTACCTGGGGTGGATGACGGTGGAGAAGTGCGTCAATTAAGAGCATCTGTTAAAGCGACTGTACCTTCTGACGGACTTCCTTATCGGGTACCTTTGTTTTCTTTTGAGTCTCCAGCTGAAATAGAATATGTTTTAATCCCAGAAATAGCTACTGAGGTTATTCTCAAAAGCCAACAGATAAATTTTGCTTCACATCCTCTTTTAGCTGCACCCGTCGATCTAATTCGTTCTTCAGAGTTTATCGGTAAAACCTCTATACTTTTTATTGCACCAAGAGAAAAATTTGCTCTCGGATGGGGTGCTGATGCTGCATTGCGAGTACAACGCACTCAAGAGTCTCAACAAGTCGAAAATCATTTAACAAAGTGGAATATTTATACTTTTACTACTAAAATTTTTCTCTCTAATATTGGTGCGGAACCAAAAGTAATTAAAATAATCGAACGAGTACCAGTTTCGGAAATAGAACAAGTCAAAGTAGAGGTGATAAGAGATAAGACTACAGATGAAGTACAGCCAGACGAAAATGGCTTTTGTATTTGGAATGTGACTTTAGAAGCTTATTGCCAAAAAGTAGTAACTTTGCTTCATAAAATTGAAGCAGCTCCAGAGATAAGTAATGTTGTTAAATTCGATCGCCAATTACCTTGACCCAATGCCAAAGAAGTCTTTGAGTCTGTTATATATCCTCTAATGCTTTAACACGGGCTCCTGGAGTTTAAATCTAAGCATATTGTCTCATACATTTTCAGCAATTTTGCCGATTAATTAAATCTCTTTATGACCAGATAATAAGGTATATTCAGTATTTTCTCAAAGCTATAAATTTACAGGAAAAAGCTAATACGTGTATAGTACGCATTAGCTCTTATTGCTTACCTAATAGGTAAATACTAATGTTTACTGTCATAAGCCGCAAGGATTTAACTCACAAGCTACTACTTCTGAGCGAGCAGTAGATAGAATCTCTGCTAAATTTCGCCATTCAAGCTGTTGAGCGCGTTCAGAACATACTTTCAGTACTCCCAGTGGTGACGATTGCCACCACTCTCTTAAATCCCCGTATTGAATGCGATCGCGAGAACATATTTCAATGCCTATATGCTTCGGATCCTAATTTCCGCTACGGCACGCAGCTAAACTATTTAAAATTAATGTTAATTAAAAATTGTCAAATTGGGAATATTAAGTTAGTAGGTTATTTAAATTAAAACTTTAGATTAGTGGAATTTGCTCGCTCAAAGTCTCAGGCAAAATAATACTGTTCGGTCAACAAAATTTGTTGGTTGGGAAAAGCAGGGGAAGCAGTGGAAGAATAAATTAGGCTTATCCGAACAGTATTGCCAGACAAAATATCTATCAAATGCATTTTTTGGAGACTAGTCAAATTTACTGAGGCTGCTATTTTATTAGGATCGGTATATACATAACAGGCAATATTATTTACTTATAAAACAGTAAATTAATTATTCTTGCAGCCTCTGTTATAGAGCAATCACTTTCCATTTTATGAATAATATTTTCCGGAAGTGGCATGATTTTGCATAAACCTGGGCTCAACTCTTATATAAAACTTAAATCCGCGCTTTTTGGCGTTGCTGGTTGCATATTTCTCTTGTTCGCTGGTGGTCTTACAATTGTGACTTCTGCTTACAACAATCGGGGGGGAGTTTACTACGAGCAAAAAAAATGGGACTTAGCTATTGCTGATTTCAATAAAGCTATCCAAATCAACCCTAATTATGCTGCTGCTTACAATAATCGGGGATTAGTTTACTACGAGCAAAAAAAATGGGACTTAGCCATAGCTGATTACAATAAAGCTATCCAAATCAATCTCGATTATGCACTTGCTTACACTGGTAGAGGATTAATTTGGAAACAGTTAGGAGATAAACAAAAAGCTGTTAAAGATTTACAAACAGCCGCACAACTGTTTCAAAAACAAGGAAATATGACTGCTTACCAAAAAGCTATGAATGCAAGCGCACAAATACAACAAGACTAGGAACAAGTTTTTTCAGAAGGTCAATTGCTTACATCTGTTATCCTTGCCTTCTTAAAAAAAATATACTTCCATACTTAGTATAGAAGTATATGTATAGATTTACTGATTAATTTCGGAAGCTTATCGAAATTCTAATAATCATTATTAATTAATTAGATAGCCGATCGACTTAAAACGGATTAACCAATTCAAATTCTGATGCATTAATCCTCCTATCTTCTACCACAGCAATTAAATTATTTCTGTAGAATATCTGCGTATCTGGAGCAAGAGTTCCAGATACGTTTCCTATTCTTAAATCATAGCCATTTCCTCTTAACTCTACTAGATCGGTCCCAGTGTTGTTAAGCTCCCGACCAAAAATTCTTATTTGATCGTTATTATCATAGCCTCTAATGGTAGCACGACTCCTAAGTCCTTGATAGAAGACAGCACCACGTCTGTTACCCAGAACAAATACATCATCGCCAAGTCCTCCTATTAAAACGTCTCTCTGTACGCCAGTACCGCCACTAAAACCGTCGAGAGTATCATTACCAGACCCTCCGCTCAGGAGGTCATTACCACCTCTGCCTAAAAGTAGGTTATCTTGTATCCCCCCTGCGATCCGATTGTTAAGATTGTTCCCTACCCCATTGATATCAACATTTCGATTACCCGTGAGAGTTAAGTTTTCTACATTAGCGCTGAGGGTGTAGGTAGTAGAAGAAACAACTGTATCAATTCCTCGACGCGCAGCCTCTATTACTCGATCGCCTGCTCTGTCAACAATGTAAGTATCGTTGCCGAAACTGCCGTAGAGACTATCAATACCTCTTCCCCCGTTGAGAATATCGTTACCAGCTCCACCAAAGAGTCTATTGTTTCTGGCATTGCCCGTTATACGATTGTTGAGATTATTGCCAGACCCTGCAATAGCTGTCCCCGTGAGAGTTAAGTTTTCTACATTAGCCCCGAGGGTGTAGTTACTAGAAGAAATAACCGTATCAATTCCTCGACGCGCAGCCTCTATTACTCGATCGCCTGGTCTGTCAACGATGTAAGTATCGTTGCCGAAACTGCCGTAGAGACTATCAATACCTCTTCCCCCGTTGAGGCGATCGTTCCCAGCTCCACCAAAGAGTCTATTGTTTCTGGCATTGCCAGTTATACGGTTGTTGAGATTATTGCCAGAACCTGCAATAGCTGTCCCCGTGAGAGTTAAGTTTTCTACATTAGCCCCGAGGGTGTAGTTACTAGAAGAAATAACTCTATCAATTCCTCGACGCGCAGCCTCTATTACTCGATCGCCTGGTCTGTCAACAATATAAGTATCATTACCAAAACCGCCGAACATACGATCGAGACCTATTCCCCCGTTGAGGCGATCGTTGCCGCCAAAACCTAAGAGGGTATCGTTACCTCCGAGTCCATTAATTGTGTCAGCTAAATTTGTTCCGCGAAGAACTTCGCTTCTAGTAGTGCCAGGAATAATAGCCATTTTTATAGCTTGTATTGCAAAGTTGTATTGGGATAGTGGTTTTTTTAACCCGCATTAATTAATTATATTAAGTCGATCTTAAAATAGCCATGAAACTAACATGAGAAAAGGCTCATAATTCAGAATCTATTGTTTAAAATCACAAAAAACTTCTGACTTCGATCGAAGCAATAATATTGCTTTGTTTTTTGAAATTCAAATAAATTATTAGGTCAATACTTCACCACCTAACATCTTTTGATAGCGAATTTCTAGCTCTTTTTTCAAAGAAGACATACTCTGCAAACTAGCATCAGCAATAAGCAATTTTTGCGCCGCTTCTCGCGCCAAAACTAATACTTCTTCGTCTTCTACTAAACTAGCTAAAGCAAAATCTGGCAAACCTGACTGACGCTTACCTAATACTTCACCAGGACCTCGAAAACGCATATCCATCTCAGAAATAAAAAAGCCGTCTTGAGACTGTTCTAATACTCCCAAACGCTGGCGCGCATCTGGGGTTTTACTACCACTCATAAGCAAACAATAAGACTTATGAGAACCCCTACCTACCCTACCTCGCAATTGATGTAATTGAGACAAGCCAAAACGTTCTGCATTTTCAATTAGCATGACAGTAGCATTGGGAACGTCAACCCCGACTTCAATTACTGTAGTAGAAACGATAATTTGCGTCTGATTTTCTCGAAAAGCACTGAGTACTTCGTCTTTTTCTGTCGAACTCATGCGACCGTGCAATAAACCAATCTGAAACTGGGAAAAAATCTTTTCTGAGAGTCGTTTGTGTTCTTCTACTGCTGCTCTAACGTCGAGTTTTTCTGATTCTTCAACTAGAGGAAAAATAATATAAACTTGTCTTCCCTGTGCAATTTCTCGACGAATTAAATCATATGCTTGAGTGCGCTGTCTTCCAGTTATTACAGTGGTTTCAATTGGTTGTCTTCCTGGAGGTAATTCGTCAACTTGACTGACATCTAAATCTCCATGTAAAGTTAGGGCTAGAGTCCGAGGAATAGGTGTAGCCGTCATTGTCAGAACGTGAGGCGATTTTCCTTTAGCTAACAAACGCGCTCTTTGTTGCACTCCAAAACGGTGCTGTTCGTCTATTACGACTAACCCCAGTTCCTGGAACTTGACGGGATCTTGTATTAAGGCGTGAGTCCCCACTAATAAGGGTAGTTGTCCTGTTTCTAGTTGAGCGTGTATTTCTCGGCGCTTAGTAGTTTTAGTAGAACCCGTGAGTAGTTCCACTGGTAGGTGTAAGAGGTTAAACCAGCTAACTAATTTGCGGTAATGTTGTTCTGCTAATACCTCGGTAGGTGCCATTAGTGCAGTTTGATAGCCAGATTGGATCGCTGTCAAAATTGCGAAAACCGCAACTACAGTTTTACCCGAACCTACATCCCCCTGCACTAGACGATTCATCGGCGTAGAAGATTCCAGGTCTTTTAAAATTTCTCCTACAACACGATTTTGCGCATTTGTCAAGGCAAAGGGCAATAATTGATTAAACCGCTCGATTAGTTGACCCGTGGGCATAAAAACAGCACTTGTTTGGTTTTGGCGTTGCTGTTGGCGGCGTTGCAGAAATCCTAATTGAAGGTAGAAAAACTC
The DNA here is from genome assembly GCA_030065755.1 of Prochloraceae cyanobacterium. Classification (GTDB taxonomy): domain Bacteria; phylum Cyanobacteriota; class Cyanobacteriia; order Cyanobacteriales; family JASJDA01; genus JASJDA01. Next base: position 8,400 of record JASJDA010000053.1, on the reverse strand, counting down.
GTCGAAGACTAAACGCCTTCTAGCGTGGGTGAGGGCGTTTTGGTCTGTAGGAAAGTGGATATTAGCGATCGCCTCTTTCAACCCTATTAAGCCATAGAGATCGCGAAGTCTAGCTGGGAGCGGATCTTTAAGCTGTTCTAATGCAGGCATGGCAGCAACTACAGCTTTCCTAACTACGTCTGCACTTACCCCCTCACTCAAGGGATAAACAGGTAGAAGCCGTCCAATTTTAATTGAATCAATTTTGGCTCCTGGTGCTTCTAAAACTTCTATTTCTGGGTTGTCTAGAGTAATGCCATATTTATTTTCTTTGACTAACCCAGAAGCTGCAACTATTGAACTGACTGGATAGTTCCGTTTTTGTTTTTGATGCCAACCAACATTGTTAAAGCGAGTTCCAGCAAAAAAGCGATTGAGTTTAATTTCTCCGGTAGGATCTCTCAAGACTAGCTCAAAAATAGTTAATTTCTTATTTTTAGGGCTAGTAAAACAGTTACAGCGCTTGACCCTGCCTATTATGGTTACAGTTTCTCCTGCGACTAAATGGGCAATATTGACCTGACGAGCATAGTCAACGTGGTCGCGAGGATAGTAGAAGAGAATATCTTTTATTGTACGCAGGCCCAAACGCTCTAAAGATTGGCTTCTAGCTCTTCCTAGTTCTGGCATTTCCCCTAAACGTCGATCGAGGGTAAGAGAAAGATTCGATCGTTTTAGAGAGGAGGAAACAACAGGAGTCGTGCGAGGTAATTTAGGTGGTGGCGGTTCAATGGGTGCTTCTATTGCTTGTTTGAGCTGCTGGAGAAAGTTACGAGCGTCTGTAACTAGACTTTTGCGTTGGGAAAGAGTTAGCTGGGGATAGCGAGCAAAATCAGCTGCCATTTGTTGCCAGCGACGGCGATCGGCTGGGGTATTTACTGGGGGTGTTTTACCGAAATTGAGGCAGAGAAAGTGACTAAAGCGGTATTGATTCCCCATTAAGTCTGTAAAACCCCGATCGGCTTCGATCGAGAGAGCTTTTTGCAGGCGTACCCAATCTGGTATGTTTTCAATATTTACTCCAGGCTGTTCCACAGTCATATAACTAGTTAATCTTCATACCAAGTCGATCGCCAGGCTGCTTCTGCTTGAGCTACTGACAATTCTCGCTGTTTTTTTTGATATTGTTGTCGTATTTTATCAATCTTAGCTAAGATATTGCGAATCTGATTGCTTTGAGCGCTCAAAGCCGGATCGGAAAATTCAATTTCTGGAAGTCGCAGGCTAATTACTGTAATTTTAGTTATTTTTCCTTCTTTAGTTGCCTCTTTATTTTCAGCTTCGACGAGCAAATTTAATAGATTAGGATAATTGCTAGGTGTGGATTCATTGTTTTCTGCTGCGATCGCCATTTCTATAACTTTGTTTGGCAATTTATGAGGCAGTATATTAACTTCTTCTAACAATTGATTTGCTTCAGTCGAGATGCTTTTTAAGACTTGTTCTATTCTCTGTTGTATTTGTTTGTGCCAGTCTATCAATTCTTGGGGATTCCTAATGTTAAAAGGCTTCCCTTGCTCTAACCCTTCTCGGTCATTATTTTCGGAAATTTCCGCGTCGATCGAAGAAGTTAATTCTGCTAATGTCTCTTCTTCAGATAAGATTTCTTCAAGAGGCGATTTTTCTTTTTCTGGAGTACTTGGCAACCTAGTTGACATTTGCTGCATGATACTTTCAAAATCGTCTTCTTCTGACTCTTTTGCTCTCACTTTTTCCCAAAGTAGTTCGGCTTTTAATTTATTACCAAGTGTTCTTAAATTTTGTTGCAGTGTTTCTCGTTGATTTAAGGACAAACTAAGAAAAGCTTCGGGGTATTCAGACGTGCAAATTTGATAGGTTAATAAGATTAACTGTTTTTCTATTGACTTGCTCAATAAATTGAAATATTGAGCATAGAGGCGGTCTAATTCTATAGAAACTTTTCCTACTATCTCTTCTTGTTTTGTCAAATCTTGTTTAATTTGATGAATTGCTTTTGTCATATTCCCCAAAGAATTCTTGGTACTGACACTGAAACCGTCACCTTTATGGCTCTAAACCAAATATACAACTCTATTGATAATAAAGTTAGTTCCCAGGGAGTACCTGGGAATGAAATTAAGCGGTTTTAGCTTTTCTCAGTAGCTATCAGTAAATATCGGTTATTTTGTACCTGTTTGGGCAGCTACTTCATCAGCAAAGTTGACTTCTTGTTTTTCAATTCCTTCCCCTAAAGAAAAGCGCGTAAAACGACGAACCTGGATGTTTTCCCCGAGTTGGGCAATGGTTTGTTTAACTAGTTCGTCTACAGTAATGCTTTGATCTTTAATATATGGTTGATCTAACAAAGAAAGTTCTTTGAGGCGTTTGTCAATCCGACCTTGAACGATCTTTTCCTTAATTTTATCTGGTTTTTTTGCCAGATCTTCCCTGCCCATTTCAATTTGTTTTTCTTTTTGGACAATTTCTTCTGGTATGTTATCTGACTTAACGTATTCTACGTTAGGACAAGCAGCAATTTGCATGGCAATGTCGCGCACTAAAGTTTGAAATTCTTCTCTACGGGCGACAAAGTCTGTTTCGCAGTTTACTTCTACCAGAACTCCTAAACGTCCTCCTGTATGTATGTAGCTATCAACCAACCCTTCTGCAGCCAGACGACCTCCTTTTTTCTCTGCTGAGGCGATCCCTTTCTTTCTCAGCCATTCCATAGCTTTGGTCACGTCACCTTTGCTTTCTACTAACGCCTTTTTGCAGTCCATCATGCCAGCGCCAGTTTTTTCACGCAGTTCTTTGACCAGTTTTGCCGATATTCCTTCCGCCATGTTGCTTTTTTTCCTACTCTGTGATATGTTACGCTCCTAATGGAGCGAGTATTCTTCGTTCATTAGTATTTATACAGATGTTTAGTAGAATAGCTCTACTAAATCAAGAATACTACAAGAGCATTACATATTTTAGCCCTCGTCAGACCGAGTTTACAAGCATTTTGATTTTACGTCTACTGGCTATTAATATTAAACATTTAAAACTGAACTTATATGTATTCAGCTTAACTTATTTGATAAGTGAGATACTGTAGAAGTATAGTCTACCTGTTTTGTCTGGCAACTGATTTAAGCTTCAAATAAAATTCAGAAAAGTCTGGCTGGGGCATAAATTGGTGAATTACACTTCGAGCATTGTTTGAAGTCGAACAATTGCTTCGAGCAGTAAAAGAAGATTGGGATTTAGGTTTGTTGTCGATCGTTGTTCTTGGTTTTAAGGGAGGTTGAGAGATATCCTTAAGTTCGCGAGCTGATAAGCGCTTTTGCTCCTTGCCTACGGATACCATAAGATTGGATTTTACTGTTGGATTTAAAGTCTTAAGGTGAGAATTTTGCCAACTAGAGTGAGTCGGTTCCTTTTTAAATGGTTGAGATGGTGGAGAACTTAAAACGCGATCGCCTAAGTTCTTGCTAGTTTTCGACTTACTTTGAGAGCGGCGATCGCTTTGTTGGGTTTGAGTCTGCTCTAAAGAAATATTGCTTAAATATCGGGGCAATTTGCGGCAAATTAAGCGCTCGAAATCGTGATTAAAGTGATATGTAGGAGTGCCTCTACGCAACCAAATATTTAATATTTGCTCTACTGAAACTGTTTTATAACGACCTAGATAAAGTGCTTCGATTGTAGCTAAACGCAACCAATTGGGTTGATATTTTTCGAGCCACTGTTCTGTTAATCTTTGAATGGCCTGTCCTCTGGTTTCAAATCCATAGCAAATGAGTAAAGCCGCTGTTTGAGCAACTACTAAATTTTGTTTTAACTCTATCATGCCATTTTAGGTAAGCATTTATACAATTTGGTTTGAGCTGAAAATGCCCGAAGAGAAGTTCACTTCCCTTTCCGTTGCTGCGATCGATTTTTTTGTTGATTGCCACAATTTAAATTCATTGTCGATCGGGCTAACGTATAAAGATAAATCGAGCGCTGATAATTTTTAGAAGCCCTAGAACTATATTTAACGCCGGATAACGCGGGATTAGCTTTGGTAGTCTTACTAACATTCAATTTGTGGCAGCCATTATGCCGTAAACTTCAATTGACTGAAAGTCAGCGCGATCGCCTCTCTCAGTTAAAAAGGTCAGATACAAACAAATCAATCTTAGGGGTAATTCTAGTACTACCTTTAAATATCTTCCAGTCTTTTTCACATAGTAGAGAAACTTTTTCACAATCTCCTCAGTCAATATGCTTATGTAGGTAAGCAAAACAGGCAAAAACTCTATATGTTTATCTAGAGCAAGTACAGAACAAACGTATTGTGGTTTTGAGGGACAAAAAAAGTGAAACAATTAACTTTATTAACTACATCCATATTGTTGACTGGTAGCTTAGTTGTTTACCAAGAAAATTTAACTGTTAGTAGCAACAACTTGTCTCAACCCAATAACATTAGGCGTTCAGAACAACTTGTTCCAGAGTTAAAGAAAAAGCTATTTGCTCACCAAATATCTCAGTTCGATGGAAATAGAGTCTACATTCCTGGAAGCAACAAAATTTAATCATCTAAAGTCTTAATTGTCAAAACTTGGGGTGGTGTTGAATCTGGAGGATAGAGAAAATCTACAGATACCAGTCTTCTGTTTCCTGGTGCCATTTTCAAGACAACTAAAGGTTCTCCCTCTTGACCGCGTCTTTGAACTAAATGGAAATAGCGAGTACGAGGTAAACCGCGATCGTCACTGTAGCGTACTTGTACTGTCCCTCGGAAAAATACTTGTTTAGCTGGAGGAGAAAGAAAACGCAGACCAGATCTTATTTGGTCTTGTTTAATGGGTGTTTCCAGAGCCACGGCAACAGTTTTGATCTCTTTAGTAGGATTATATAGAGGCATTGTCAGGCTGTATTGCACTCCATAGTTACCGTGGGCTTTATAGGCTGTGTCGGGATAGCGTACCAACATAGTAGCACTCTGAGTTCGATCGGTACCGAGTCTGCCCCCTTCTAAAGTACTTAAACCATAAGAAAATGCTTCGCCGACCCCAGGAATAGTCAGACGATCGGCATTAGGGTTGTCTAGGAGATCCGCTTTCCATTGAGATCCTCTTGCGACTCCAGCAACCCGACCGTAAATAATACCACCAGAAGCACCAGGAGGGGTAGGAGCGCGATCGCGAGGTTTGGCTAAGTCTCCCCTTAATAAAAGTTGTCGCCACTCTGCTAAAGTTGGCGCTCTTTCCTCACCTCGATCGTCCACTGGAGCAAACATTGCCAAACTCGCAGCATAAACTTCTCCATCGCTGTGCAGGCGCATATAAGTGGATCTGCCGTTAATTGGCGGTTCCAGATCGCGCACTGGAATCGGTAAATTCAATAACATCTTACTCGTTCTCGGCGGTATGGATAATTGAGAAGGAAAAATCTTTTGATGCACGCCCCGCAAAATATCATTCATTACCCGACTACCTGGTCCCGCATATATTTCTCCTAAAGGATTTTCTACTTGAGACGGTAGCTGAATAAATGGGGCATCTGGTTGGCTCAAATAACTCGCCGCAGGCAAAATATCTACTGTTAGCGATCGAGAACTAGGATTGTGTAGAATTATTCCGATATATAGGGTTCGCAGATCTTCTGGCGCAGGAGCTTTAGCAACGTGATGGGCAAATAAATCGAAACGTCCCTTTAAAGGATAGTTTAAATGTGCGTTAGGGTGGGCTTTTCCCCTGGAGGGAAAGGTAGATAGTAATATACCTTCTTTTAGGACTAATTCAGGACTGTTACTGTTAAATACTGGTATTCGATCTAATTTTCCTGGCAAAGCACGGACTTCTTGGGATTTGACAATTTCCTGTGGAGTCGCTGCTGGTGTTGGCATTGGATTTGCTTGAGCAAGGATAAAAAGAAGTGAAAGGGGTAAGAGCATGGCATGGGTATTTTAGTTTACAACCCATAAAGATTACGATAAATTGGAGTCTCTATCAATAAATCTCTTCTATAGTTCGATAAATTGAGCTTTGATGGTATACATTAACTGTAAAAGTGATAGAAATACTACTGTAAATTTACTGAACTCGTAGGATATTTTCTACAAACCTCACCGCAATTATACGTAAATACTGCTTTTTAATTATAGGCAATTCCTCTATATTTTTTTAATTTTTTATTAGGAGTAGATTTTGGCTTTCCTGTTGGAGTTTACTCAATTGTTGAGTAATAGTATTGTTTTCATTATTTTTGTGACTACACTCGATCGAGGCGCTCGATATAATAAGTTTTTTATTAAGAAGTTAATTTTTTAATTATAGACGTAAAATCAGTAATAATTTGTTCTGAATTACCCGTTGTCAAGACTGGAACGTGAACGAAAATAGACTGACTTTGAGGTTGAAACTTTTGCAAGTGGTTTAGAACCTGATAATATAAACCTTCGCAGACAAATTTACCAGCATCGTGACTGAGGGAAGTGATAGATAACTGAGAGACTAATTTGTCTAATTCAACTGAAGTTTTAAGCCGATCGACCCCACAAGTAGCATTAGATTCTACAGTAAGAAGGGATCTCGACTCTGCCATACCGCAACAAATAACTAAATCTGGCTGTATCTTTTCAATAGCAGCGATCGTACGACCGCTAGCTTGAGGAACATCTACAGGCAATTGTCTTAAAAAAGTTAAAGAGCTAGATTGAAACTGATGTTGTTGTATTTCCTCTAGTAAATTATCCGAAGCATTAGAGGAGTGGTGGGAAAGCCAAGTTGAAAAGGAAGTAAGAATGATTTTTTTAGACATAAAAACGAGTCTAGAATAAGATGTGGGAATATATATTCTAAATTAAAAGCAAAAATGGCATCGATCGCTGTTATTGACTACGACATGGGAAACCTCCACTCGGCTTGTAAAGGTCTCGAAAAAGCAGGTGCAACTCCCAAAATAACCGATTCTCCTACTGATATTAAACAAGCTGATGCGGTAGTATTGCCAGGAGTAGGTTCTTTCGATCCAGCAGTCCAGCACATACGAGAGCGCAATTTAGAAGCCCCAATCAAAGAAGCGATCGCCAGTGGAAAACCTTTTTTGGGGATCTGTTTGGGAATGCAAATACTTTTCGATCGTTCTGAAGAAGGAATTGAACCAGGTTTAGGAATAGTACCAGGGGTAGTGCGTCGCTTTGATTCTGAACCTGGTATTACTATCCCTCATATGGGTTGGAATCAATTAGAATTTAGTCAACCAGACCTACCTCTATGGCAGCAATTATCTAGAGATCCTTACGTATATTTCGTCCACTCCTATTATGTCGATCCGATCGATCTTTCCGTAACTGCAGCTACAGTAACCCACGGTTCCCAGAAAGTAACAGTAGCGATCGCAAAAGATAATATTATGGCGGTTCAATTTCACCCAGAAAAATCCTCTGACAACGGTTTGCAAATTCTGGCTAATTTCGTCAGTCAAGTAAGAAGCAAAGTTAGCGTTTAAACTTGACATAAGTGAGAATTTATGGTAATAGGCAGTTAAAAACTTTGCCAGGGAAGTTAACCCGACCTACTTCTGCGCGGGTACGAGAAGCTTTATTTAATATTTGGCAAGGGGAAATTGCTGGCTGTCGCTGGTTGGATATTTGCGCTGGTAGCGGTTCGATGGGTGCAGAGGCTTTATGTCGCGGCGCTTCTGAGGTAGTGGGAATTGAGCAATCCGGACGCGCTTGTGGGATTATAAAAGAAAATTGGCAGAAAGTAGCTCGAAGCGAACAAAAATATCGAGTTATTCGCGGGGACGCGATCGAGAGATTAAAAAATCTTGCTGGAGAGAAATTCGATCGTATTTATTTCGATCCCCCCTATGCCAGTAATTTATATCAGCCAGTGTTAGAAGCGATCGCTAATCTTCAATTATTAGCAGAAGACGGAGAAATGGCTTTAGAATGCGATCCAAAACAATGGAATCCCATAACAGTTTCAGGTCTAGAAATCTGTCGCCAAAAAATCTACGGTAATACTACTGTGATTTTTTATCAACTCGCTTCTCTTTTCCCTCAAAAGTAAAAATTGACATCCTCCGTGCACTTCCAAGGCGCAGATTCCCCATCTATTCAAGCAACTCGAAAATTGAAAGTTGAATGAATTCGTATGGGAGTTGACGTTTCACGGGCTGCTGCTTCTTTTAGAGAAGTCGTTAGAGTCGAGGATGGCATTTCTGCCTATCCCCTCTCCTCCGAAACGGTACGTGAAAAGACCTCTTTCATAAATTTTTATGTTAAGATAATAAGTTGGATATATTAAGGTTTAGATGGAAGATAAACAACTGCGCAAACTATCAGCTTCAGATTTTAAACGGTTAGTTGGTGTTCAACGTCAAACTTTTCAAACAATGGTTCGATTAGTAAAAAGAGAA
>JASJDA010000328.1 GCA_030065755.1 Prochloraceae cyanobacterium | reverse complement strand
GTAATCTATAACTTTCATCCCTTCTAATTTTAGAAGTTGATTCATTAAATGAAGTTCAACACTAGATGCCATTTTCTTATTAATTCAACAAAAATCTCGTTTTTTATCAATAACAATAAAGCATATTAATCCCTAGAAATCAATCTCGATCGTAGTTATCCCGTCTCGGGAGCGAAGCGCTGCTGCAAGCAGTTCGTAGTTATCCCGCCTCGGGAGCGAAGCGCTGCTGCAAGCAGTTCGCAGTTATTCCGCCTCGGGAGCGAAGCGCTGCTGCAAGCAGTTCGCAGCTGTCCCGTCTCGGGAGCGAAGCGCTGCTGCAAGCAGTTCGCAGCTGTCCCGTCTCGGGAGCGAAGCGCTGCTGCAAGCAGTTCGCAGCTGTCCCGTCTCGCGCCGCTACGCGGATCTCTTCGAGATCGTAGTTCTCCTGTCTCGCGCCGCTACGCGGATCTCTTCGAGATCGCAGTTCTCCCGTCTCGCGCCGCTACGCGGATCTCTTCGAGATCGCAGTTCTCCCGTCTCGGTCACGTAGCTTATGTAACTAAACCGTTTAGTCAACACTGGGGGGCGAGTATAGCTCCTGCGGAGCCATACTCGCAATTACTATCAGTTTTGCAAGTAAAGTTCGGGAGAACCGTTTTTTCTTGAGTTAAAATCCTTCCAAAAAGCTAGAAACTAAAACTAGCAAATATCCTAAGCAATTTATCGATCCGCTTGTGCGTATCCGCTATTCGGCAGGCCAACATCCAGAGCCTAAAAAGCCATATTCAACATCTCTTTATTTCCAGGTAAGCAATTATCTCGATCGCCTGAATAAAAGTAAGATAAAACAATTAGGAGCGGCGCTCAATATTCAATTAAAATATTCAAAACGAGAAAAAACCATAGAGTTAATCAAATTAGAAATTAGAGAGATATTTCGTCATTCTCCCCAGACCGTAATGGTAGCATTAGGAAGAAGATAAATTAAGTCGAAAGTCGAAAGTCGAAAGTCGAAAGTAAGAAATAGCTTGACATTTATTATGTAGTATTAAACTAATAAAGTATAATCTTGATTTACTTTCGAATGCGCGACTTTCGACTTTCGACTTACTTCAATTATGAGAAAACTGACCGAATGGAAAAATTAGATATTGCTGCACTAAGAGCGGCTTCAAAAAAGACTATTAAATACCCAGATTGGCTTGTTGTTGGGAAAACAGTTTATTCTCCTTCTCATAAATCAACAGCCAAAGTTACCGCAATAATAGGAACCGTTGCTCAAATTACTTTTGGTAGCAAAACTGAGCAAGTAGAGATCGCTAACCTAGAACCAGCTCCAAACAACTCTTCAACCTACACAGAAATAAACTTAGGGGCGATCGAGCACATACCATACAGAACGATCGCCACAGACTACGTATCGGAACTATCGAAGATCCAAGTGCTAGAGGGGAACGAACCACATTTGGCTCCTCTACCTGCTAACCTCAACCCTCATCTAAAACAAGCACTTAACCAATGCGGCATAAAGCAATTTTACTCTCATCAACTCCACGCATGGGACGTACTTAGAGCTAATGGTTCGATCGCTATAGTCACTCCAACCGCTTCAGGGAAAAGTATGGCGTTTATGCCACAGGTATTCCAATTGGCGCTCGAGCAGAAAAGAACCAGCTTACTAATTTATCCTCTCAGGGCATTAGCTTTAGATCAATATAACAAGTTACTCGCCATTAATTCTGCGCTACCAGAAGAAAGACAACTATTGATTGCTCGTTGTACGGGAGATGTCCCACTAGATGTAAGAAAGGGATATTTCCGTAATCGAACCTCACCACCACCAAGAGGCAAGGGAGCGGGGAGCGGGGAGCGGGGGGATATTTCTTCCCCCTTGCACCCTGCACCCTGCACCCCTGCTTCTTCTTCACCACCAGATATAATCGTCATCTCTCCAGACGTATTGCACCACCTGCTTTTCCATACCAAAAACTCCAACATGGCTTTATGGCAGGAGTTTTTATCTAGACTAGCGATCGTCGTCTGCGATGAAAGCCATACATATACTTCTAGCTTTGGGATGCATTTTGCTAACGTACTGAGAAGGTTGCGATTAGCGGTGTTTAACTCAAAAGGAAACCCAAAATCTATCTCCTGGGTTGTTGCTACGGCAACGATCGCCAATCCCAAGCATTTAGCTTCTACTTTTACAGGCTTACCAGAATCTGAAATTACTTTAATCGATCGTAGCGGAGCCAAAACCCATCAGCGCACGTTTCTAATACTTAAGCCTCAACCTGCGCCTAACTATACTGCTGTAGCGTTAATTAGCAGCTTGCTTTTAACTAAACTAAACGGATTAGTTTTTGTCAATAGCAGAGCGACAGCCAAAAACATCTTTTCTCTGCTAACTATGCAAATGGGTAGCTCTAGCAGTGTTGACCTTTTCTATGGAAGCTTGACCAGCAGCAACAGGAAGCAAATAATTGAGAGGTTAAATAACGGGTCGTTGCGGATTTTAATTACGACTAGTGCTCTAGAAGCTGGAATCGATCTGCCCAATCTAGATTTTGTCGTACTCAGAGGAACTAGCAGTATTAATAGTCTATGGCAGCGCGCAGGAAGAGCGGGGAGAAGTTCTCCAGGATTAGTTATGCTGGTTCCTGATACTAATAACCATATAGATTACTATTACGGGAATTATAGCGATCGTCTTTTCGATAAAGCAGAAACGGTTAAAATTCAAGCTAACTATCCAGCTATCCTGGCTCGACATCTGCTATGTGCAGGAGCCGAAGGCGGAATGCATAATAGTTTGGTTCCACAATACTTCGGGAGTGGGAGTGAATATATAGCTGCTGAGTTACTGAAGCAGAATCAGTTGTTCTGGTCAAGAAATGGTAATTTATGGAAAAAAGGATATCCCCACAAAGAATTTTCATTGAGAGGAATGGTTAATGACTCCATACAGCTAATTGATGCCGATAATGGTCAAATTTTAGAAGAGATGCAGCTAAACCATGCACATAGAGAGTGCCATACTGGAGCAATTTATATTTCTGCATCCGATGGGACAACTTTGGCTTCAAGATGCGAAAAACTCTCCATCATTGAGAAAAAAGCTGTGCTTAAAAAACTCGCTCGTGATGACTTGCGTACTAGACCAGATGTAGAGTTAGAAGTGCATGCACAAAAAAGACTCGATGAACCCAAAGTCTTGAAAACTGCGATTTCAGGTGGCAATATTCGCCTTTCTTTATGGTGGGGAAGAGTTAGTGAAATTGTCTCTGGTTACTCGGAATTTGAGATAGCTTATGGTTATAGTTGCCAAAATCCTTTTTGCGAAGAATACCGAGGAGCACAACCTCCTAGAAGACAGAGCTGTATGAGTTGTGGTTCTAAATTATCCAAGCAGCTCACTGAAAACAAATTGGATGATATCAAATTCGATGAACCTCTAATTAGCAGTTTTGAAGCGCCCATACTGCGGATTGAGGTAAACGATTGCTTGGGTGAAGCTATTGATGATAAAGGAACTGAACTAAGAAAGGAACTGGTAGAAAAATATAACGGACAAATTGATGCCATTCCACCATTAGAGGCTACCATCATTAAAACTCACTATGTAGCTATCGCTCTGCATTCTTTGTCGCATATGTTGATTAAAGCTATTCCTTTGGTGTTTTTAGCCTCGTCAGCAGATGTGAGTAGCCTTACTTCTAATCGCAATGCTAGCGCGTCTGGAAATGCTAATAAGACTGTTGTTTACCTTTACGATAATATCAGTGAGGGCTGTGGTACATCAGAAGCTATCTTTTCTGATATCTCACTGGTTGTCGAGAAGGCTACTGAACTGACTAAAATGTGCGATTGTGGTCAGAGCGGTTGTCCTAGATGTTTGACCCTTCATGGTTGTCCTGAATTAAATGAGAATTTATCAAAATCTCTTGGTTTGTGGTTACTAGAAAATATCGAATAATTCTCGTTTTCGTTCGCTCTCTAAAATTTGGGTAAAAAGACTATAAATAAAAGTAATGAAACTGTTAAGAAACTCCATTCCCACGAAGTTAATAGTTCAGACTTATTTTTCAGCAGTAAAACAGAAATAGAAAATTTTTTGATTTGATTTAATGTCAACATTATATCTGGAAAATAGATTAATTAAATATCAGTTATATTAAGAGCTTATTGATTGATAACGACTCTAAACATAAGTTTACAGACACGAGAGTGACATTAAGGTGACATTAAAGTGACATTAAGGTGACATTTTATGTTAAGTATTGTGTAGTTAATTCTAGTTGTTATCAAATGCCAGATTTCTACGAACCCAAAAAATCTCAGACGAAGACAATCAAAAAAGCAGTCTCCAAACCCCAAAAACGTAAACTTTTAACAACTAGAAAGGATACTTCCGCAGAGTCTATTGACTCTGCACCCGAAAAATTGCCATCGGCTACAGAAAAAGCTATTGAAGATCTTTCACAAGGATCTCCTATTTCTTATGAGAGACGAATCTCGCTTATCGACGAAATAGCAACAGAGTTAGCGATCGATCGCCGCCACCAAATATTCTCTGAAGCTGAATATTGGGACGAAAGCCCTAAATGGTTTGAAGAAGAAAACGAGACTTTTAGTGATGAATATCAAGCTTTTTTGAGTAGTTACGAGTAAGTTTAAATAAAAACCCTGGAAAAATTTTCCAGGTTAATGATACAACAGCTTTATTAATGGCGGAGGACGGATTTGAACCATCCGACCGAGAATGAATCTATTTTTAATTAGGGAAGTCCTCATAAAGCAAATAACCTATCCTGCTAACCGACAAGTTATCGATAAGGACTTCCCTAATTAAAAATAAAAATTTGGAGACCTTCGGGTTATGAGCTATAGGCGTGCTACCAGACTGCTCTACTCCGCGTCGTAAAAAACATTCTAACACTATAAAAGTAATTAAGAATATTACAAAATAATAAAGATAGAGATATTTGAGTTTTTGAATATAATCGGACTAATACCCAATTTCCTTGCAATGGCATCCAAGAAGAAAAAGAAAAAGAAAACAACTAACCCAGCGGCACAAAGGACTACTGGGTCGTCTTCTCAAACTATTGTCGGGCTAATAAAACGATCGTCTTCGTCTGAGACCAACCCATCAGAGGACATAGAAGATGCTAATCTCTCTTCGTCAGCAAGCGCTCGTAACGAGCGCTCGACTGATACTTCTACGATCGTTACAAAAGGAAAAGATACAACTTCTTCTTCTTCTGAAATTGAAAAAGCTGTCAAAACAGCTTCAACTCAATGCGACGAGCGGACAAACAATACTTCTACCGCTGCTACATCACCAGCAGTAGAAGCTGTTTCGACAACAACAGAAAACGAACAGCTCGATAATATTGTAGCCCCCGAACGCTCTTCTATCCCGTCATCTGACACCCAAAGATCTGCACCATCCACTGATACCGATAATGGTGTGGAGGCGATCGATACTGACGCATCCGCTACTGATACTGCTACAAATGCGCACCGCTACGCGGATCCCGTAGGGATCGATACTGATGCAAATGCGATCGATACTGCTACAAAAGCGATCGATACTGCTACAAAGGCGATCGATACTGCTACAAAGGCGATCGATACTGCTACAAAGGCGATCGATACTGCTACAAAAGCGATCGATACTGACCCCAAGGCGATCGATGCTGATACAAAGGCTCTCGATACTGATAGCAAGGCGATCGATACTGATACATCTACTAGTGAAGCTCCAGACAGTAAATCGAGCAGTGAGGAAGTTGAACTCGACACGGCAATGTTTCAAGCTGTGGGAATTATTGTTGGTCAAGTTAACTTTACTGAAGATAATAAAGCTACAGTAACGATCGCCCGAAAAGAATACCCTCTTTTCTATACCAGACCACATTACCTGGCTTATACGGGTCTACAGAAAGAAATAGAGAAGACGAATAACAATACGCAACGTCTCATAGTATATCCTCGAATTACTCATTTCCCCTCAAGAGATAAACAAGCATTTATCTCTTTCCAATTAGTAGGGTTCGACAAAGGGGGTCACTCTGGTGTTGCAGGGGAGTTAAAAGACAACGAATTCAAGTTATGTGGGTTGTGGCAGTTTATTCCCGTCTGCCGAACGCCTTGTGTTTCGATATTCCGAAACTTCAACAAAGAGCGATTGGACTATATTAAACAAGCAGAACCTGCAACTAAAGCTAAGTTCATGAAAGCTGCTCACATACCGCTTTTGTGGAGAGATGGACCAGTTAGACCTTTTAGATTTAATCCCAAAGCTGGTAAAGACCAAGGGCGACCTAGTTTTATTTCGGTGAAAGCTAAATTTATGCCCAGTCGGGATACTTGGGGATTTGTGGAAGAATTGGCTGAGCATCGGGAGAAAGCACCGAAGTTTTTGAAGGTTTCCAAGGAAGATAAAGCCCTTGCACAGAAAAGTTCTAAGAAGGATTTGGCGGCAGGACAAAAGAGTTCTGCTTCACCTAAAAAAGATTTTAAGTCCTCGAAAAAACCTGTAAAAAAACCTGTAAAAAAGGTAGCTAATAATTAAAATACAGGGTGGTTGTCTTCAGAGAGTAAAGTTTTTTTAGAGTAATGGTTTTTCATGTGAGTCAGAGGATTTTGTCAAAAATACTGTTAATAAGACGAGGGCTAAGAGAATGCTCTCAACGATGATGTTAGTTAAAGAATCTGTAAAAAGCAAGATAGACATAAGATTGATCCTTTCAATGAAAAACAAGATACTTTTTCAGCCTTTATTTTTAGAGATTTTTTGAGTAAAACCGTGACGATCGACATAAATTCGTTCTATTTTTGTAACAAAAATACAACTCGATGTCGCGCATCAGCCAAATCTCAAATTAACCGCTTTTGGCGCTCGCGCCGGAGCCTTCTTTCCAGAAGCATGTTGCCATATAAATAGAGAGCCAATGCATTGCCAACTCCTGTATCTTTATATACAAATAGTTCTCAACTTATCGTATAAATCTAAAGAAGTTATGAAATAGGTGTTATTTTTTTTCTGATAATTTCAACAAGCAGTCAATCGTACCGACTAGTTTTTACCTGTAGCCACAGATTCTTCTTGTTTTTCAGAGACGTTAGTATCTTTTACAGAGGATTTATCCGACTCTTGTTTTTCACTCTCAACAGGCTTTTTCTTTTTCTCAAAAACTTGCAAACCTGCTCCTTCTAGCTCAATTACGCCATCTTCGGCAATCCCACTCATCTGTCCACTCAGAGCGCCAACCCACTCATCAAAGCTATCCATCTTGTCAACTTGCTTTTTAAGAGTCTTACGGTTGAGAGTAGCTCTAACAGAAATACCGTTGTCGGAATTTATTTGCAAAGTAACTTTCTTTCCCGTTTCTGGAAGCTCGGGACGAGCACTAAATTTAACGATGAGTTCGGGGGCACGGCCATTAATCATAATTATGTCGGATGATGCTGGTTGAGAATTATCTTTATTAGCTGTGGCAACGGGAGTGAGGGTTTTTTTTGCTGCACCTGTAACAACACTGGGCTCGGATGATGGGACACTCTTTTCGCTAGACTCTTGTGTTGACTTACTTTGAAGCTCACTGTCAGTCTCGATAGCTTTTGCATCCCCTTTCGCTTTTTCTGCCGAGTTGGGATCGATCGACTCTCCAGATTGCTCTTTCGCTTTTTTTCGACGTGGGATATATGTAATGTTTGGGTCGTAGTCCTTCTCGATACATTCTCCACTGTGGTAAATTAGCTGACCATCAACTACATTCGCCACTACTTCCCAAAATTCTCCGGCTTTGGCTTCAGGTATTGAGTCTCCTGTAACGACGATCGTAAACGGTTTCTTATTCCTTCTTCTGCCCTCAGGATTGGGATGGATTTTGACTTTAAT
>JASJDA010000327.1 GCA_030065755.1 Prochloraceae cyanobacterium | reverse complement strand
TCATTAACATTTGTGATAACAACAATAATAAAATTTGCTTTTTATTGCTTTCGGTTATACCTTAACTAGAGTTTAATGTCTATTTTAGAGTTTTTATTTAATAAGCGTGCAAAAAAAATTACAGTTGTGTGCTATTTGCTGTTGGCTGTTGGCTGTTGGCTGTTGGCTGTTGGCTGTTAGCTGTTGGCTGTTGGCTGTTGGCTGTTGGCTGTTGGCTGTTAGCTGTTGGCTGTTAGCTGTTAGCTATCTGTTATTCTCCTTTACTTCCCCACTCCCCCACTCTCCCACTCTCCCACTCTCCCCCTCTCCGCACACTCCCCACACTCCCCTTCACCCAGGAATAAGACCTCTTCGTCCTGGCGAAATAGAAAGTTGCAAGAAATGCTGCAAGTGTTTGATGTATTCGGTTTGAGGTAGAGAATCTAATTGTTCTATTGCTTGAGATAGAGGAATATCAGAATTGTAGAGAAGGCGAAAAGCTTGTTTTAATTGTTTAATATCTTGCGAAGTCAAACCCCTTCTTTTAAGTCCCACTAAATTGAGCGATCGAACTTTGGCTGGATTACCTTCTACTACCATAAAAGGAGGTACATCTCGGTTGATACGACTCATACCCCCTACCATTGCCATAGTACCGATATGCACGAACTGATGAACGCCCAATACGCCGCTAATTGTTGCTTTTGATTCAATGTAAACGTGACCGGCTAAAGCCACGCTATTAGCGATGACAATATCTTCTTCGAGTATGCAATTATGGGCTACGTGAGCGTAAGCCATGAGCAAATTATTATTGCCGATAATGGTAGCTTCGTGTTCTTCTGTTGCCCTATTAATTGTCACGTATTCGCGAATGAGATTATTGTTCCCGATTTTCAGTTGCGATCGCGCTCCTTGATATTTCAAATCTTGAGGCATAGAACCAATAACAGCACCAGAAAAGATGCGATTTCCTTCTCCAATTTCTGTAGGTCCTTCAATTACTACGTGAGGGCCGATCGTAGTTTTTGAGCCTATTTTTACTCCTTCGTTAATTACGGCGTAGGGACCTACCTGAACTGTGGGGTGTAGTTCTGCTTGGGGATGAATAACAGCAGTAGGATGAATTAGCGTACTCAAACGAGCATCTCCAGGGCTTAAATTGGTCAGCATTAGGCTTGCTATCGCTTATAGAGTATAGGTTACGGTTGGAAATATTCTTCTTTATACTAAATTTTGTAACAAACTTAGGCTCGAAAGAGGTTAAATAGGCCGATCAGTAGAAGAGGATATCACAAACTGCTGTAGCTGAGAAATAATTTCATCCTCCTCTCCAGCTACCCAGTTAGCAAAACGTCTAGCTAAAGGTGGGGCAAACACAAAAGTACTGGTAAATCCAGAAAATAGATAGATTCCCTTGAAGTTTTCGATCGCTCCTACTAAGGCAATAGAGTTATTATTAAAAGCCACTAGACAACTGTGCCAAGTTCCAGGTATGTTTTGTAATGAAGGTATTATAATACCTATTCCCTTGCGAATTCGAGCTTCACCAGTTACCGCGTCTGCTTTAGCTTCAGGAGAGGAAGTAACTTGGCTAATCTGACCGATACAAAAACTGCGATCGCGAAATTGAATGGCTCCAGAATCTAAAATTGAGGGACAATCGCTGCTGGGATTAGTTTGAGCTTCTATGTCGAATCTTTTTTGCACTGCTGGCATTACTAAAGTACGCAATTCAATGTCTGTAGGGGGGGTCATAATCAATTGTGCCAGAGTAAAATAGTTGGGAACAGAAATCCCTGCTGTCTTTAGTAAAAAACGGCTCAAGCCCCCAGCACAAACCACCGTGTTAGCAGCATAGTAGTTTTGCTCTGCCGTTTTTACACCTTTTACGTGTCGATCGAGGACGATCGGTTCCAATACCTTAGCAATTTTTATTTCACCCCCAGCACGAACCATAGCTTGCTGATAGCTTTGAGCAGTTTTTTGGGGATGTACGTGACCGTGAGGAAGTCTTAAAACTGAAGCGATCGCGTTGGGGTTTAGTAAGGGTTCTAACTCGCAAGCTTCTTTGACGTTAAGAAGAGTGGGAGTAATAGCAAACTGAGCGTAACTATCTAAAACAGTTTGAGGGTCGTTATCTGCTGCAATAGTCAGCACTAAATCTAATTCTCGAAACTCCGTATCTGCTTCTAATTCTGCTGATAATTGACGGTGAATTTCTATTCCTTCTTGGCAAAGTTGGCGAGTTAATGGGGTCGTACCAGACCAATAAGCCAATCCACCATAACTGTAATAAGTAGCATTATCTGGAATGGCATCTTTTTCTAATAAAAGTACGGAATAGCCCTTTTTTGCCAGTTCGTAACCCAAGGAAGAGCCAGTAATTCCTCCACCAATAACAATCCAATCATAGGATTTCATTTTGCTGTTTGTTGTTTGTTGTTTGCTGTTTGCTGTTTGTTGTTTGCTACCTTCTTCCTCCTGCTTCTCACACTTCCCTCACTCCCTGTGGTTTCCTCGAATAAATCCGTTACTTATACTAAGACGATCGCAGGTAAGCAGGAGAGAGGGGGAGCAGGGGAGAAATTAACAGCCAACAGCTAACAGCTAACAGCTATTTTGTTAAAAAGCGAAACTTCTTTATTAAAAATTAGGGGAAGAAATAAACCCAGGTATGTTTGGAGATTATACTCGTCTTTTGTAATCAAAATTTACTGGAGCAGTTAGATCGTGCAAAACTACTACTTCGTTCTGGCTTCCCAACGCTTTTTATTAGAAGAAGAACCTTTAGAAGAAGTTTTCAGAGAGCGAAATCGGGACTATCAAGACAAAAACAAAGAAATTGACTTTTGGGTGGTCAAACAACCTGCTTTTCTGGAATCAGAACAATTTGCCGAAGCTAAAGCCAAGTGTCCTCAACCTTGTGCGGCAATAATTTCTACCGATCCAGATTTCATTACTTGGTTGAAGTTACGTTTAGAATACGTCATCAAAGGCGAATTTCAAGCCCCAACGGACGCTATCCCCAATCCTACAGCTTCTTTAGTAGAAGTTGCTTGAGTTGAGGTAGCTTAGTAAAAAGCTTTTGCTGGAGTTTATTTTAAAGCGGGTAAAGCAAGCCAAGAGACCCCAATACCCAAAGCTAGACCGACAAAGACTTGAAAAGGGGTATGACCCAATAATTCTTTGAGTCTTTCTTCGTTAATATGTTCGTGTTCTTCAAGGATTTGGTTGAGAATCTTCGCTTGCTTACCCGCTGCTTGACGAACTCCAGCAGCATCGTACATGACTATTACTGCAAACAGGCAGGCGATCGCAAATTCAGCGCTAGACCATCCTACCGTCTCTCCAATGCTGGTTGCTAAAGAGCCTACTAAAGCGGAATGAGCGCTTGGCATTCCGCCAGTTGTCACCAAAAATTTGAAGGTAACTTTACCATTTTTGAAATATTCAATTATTAGCTTTAACGCTTGCGCCATCAAACAAGCAAAGATAGCAACCAGCAGTATCTGATTGTCAAAAATCGTGGCAAAGTCCTCCATAGTGTTTTTTACAGCCTCAACATTAATTATTTTTTAGGGTAAGTTTAGTGGGTGCGGGTAGTAATGAATTTAGCGATCGCCACCATTGGTTCTGCTTTGTCGCCAAAAGGTTCCAATTCCGCAATTGCAGCCTCTACTAGTTGTTTAGCTTGAGCTTTCGATTCTTCGAGTCCCCAGATGCTGGGAAAAGTCGCTTTTTGCGATCGTAAATCTTTGCCTGCAGTTTTGCCCAATTCTTCTTGGGTAGAAGTAATATCTAAAATATCATCGACAATTTGAAATGCTAAGCCAATATTCTCGGCATATTTAGACAGTCGATGTACTTCTTCATCGCTTGCGCCTGTCAAAATTGCTCCTGAAATCACGGAAGCTTCTAATAAAGCGCCAGTTTTGTGGGTGTGAATAAAATTCAAGGTTTCTACAGAAACATCGGATTGACCTTCAGATTCTAAATCTATCACTTGACCCCCCACTAATCCTGCTGCTCCTAAAGCACGGCTCAAAAGAGCAACCACTTTCAAGACTTGCTGGGGCGGTACATTTTTAGTTTCACTCGCCACATACTCAAAAGCATAAGCCAACAGTCCGTCACCAGCAAGAATGGCGATATCTTCACCATAAACCTTGTGGTTGGTTAATTTGCCCCGACGATAGTCGTCATTATCCATTGCTGGTAAATCGTCGTGAATTAATGACATGGTGTGTATCATTTCCAAGGCACATGCAGTTGGCATTGCCATTTCTATTGTCCCCCCAGTCAGTTCGCAGGTAGCGAGGCACAGAATGGGGCGCAAGCGCTTACCTCCTGCCAATAGGGAGTAACGCATTGCTTCGTAAATTTTTTCTGGTCTATTAATCGGGAGGGAAAGATCTAAAGCCCGATCGACCAAATCTTTTTGTTGTTTGAGATAGGTTTTCAGATCCAAGGATGAATGTTTTGCCGTCCTAGCAATTTTGTCGTACGTCCTTACCATGTTTTGATGCTTTTAACCAACCAACTGTTTTAATTATTACCTGACGTGCAACTTTAACCAAAGCAAACTTTTGTCTTATATCTATAATTCTTAAGGTTTATTTTTCTTAAGTTGTTTTAGTATAGCTGCTTCTGGCGCTATTACACTTTAAAATTTATCACAGCTTTGAGATTACCGGCTCTTTTCTAGAGAAATTGCCGGAAGTTGCAAATATACGGAGGGAACGGGGAACAGTATTGTCGAGATCTTGTTTCTCTATCGTTCTGTGGCGATCGACCAAAAACCCTACTTTTTCAATTCCTTTGTTTCTAAAAATTGCCTCCTACAGTCTTTACAGATATAACGCTGCTTGCCGTGACGACGACCATTTTTGGAAATACGTTGGGAATGACAGCGAGGACATTTCATTACTTTCATTACTTTTTCTGGCAAAATTTCATCCCCAACGTGAGGATGCAGATAAGCTAAAAACATATCTTTTATCTCCTCGTAAAGCTTCTTGCGGTGGGTTTCGTCGCTGCGCAACCCAATCACTAATAATGTATTACCGCAATTCACACATACTTCAGCGAGCAACTCGCACTTATCTCGACTCAAACTAGGATTGCGCCAGCTCAGCAAATTGGCAAAAAGTCTGATGAATTCCCAGGTAAAACTTTCGTCGATCGACTCAAACATATGTGGTGCTACAAAGTATTGCAAAAAGACGACCCTAGAAGTTGGCTGCTCTATTAATTCGGTAGTAGTTTTCAGGATTTTGTCAATTAACTGCTCCCAAGGCAATTTTGCCATTTCTTTTGTATATAATTTTGACCCCATTTCCCGCGCTCGCTCCATATGACGCAATTCGAGAGCGTGGAAAATAGCTAATTTATCAGGGAAAAACTGATAGAGGGAACCGATCGCCGTTTCAGCACGAGCAGCAATTGCGTGGGTCGTCGCTGCTTCATAACCTATTTCTGCAAAAATTTCGGCTGCTGCATCGAGAATTCTTTCTACGCGCTCTTTACTGCGCTTTTGCTGGGGTTGACGACGCATGGATGAGGAACGGGTTTGGGAGTCGGCCATATTTTTTCTTTATCTTGACAAACGCGAGGATAATGTCATATATTTATTAAAAACACGAATAATAAGTCACATTTTAATAAGTTTAGGAGGACAAATGAACCCCGAGAGAAATATTGGACAAAGTAGGACAGTCTTTACCAGCTATAGGTTTGAAACTAGGAGTTTTTTCGTGAGGGGGGACAAAATTACCCTCTTTTCAATACATAAGTACTAAAATACAAGTAAAAAAGAGGGTAATTTTGTCCAAGACTGTCCTACTTTGTCATATTTTTTTGTAGCCCTATTTTACCAGGCGCACCTTGGTTAATCGCGCACAAATCCATGCTGGGAATAAATAAACCCCATAAAATTACTTTAAACGGCAAAGATTATGTCCTCTGGCAAAGCCAAAACGGGGAAATATTTGCTTTAGATAATATTTGTCCTCACATGCAAGCACCTTTATCAGAAGGATGGATTTGTCAAGAAACAAATACTATAACTTGTCCATTTCACGCGCTGGAATTTGACGGAAATGGTCGGTTATATAAAGAAGGTAAAGTAGATAATACACCAATTACTCAACCTCTGGAGTTGATAGTTAAAGACGATTGTATCTGGACTTATGCAGGGTTAGAACCCAAAATACCAATTCCCGATTTAATTAGCAAAATTTCAGAAGAATATGAATTGCTTGGAGTTGCAGGAGAAAAGAGTATTAAAGCAGATTTTCTCAGTAATATTCTAGTTAATTACGATTACAACCATCAAAATGGAACTCACAAAGAGTTGTTTAGAATCGTCTCTTGTAAAGTCAGTTCTTTTGAAAATAAAGGATACTATGCCAAAGTAGAACAAGAGGCAATAAGAGAAGAAAATACTATCGGGGAGATCTTTAAAAATCCTGCTCTTGGCATCATGCCTAAAGTAATGAATAACATTCTAGAATATGCTTTTCCTTCAAGTACAGTATTTTTTGCTAAGGCACCGATCGGTCAAATAGCTCAAACTCACATTCTCTATCCAGAAACGGAAACCCAGACCAAAACTTTTATTTTGATGTATGCAAAAAGCAAAAATCCCTTTTTCAAATTGTTATTTAAGAGAGCATTTCTTGAGGCAGCAAATACAGTAGTAGAACAAGATACAACTGCAGTAGAAAGTCTATATCCCAGGGAAAAGGCGAAAATAAGATTGCCTGGAGAAGAAGTAATGTTTTATGCAGAGAAATTATATCGGGAGTGGCAATAAAACTAAAGTATGGCTTCGCTTATTGCACGAGGTCTGATTATTTATACTTTAGATAAATAAAACAGAGCCAAAATTAAAATAGCAATGCCAGCAGAAAAACCTATAAAAGTCGATTTATCCAGGGAAGAAACTTTTAGTGAAGTTTTTAGCAAACCTCCTCAACTCACCAGCAAACAAACGGGATGGAATGGGATACATCTGATTTACGATCGCATCCCTCCTGGAGAAAGTCCAGAGGTTATTTCTGGTCATCACGGCATTATTATTTTTAATGAAGTGCCAAAACCCATCGAAGCGGAAAGAAGGTTAGATGGTTGTTTGAAGCGCGATCGAGTCTTACAAGGAGATGTAGTCGTCATCCCTGCAAATACTCCTCATCAAGTGCGGTGGGATGGAATAGGTGGTTTAATTATCTTAGAGATCGAACCCCATATTTTTGACCTTGCTATCTCTGAAGCACTCGATCGAGATAGAGTAGAAATAACGCCACATTTTTCTACACCAGATCCTTTAATTTGTCAACTAGGATTAAAATTGAAGACCGAGTTAGAAAATGGGGGTTTGGGGAGTCGGTTATATGCAGACGGGATCGCCAACCTTCTTTCTGTCCACTTATTGCAAAATTATTCCAGTCAAAAACCCGAACTTAAAAATTATACAGGTGGTTTACCAAAATATAAGTTAAAGAAAGCGATCGAGTATATCAATGCTAATTTAGATCGTTCTTTAAGCTTAAGCGAACTAGCCTCACTGGTGCAGATGAGTCCGAGTTACTTTTCTCGCCTTTTCAAACAGTCTACGGGTTATGCTCCTCATCAGTATGTTATTCGATCTCGAATCAAACGCGCCGAGGAGTTATTGAAAAAACAAATTGCGATCGTAGATGTTGCCTATCAAGTTGGTTTTGCCAATCAAGCACATCTCAACTACCACTTTAAACGCTTGCGCGGTATCACGCCTCATAAATACAAGAATCTGTAAAAAAAGTCACGAACTTGTAAGACAAGACTATATCGACTTCCCGATACTAAAGAAAAAAAGGGAAGATATTTTATGAGTGTACCTATATTACCAGGCGCACCTTGGTTAATTGC
>JASJDA010000326.1 GCA_030065755.1 Prochloraceae cyanobacterium | reverse complement strand
AGGTTGACACTCCAACGGCTGAAAGCATGTTGGATTCTTTAGGAAGGTGATTTTCACGAACCAGTACACCACTACTGCTCCCTGGGCGGTGCCAATTGCCCCTACCCTCTCGCCTATTTCTAGGTCTGAGTATACTTTTGCTTTTTTTTGTATTGTTAGCTATGTTTACCAGTTTTGTTTCGCTCAATCTAAAAGCTTTACTTGTAAAGGCTAGAAGTAGAGTGTTTGATACCGAGTTTTGGATTTCCCAAAGCTACCTTTTAACTACAACGTCCAATTACTAGGAGTTTCACCTACACTTAGATGTCATTACGACTTGCTAACTTATTAATCTTACCATATTTCACGGGCAATAAATTACCCGTGTCGTGTTTCCTCCTACAGCTAAAGCTCGTAGGTTTCCACACTTCCCGTATTTGCTATGAAAATTTATACCGATCGCAACCTTAGCATTGTCATTGGCATAACTTTGATGGCAATTTTAGGCTCGAGCAGTATAGGTCCAGTTTTGCCGACTGTGGCTGACGATCTTAGTATCCCCAACGAACAAATTGGACTGGTAATTACTGTTTTTGTCGTGCCTATAGCCATTGGAACTCCCATATCTGGGGTACTTGCCGATCGCTTTGGCAGAAAACAAATATTAGTACCTTCTTTGCTCTTATTTGCGATCGCTGGAGTCGCTTGCGCCTTTGCACCTAATTTTCGTACTCTGTTGGAGTTGCGTTTTCTCCAAGGAATAGGTGCTGCTCCTTTAGAGTCTCTTGCGCTTACTTTAATTAGCGATTTATATGCTGGAAAAATGCTGACCGCAGCTATGGGTGTCAATGGGAGCGCGATCGGTATCAGTTTAGCAATATATCCTCTCATTACTGGGGGACTGACAACTTTAGGATGGCGCTATCCTTTTCTATTACCTTTGGCAGCCATTCCTATTGCTGCGTTGGCGCTTTTTGTTTTGAAAATACCCAAATTACCCAAGCAGCAGAATTTTAATCTCAAAACTTACTGGAGAAATATCGGACGCAGTCTCAACGATCGCCGAGTCACAGGACTGCTGTTTGCGGTAATTGCCTTATTCATTCTTTTGTTTGGCCCTTATTTTACCTATATTCCCATCGTTGCTAGCCATACTCTGGGTGCTTCTGCTGTAACGATCGGCATAATTCAAGCAACTATGGCCCTTTCTCTTGCTTTTGTCTCTTCCCAAATTGCACTATTTCCCGAATATCTCTCCGAGATCTCGCTAATTAAAGTCTCGTTTCTTGTTTATACCCTAGCACTTATAATTACCCCTGCACTTCACAATGTCTGGCTGTTAATGATTCCTAGCGCACTATTTGGAGCTGCTCACGGTATGTGTTTTCCTTCTACTCAAGCTTTATTAGGTCAACTAGCACCAGAAAGATATAGAGCTGGATTTATGGCGGTCAATGCCACCGCACTGTCAGCAGCACAAGCATTAGGACCACTTTTAGCAGGAGGAGCATTTTTTATTTGGGGAATAAAAGGAGTTTTTGTCGCTGGTGCAAGTTTTGCTTTGGTCACATTCTTTTTTCTCACTAGAATTTTGGCCAAAAAATCTTACTTTAAAAGTCAAAAGTTAAAAATGAGGTAAATTGTGAGAAGAAAAATTGGAGTTTGCACCTGGATATTTGGCAATGAAAAACTATTTAATATAGCTGACATAATTGCTCAAATGGGATTTGAAGGCGTAGAATTATATGTAGATATCGAGAGCGTTTCTTCCCAATATGTCAAGCAAATTTTTGCCGATTGCAATTTAGAAATATTTTCTCTTACTCCTAGAAATGTAGATTTAGCTAGTGGCGATCGCCTGCAAAGAAATAAAGCGATCTACTACTATAAAAAGTCGATCGATTACGGTGCAGAAATAGGTCAGCCAATTATTATTTGTCACGAATACATTCAAAATCAGCTGAGAACTGCTTGTTTTGGTTGGATTAAAGTTTTAGCAAAATCTTGTCGAGAAATTGCTTTATATGCTCAACAAGCAAATCTTAAATTAGGATTTGAACCCCTCAATCGTTATTTATCTCATTTCATTCTGACAAGCACTGACGCTATTTCCTTGGTCGAGCGCGTGAATGTCTCAAATATGACTATTGTTTTAGATGCTTTTCACATGAACTTAGAAGAAGACAATCCAGTTAAAGCGATCGAGCGATGTGGAAATAAACTCAGTTTGTATCAGATAGCCGATTCTAACAGAAAAGGAATTGGGTTAGGACATACTGATTTTAAAAGTCAAATAGCTGCTCTCGATGCCATTAATTATAGTGGGGCGATCGTACTCGAACCTGCTGGTCTAAGACAAACACCTGGTTCGTCAGAAAAGGTTAATTTAGATGAAATTAAGTTCCATCTTCAGAAGAGCAAAAACTGGCTATCTAATCAAACAAAAACATTAGTTTGAAAAATCATACTAGTATTAATTTATCGCAGGAGAAACGATCGTGAATCCAATCTATCGAGATCTAAAAAACAAGCACGTTTTAATAACTGGTGGTAGTAATGGTATTGGAGAAACTTTAACTAAAGCTTTTGCACGACAATGCGCAGAGATTACT
The DNA here is from genome assembly GCA_030065755.1 of Prochloraceae cyanobacterium. Lineage (GTDB taxonomy): Bacteria > Cyanobacteriota > Cyanobacteriia > Cyanobacteriales > JASJDA01 > JASJDA01. The sequence continues at coordinate 5,257 of JASJDA010000326.1, read as the reverse complement.
ATTCTCGATCGAGATTACCAAAAAGGTTTAGCTATAGCTAAAGAATGCCAACAATATCCTTGCCAAGTTAATGTTTACGGTTTAGATTTAACTGACAGCCAAGCCCTTGTTGAAACCCTAACTAAAATTAGAAAAGAAAAACCAGTAGTTAACGTCTTAATTAATAATGCTGGTTACGACCCCAGATATGAATTGCTGGAAATGAGCGAAAAGGATTGGAACGATTTATTTCAACTCAATGTAGTGCATTATTTCTTGACCTGTCGAGAACTTTTACCAGATATTATTAATGCTGGTGGCGGCAGTATTATTATGACTAGCTCCCATTTAGTATGGATTGCTAAACCCAATACGATCGCCTATAACGCAACCAAAGCCGCAATAGTAGGAATGGTTCGCAGTCTAGCAGAAGCAGTAGGAAAACATAACATTCGAGTTAATGCTGTTGCACCAGGCTGGATAATGACTGAAAGGCAGCTAGAGCAATGGGTAACCCCAGAAGCTAAACACAAAACCGTACACCAGTTACAATGTCTTCCGCTCGAACTGACACCAGATGAACTGGTAGGAACCTATTTATTCCTAGCTTCAGATACATCTAGAGCCATCACTCGTCAGACTATAGTCGTGGATGCTGGATATGCTCATAGCTAAATCATTACCAGATATGAATTAGACCTGAGAATATTGCGATCGCTCAAAATAATATAAATCTCTCAAAGCTAAGTAGTCGGACACAATTAAAGTTAACTGTGAGATAAGGGAACAGGGAACAGAAAAGAGTTTCAGCTTAGTTTACAGTTTTTTACACAGAGTCGTTTATTTATGTCCGACTACTTAATTGCATTGATAACTGATAACTGATAACTGATTTAAGCTATTTGGCATTTATGGCAGCCAAATCGGGCCTATTGGCAGCTTGTTTAGCTTTACCCCAAATCTACATATCTCACCCTCTATAAGTTCCACTAGTTCTTGAGGAGTTATATGAGGATTTTTCTCTAAAATATCTTCGATAATATAGCTGCCAATCGGTCCGATTTGTTTAATTATCTCTTCTCTAACCTGTCGGAAAATTTTATCAGTAAGAATAACATTATACGATTTAGTAATTTCATCCGCCATATATTCGAACAATTGTTTAGCAGTTAAATGAGAATTTAGTTCTAAAATATTGTCGATAATATAGCTGCCAATCGGTCCGATCTGTTTAGTTATGTCTTCTCTAATTTGTTGTAAAAACTCATCAGTAAAGACAACCTTTTCTGAGTATTCAGTTGTGTAATGTTCAGATATCTCCTTCATACTTTTATGAATTAGAGTTCGATATCAGTTAATTTAACATCCAAAACTTTTATTTGGGCTCTAGGAGCAATACTACGAACAATAACTTAAGTTTTTGTTAGTATTGTTGAATATATTCAGTTATTTTTATCGCCGATCTTTAATTTTGTTAACTTTGTTTTCGGGGAATCTCTGCACTTCCTCCGGTGGAGAGGAGGTCAAATTGGAAATTCGATCTGGAAAAAAGGAGTTTGTGGATTCGGACAAGGATCGCCCTTATATCCTAGTTTTTTATAAAATGGTACTCCCGAATAGTTCGATTCCCATTGCAGCCAAGTAATTCCTTGTTTCTTTACCCAGTCTGCAACAGCATTAAATAGTAAGGTCCCTAATCCCTTTCTCCGGTGACTCTCGAGGACAAATAAGTCGTGAAGTCTAGCAGTAATTTTACCCGTGCGCAGGTGAGCGCCATAATTTTGTGCCCAAGCATACCCAACCAGCTTATTATTAATCAAAGCAACCACAAGACAGTGTTCTGGTTGACGCAGCAGGCGATCGAAACGCGCTTTAACCAACAACTCTTCTGGATCGCTACCCCTTTCTAGTAATATTGGCCATAAAACGCTCCAGTCATTCTGTCTAACTACTCGAACCCATCCTTTTTGTGTCATCGCTCCCGTTACACTAGACTATAAACACATCCTTTTTGATAAAAATGGCAGACTCGATTATGTTTCAAGAGGACGCTTTTGTCGTCCTCGAACCAAATCAACCCGAACAATTCCTCACCCCAGAAGAATTATTAGAAAAACTCAAAGTAATTTTGCAAACTCGACAAGACGATCTGCCGCGCGAGTTACAAAAATTTACTTCTGTTGAAAAACAAGCCCAACACCTTAGAGATAATTATTGTGAATTCGATTTAGAACCTGGGCAATATTTGCAGTGGTACGTGGTACGACTAGAAAAATAGATTTAAATAGCAATTGCCATTGGCAAATATAAATATATTTTTCTGTCACTGTCGATCGCTCTGTTTAACTATCTTTCTTTTCTTCGTTAACTTTGATTATGGCTAAGTGAATCCTTTCTTCTTCTGGTTGGGCTAAGTCTATTTTAATATCGGGGCCAAAATACTTTTCTAGCTTTTCTTGTCTATTTTGCCAAGCTTCTAGGGAAAGTAGTGGAGAATGAAAACCTAATATTAGAGTATAAGCTCCATCTGTTTCAGTTTCGCTTATTGTAGTTAAAACGGGTCTTTCTTCCTCTGTAGGTGCTAAACCTACCTTTTGTAAAGATTCGTCTAAATGAACGTCTTGACCGTAGCGATAGCGAGTAACGTCTTTACGGAGTTTATTTTGGGTTACTGTGGCTTGTTTTTCTCGTAATGCTAAAACTTCTGGAGATGTCGGTTGACTAAAGGGGATGGGTTTCAGTTCCGATGTTTTTAGAGCAAGACCTCCTAAAAGCAGAGGAATGCCGTAAAAAAATCCTGCTAAATTTAAAGTAGAATTTCCAGTTGCGTAAGCATAAAATCCCACGATTGTCAAGCTTCCACCTATAACTATACCTAAATTTCCTAAAGATATTTTTCCTAACATTTGGTATTCATAATAACGATCGCTTCTGAATATTATGGACACAAAATTAGGGATATTTCATTCTAAAAATTGAAAAATTTTCATTTGAATCGATCTCACTACAGAATAGGAAAAAAACTTTCACAAATTTTGTTGGCGATTTTGCTGGGATTTCAACATTCTTTCTTTCAATTGATTATTTCTTTTAATAATCTCTTGATTTCCCCGATACCAAGGAGGTACGTCGTCGTAGTCGGGAATTCCGTCATCAATTAAGTAGCGAGCATTGGGGTTTTCAGGATATCCTCGGGCTACCCCACCCGCACAGATGACCAATAAAGGCGCTTGCTCATTGGCTTTTAAAGCTCTTTTTGTTTGCGGAGAAACTCTAACCAAATCTCCTTTTCCAATATCTACTAATTCACCGTCGAGAAGCATTTGACCTCGCCCTTCAATGACGATGTATACTTCTTCTTGTTGGGCGTGAGAGTGAGTAAAAGTATAACCTTCTCCTTGAGGTAGTTTAATCAATCCGATCGCAACAGCATGCAAGTTTAGCTGTCGCCAAGGATTGCTCAAATAAGGTAAATTGTTAAAATCAAAATTAACTTTAGTAAAGGCATCGTTTGAACTGGATTCTTGACTCATCACACAAACTATAACCGATTATGTTGCAATTATTGTAGCACTCCCTGGTCAGGGTGTAATACCGTAGGGGTGCGATCGCCAGAGTCAAGAGCAATTTTCAACAACTATTGTGTGTTACAATAATTCGACATCATAATCTTTGATTCGATGTTGGTAGTTCACAGCTAATAAGTGTTAAACACAAAAACATGACTCCAGAAGCTATTAAAGAAAAATTTATTGAGATTAAAGGCAAGCGCGACTTTTTACTCAATCTTCTAGAACAACCAAATTTGGGCAACTTGCGTATAGATGTGAATCAAGCACTAGAAGAACTAGACGAGTTAGTTGAAGAATTTAAGATCGCCTTCCCAGAAGAAAACATCTAATATAAATAGTGACTAATTTAGTCGCTGTTTCAAAATAATTATGCTCAGAGCTGGAATTGTCGGACTACCCAATGTGGGTAAGTCTACCTTGTTTAACGCCTTAGTAGCTAACGCTAAAGCTGAAGCTGCTAATTTCCCATTTTGCACCATTGAACCTAATGTTGGCGTGGTTTCCGTACCAGATCCTCGCTTAGACGTACTAGCCAAACTGTCTCAGTCCGTGCAAATTGTACCGACGCGAATAGAATTTGTCGATATTGCGGGTTTGGTTAAAGGAGCCAGTAAAGGAGAAGGACTGGGGAATCAATTCTTAGCCAACATCAGAGAAGTAGACGCGATCGTTCACGTGGTGCGGTGCTTTGATAGCGAAGATATTATCCACGTTTCCGGTTCTGTGGATCCAGCAAGAGATATCGAAGTTATTAATTTAGAATTAATATTAGCAGATTTAGCCCAAGTAGAACGTCGTAAAGAAAGGGTTCGCAAACAAGCTAAAAACAGCAAAGTAGCCCAAGCAGAAATGGAGGTGCTAGAAAAGTTAGTTTCTAGCCTAGATGAAGGTAAATCGGTAAGGCAAGTTGAATTAACAGAAGAAGAAGCAGAACTTATTAACCCTTTGTGTTTGCTCACCACCAAACCAATTATCTATGCAGCTAACGTCTCTGACGAAGAGTTAGCAACAGGAAACGAATGGGTAGAACAAGTCAAACAAATTGCTAGTACTGAAAATGCTAAAGTCGTAGTAGTTTCAGCCCAAGTAGAATCAGAATTAATCGAACTATCAGAAGAAGAAAGGAAAGACTTTTTAGAATCTCTAGGGGTAGAAGAAGGAGGGTTAAAATCCTTAATTAAGGCTACCTACGATTTATTAGGCTTGAGAACCTATTTAACCACAGGAGAAAAAGAAACTCGCGCTTGGACAATTCGCGCGGGAATGAAAGCACCCCAAGCAGCAGGGGTAATTCACTCGGACTTCGAGAAAAAGTTTATCAGAGCCGAAACGATCGCTTATGAAGACTTAGTATCGTCAGGGGGAATGAGTACGGCTAAAGAAAAAGGCTTAATTCGAGCCGAAGGTAAAGAGTATGTAGTACAAGAAGGGGATGTAATTTTGTTTAGAACTGGAGCATAACCCTAAAGAGTTATGCGCTTTGAAGCAGATCCTAGAGCTTTAAGGTCATCTTCGCGAATTTGCATTTGATAGGAAATTCTACTCTATAAATCTTCACAAAATCCTGCGTTTTATAAACGCGTGACTCTTTGCCGAAAGATGAATCTATTTTTACAGGGAACCCCTCTATAGCGATAAGTTAATTACGAAGCGACCTCGGTTAAAACAAAAGGGGTTCCCTGTAAAAATAAAAACATTGGAAGCCT
>JASJDA010000325.1 GCA_030065755.1 Prochloraceae cyanobacterium | reverse complement strand
AAGTCTGTTAGCTACGTGAGAGATACGTTCGTGAAATAAAAGCATACAGATTAATATGGAGAACACTTGTTCAAAGTCATCGTTTAATAATTGGAAGCTTATTCCCTGGAAAGAGATTGAGCTAAAGATATTTAAGCTTCAAAAACGGATTTATCGAGCCTCATTACGCTCTGACACTAAGCTCGTCCGCAAACTTCAGAAGTTAATAACTAATTCTTGGTACGCAAAGCTATTATCTGTTAGAAGGGTAACCCAGGAAAACAAAGGCAAGCACACAGCAGGGGTAGACGGGGTCAAATCCTTAAACCCTAAAGAAAGACTCGAACTTGCCAGAAAACTAAAACTAGATGGAACGGCCAGACCGACCCGACGCGTTTGGATACCCAAACCTGGTAGGAAAGATTTGCGACCGTTAGGAATCCCGACTATAGAAGATAGAACGAAACAAATGCTACTCAAACTAGCCTTAGAGCCAGAATGGGAAGCCAAATTTGAACCCAACTCATACGGATTCAGACCAGGAAGGAGTTGTCACGACGCTTTACAAGGCATATACAAAAACATCAACAAAAAACCCAGGTTCGCCTTGGATGCCGATATCTCAAAGTGCTTTGATAAAATTAACCACTCGGCACTTCTCGAAAAACTAAATACCAAACCTTCTTATACGCGCCAAATCAAGGCGTGGCTATCTGCTGGAGTCATAGATTTTAGTAAATGGGCAGAAAGGAAAGGATATTCCAACACCAATGAAGGTACACCGCAAGGAGGAGTGATATCACCCCTACTAGCAAACGTGGCTTTACACGGAATGGAACTCGTACTCAAAGAAGCATTCCCTAGCAGCAGCATATGAGGAAGAAAAATCAGGCTTCGACTTCCTTGGATTTACAATTAAACAATTCAAGGTAGGAAAACACCATAGTGGTAAAGTCAATAGCAAAAATCTACTAGGTTTTAAAACAATAATCCAGCCTAGCAAAGAGAAAATCAAAGCACATTATCAAAAATTAAAAGGCAGCCTCGACAAAATGAAAGCCGTCGAACAAGCGGCAGTCATCAAACACTTAAACCCAATCATTAGGGGATGGTGTAACTATCAAAGTCCTTGGCACTCAAAAGCAGCCTACAGAAAAGTCAACAACCTCCTATGGAATAGACTTTGGCGGTGGGCTAAGCGTCGTCATCCCAATAAAGGCAAAAAGTGGATAGCACGGAAATATTTCTTGCTAGATTCGGAAGGTTGGAGATTTGCCACTAGAAGAGAAGTGGAAAATCCTCTTAGACTTCTCAGGCACTCTGAGTTTCCCGCCAGTACTGAATTTATAAAGATTGAGGGAAATCGCTCGCCGTTTGATGGGGATGAAAACTATTGGAGCAAGCGCATGGGTGAAAGGTACTCTACCTATGACCCACAAAAAGCCCGCCTTCTTAAGAGGCAAAAAGGCAAGTGCCCATACTGCGGATTAAGCTTTAAACCTGATGATGTGGTCGAAAAACACCACCTGGAGTCCAAATCCAGTGGAGGTAATAAAGCCGATAAGAATCTGGTTTTACTACACCTACACTGCCACGACCAAGTAGAAGCATTGCTTCGGAAACAAGGCAATGTAGTCACAGAAGAATTGAAACGTAATGCATTGATTGATTCGAGAAAACGTGGACTGTCCAAAGGTTCAAGAAACTTGAATAAATCAGGGAGGTCGCAAGCAAAGGCGACAAGTTAATCACGTACTAAGGAGCGGAGTGAGGTGAAAGTCTCACGCTCCGTTCTGAAGCCGAGTCTGGAAGGTAACTTCCAGGCTTAGGTTAACAGTTTCATGCACGGTTTCGGAGGAGAGGGGATAGGCAGAAATGCCATCCTCGACTCTAACCTCTTTCCCTTTACTCTCGATCTCGAAGAGCACCGCGTAGCGGTGCGCGATTTTTAAGTATTATATAACAATACAAAAAAAAGACAATATGAGGTTATACCAATTGCCCTTATCTTTGCTACAAATGATGATGAAGGGGAGAGTGGGAGAGAGGGGGAGGGGGAGAAAGATGTGTAGCAATTATTGAGTAATTTTGTATTATACCAATTTCCTAAATATTTGCTATATATCCGAGTAAGGACGCACCAAGCAGAGGTAGAACTTCTGACTTCTGACTTCTGACTTCTGACTTCTGACTTCTGACAGTAAATATTAAACCCCTGACCTCCGACCTCAAGATCGCATTCCTGGTGCTACAAAATTAACCAACCGAGATACTACTAGCTCGATCGCTTCTGGTGAATTACCCTGAATAAGAGCATCGGGTTTTCCCGCTTCGGTGAGGACGCGAATTAATACAGCAACGACCAAATCTAGTTTCCAGTTGAGTTCGTTTCGGGACTGGTCGGGTAGAACTCTCTGAAGTGCATCTAAATAAGCCTCGCAAAGCTCCTCAAATTCTGCGTCTGCGATTTTTTGAATTGGATCTGGTTCGGTGCGGCAGCGCCCCATTAATCTAGCACAGTTCGTGCTGCGATCGCCGCCGCCATTATTGATAAATACTAGCAGGGAAGGATTAATAAATGCTTCTAAAATGGCTTCCAGGGTGGGAGGTTCTTCTCTCGCTTCAACTAGTGCTAGTTGCTCTAGACTTGTTTTAACGATTGGTTGTGCGGTTCTAGCTACAACTGCGCGAAATAATTCTTCCTTAGAACCAAAGTGGTAGTGAACCGCAGACAAATTAACTCCTGCTTTTTTAATCACTTGACGCAGTGAAGTCCCCGCAAAACCTTGTTCTGCAAATAACTCCTCTGCAACATTAAGAATCTGCTCTTTGGTATCGATCGGAATGACAGCCTTCATATTAAAACGAACGTATGAATTATATTTATAATATATCAAATTGATTCTACTATATAAAATCTTTACTCTCAAAGCGTTTCGGCTTGAAAGCCTGAAAAACATCTCGACTTTTTTTCAAACGTATGTTTTAATAGGATGTGTAGCAAAACTTAGCAAAAGTCTTTAACAATTTTCTGTTATAGCTGGCACTCCAGTTAAGGCTACTTCTTTATTTTTTGGGTTTTTCAAACATTCGTTTGAATTAAAAGCATGAGTTCCAATTTTGTACCGCAGAACAAAGATCGCGCCTTACCCTCATCAAAATCCTTTGCCAAACGCTTAGTAACAATTGGAGGTGCGGGATTGCTATTATTAATTGGCATATCCATCGCCACATCAAAAATTGGCGCTCGCAGCTCGTCCCAGCAGGTGAGTACTCCAAGGGTGTTACCAGTTGAAACTGTAGAAGTGCAAAAAGTCGATAGCTATGAGGTATTGCGCAGCTACACTGGAGAAGTCGCAGAGCAAAGAGCGAGCCAATTAGGTTTCGAGAGAGCGGGGAAATTAGTTTGGTTGGGTGTCGATCGCGGCGATCGAGTCATAAAAGGAAGAGCGATCGCCAAACTAGATATCCGCAACTTACAAGCACAACGAGCCAGGTTATTAGCACAAAAAGCGCAAGCATTAGCAGTACTTTCGGAATTAAAAAATGGCGCGCGTACAGAAGATATAGCCGCAGCCAGAGCCGAAGTTAGCAATTTACAAAATCAGTTAGAACTAGAACAAATTAAAGCCGATCGCAGAAAGAACTTATACGAACAAGGAGCCATAAGTCGAGAAAATTTCGACGAAATAGCCTATGCAGCTAAAGCCTTAAACGATCGATTAAATATTGCTCGCAGTAGATTAGAAGAATTGTTAAACGGGACGCGATCGGAGCAGATTGCAGCACAACAAGCAGCCGTCCGTCAACTAGATGCCAGCATAGAGGAATTGGAGATAAATATCGATAAAAGTACTATTCGCGCTCCTTTCTCTGGAATCATAGCTGCGCGTCAGGTGGATGAAGGAACGGTAGTACAATCGGGTCAATCCGTAGTGCGTTTAGTTGAAGACACAGCACCAGAAGTAGAAATAGGCGTTCCTACTCAAATAGTACCGATGCTAGAGATAGGAAGCAAGCAAACGGTGCAAATAGGAGATCGAGCATATCAAGTTAGAGTTGCGTCGATCTTACCAGAAATAGATCCCGCCACTCGAACCAGAACTGTTATTTTAAAACTCCAGGGAAATAGGAGGTTAGTAGCATCTGGAGAAGTTGGGCGGTTGCAAATCGCTCAAAATGTTAAAGCTTCTGGATATTGGTTGCCAACCACAGCTTTATTGCGAGGAGAAAGAGGCTTGTGGTCTTCCTTTACTTTAATTGAGAGTGAGGGGAATTATCGCGTTGAAAAACGAGATGTAGAGGTGTTATATACCGATGGCGATCGCGTTTTTGTTAGAGGAATGCTTTCCGATGGAGAGAAAGTAGTTAGTGAAGGTACCCAAAGACTCGTACCCAATCAGTTAGTTCGTCCGATCGCTTTTCAAGAATGATTTTTGGGGAGAGGGGGAGAGGGGGAGAGGGGGAGAGTGGGAGCAGGGGAGATAATTAACAGCTAACAGCCAACAGCTAACAGCTAACAGCTAACAGCCAACAGCCAACAGCAAATAACTATATCAATCATGCAGAGTCTATTTTATCGTAATTCTCGTCTGCTTTTGCTGACAATAATATTAATTTTAGTTTGGGGTCTTTCTTCGTTTTTTACTTTACCCAGATTGGAAGATCCAGAACTCGTATCTCGATCGGCAATAGTGCGAACATTGTTACCAGGTGCAGATGCAGAAAGAGTTGAAGCTTTAGTTAGCGAAAAAATAGAATCAGAAATTTCCGATGTTGAAGAAATAAAGACCTATGAATCTACATCTAGAGCAGGAATATCGGTTATACAAATCGAATTGTTAGATCGAGTAGGAGCCGATCGAGTAGATCTGGTTTGGTCGCGCATTCGTGACAAAATAGATGATGCTAGAGCGCAATTGCCATCAGAAGCGAGCCTTCCTGAATTAGAAGAAGCTGACCCCAAAGCTTATGCAAAGATAGTTGCTCTTACTTGGGAACGAGACTCCGAGCCTAATTATGCTATTCTGACTCGCAGAGCCGAATCGTTGCAAGACGAACTAGAAGCTTTACCTGGAACCGAAAAAGTAGAAATATACGGCGAACCAAACGAAGAAATTACAGTAGAAATCGATCCAGCTCAATTAGTTGGCATCGATCTTACTGTTGAAGAGGTTTCCCGTCAAATACAACAAAGCGATGCTAAAATTTCTGCTGGAGAATTTCGCAGTTCTAATAATAACCTTCCTTTAGAAGTAGAATCGGAATTAAATTCCCTCGATCGCATTAAAAATATTCCCATTAGTTTTGGTAACAACGGACAATTTACCAACTTAGGAAATATTGCCAAAGTTACGAAAGGAATCAAACAGCCACCAGATGAATTAGCAATAGTTGACGGTCATAGGGCGATCGCTTTAGGTGTTTTTGTCGAATCTGATTATCGACTCGATTTATGGGCAGATAATGCCAATAAAGAATTAAAAAAGTTTCAAGAGGAATTGCCAAAAGACCTAAAATTAGAAACTATTTTCGATCAAAGTAAATACGTTACTAATAGACTCAACGAACTAATTATCAATCTTTTATTGGGAGCATTTTTAGTTTTTTGCGTAACCTTATTTATGATGGGTTGGCGCTCGGCTTTAATAGTCGGAACGGCTTTACCACTATCATTATTAATGGTTTTGGGATGGATGAAAACGATCGGCATTCCTTTGCATCAAATGTCGATAACTGGTTTAATCGTTGCTTTAGGATTGTTAATTGACACTGCGATCGTGGTAGTCGATGAGGTAAATAACCATCTCAAAGCAGGTATGAAGCCAGAAGCAGCGATCGCTAAAGCTGTTAACTATTTATTCGTTCCTTTGCTAGCATCTACACTAACCACCGTGCTTGCTTTTATGCCGATCGCTATTTTACCTGGGGGTGCGGGAGAGTTTGTCGGGACGATCGCGATCGGGGTGATTTTAGCTGTTTGTTCTTCTTTATTTTTGTCTTTAACAGTCATCCCAGCTCTCACTGCTATATTTAGGAGTAAGAAGCAGCGACAAGTAAATTACTGGTGGGAAACTGGATTTTCTCACCCAACACTTACATACGTTTATAATTCAACTCTGCGGTGGTTGTTCGCTAAACCATTAATAGGGATTGTATTAGCTCTTATTTTACCCGTAACTGGCTTCGTACAAGCCTCTACCCTACAAAATCAATTCTTTCCTCCAGGCGATCGAGATCAGCTTCAAATCGAGTTAGAATTACCTTCCTCGGCTTCTCTAGAACAAACCCTGGAGATCGCAACTCAAGCTCGTAATTTAATTATGGAGCGACAACAAGTAGTTAACGTTCACTGGTTTGTCGGCAGAAATGCACCGACCTTTTACTACAATTTGACTGGGGGAAAAGAGGGAGAATCAAATTACGCTCAAGCAATGGTGCAATTAAATTCTGTTGCTGGAGATAATTTTGTCCGCATTCTTCAAAACGAGATGGATGAAACTTTTCCTGCTGCAAGGGTGTTAGTGCGAAAATTGGAACAAGGTCCTCCTTTTGACGCTCCTGTAGAGATGCGAATTTACGGATCGGATCTCGATCGCCTGCGGATTTTAGGAGAGCAAGCGAGAAGTGTTTTAGCGCAAATTCCTGAGGTTACCCACAGTCGCGATAGTTCCAGCGAGGTTTTAGCTCAGTTAAAATTGCGTTTAGATGAGGAAAAAGCTAATCTAGCAGGATTAGATAATACGAGCATTTCTCAACAACTGCAAGCTTATCTAGAGGGTACGACGGGAGGCTCCATACTCGAATCTACCGAAGAATTACCCGTCAGAGTTAGGATAGCAAATCGCGATCGGGGAGACTCCAGTAAAATTAATTCTCTAGACTTACTTGCAACTTCCACTCCTCAAAATAGTATCGAGAATCGATCGCTGAGAAACATTCCTCTATCTGCTTTAGGAGAAATAGATTTAACACCAGAAAATTCCGTTATTACGCGACGCAACGGCAAACGTTACAATTTAGTTCAAGCTTTTATCAGCTCTGGAGTCCTTCCATCAGAGGTATTAGCTGAATTTAAAACTGGCTTAAAAGAGGCTAATTTCGAGCTCCCTTCTGGGTATTCTCTAGAATTTGGCGGCGAAGCAGAAGAGAGTAATAGCGCTCAAGGAGGTTTAGCTGGCAATCTCGGCGTATTAGTAGTATTGATGGTGGCGGTGCTAGTTCTTTCTTTGAGTTCCTTTAAACTGGCTGGGATCGTTGGCGTAGTCGGTATTTCCTCGATAGGTTTGGGGTTGTTATCTTTATGGTTATTTGGCTATCCTTTAGGCTTTATGGCAATTATCGGCACGATCGGTTTAGTGGGAGTGGCGATTAACGATTCTGTAGTGGTTTTAGCCGCTTTATTAGACAATCCAGAAGCTAAAAGCGGCAATCGCAGAGCCGTCAGACAAGTAGTGCTCCATTCTACTCGTCACGTTATTGCCACCACTTTAACTACTGCGATCGGTTTTGTTCCTTTATTATTGCAGGGTGGTGGTTTTTGGCCTCCAATGGCTGTCGCGATCGCTGGCGGTATTTGTGGAGCTACCCTTCTCGCATTATATTTCGTCCCTTGTGCTTATTTATTAACCCTAAAGCGCCGACGGGTTTCTACTAGAGTCACTTCTTTGCTGGGGGTCAAACAAGCTTCTTGACGCTCCCCGCCCTAGAAGTGCGGGGATTCTTGGGCTGAACACTACCCGTTCGAGTCGCCTCTACTGCTGGTCTTACACGTTCATGACTAAGCTTTTCAACTTACTCCTCAAGCGTGGATTCCCGTGTTT
>JASJDA010000324.1 GCA_030065755.1 Prochloraceae cyanobacterium | reverse complement strand
GTTTTCAATCCCGCCATTCAACCAACTATTATTAAGATTTATTTCCTCTCTAACGCCATTAATACTAATTTTTATTTTGTCCAGTTTGCGCAAACTTAAAATAGTAGGATAACTATAGATGGTGTTGCCATCAACTACGCTATTAGTAAGGAGATTGGTGGTAGTCCCGTCTCGTTCTAAGGCGATCGTAAAGTTAATAGGAAACTCGATCGCGTTTGATATTACCAGGTCTGAGACTATTAATTGTTCTAAATCTGCACCTTGATACTGTTCTAGAGCCTGATAAACTTCTAGATCTGGCTTTACTTGTAATGTAAATAATTCTGTAGCAATCGGGAGTCTTGGCATAACAAATAAAATATGTTCTATAATAGTTCTATTAACAGAGTAAATGTTAATCTAAAAGATGGTATGATAAGATCCCAATCGCTACAAAACAGGGATTTTTTTTATTAATAAATATCTTTATTTCCCAAATATTAAAATTTGTTCCTGTATCAATCCTTCGATATCCAATTCTACTCCTGGAACTATCCAGCGACCAGCTTGAGAATTGGTTAGATCGTTAGGCTTAAATACGGTAATATCGTTATCACTAGCTAAACTAGTAGAGTTATAGACTACGCCAATAGGCTGTAAATTGTCTTGAATTAATTTGGCTTCCGTGCCATTTCTGAGGGAAGAACTAGGGAGAGATCGCAACTGAGTTTTATTTCTGGCTTTTACCCAATAAGCAGAATTTTCCGCTATCTCGTCGAAGCTAGCTACTAACTCTACAATACAACCCAGCAAAGGAGCGTGAGATATATCGCTTATGCTCGTCCCGTCGTAATTGTAGCGATAACTTACTGAATAGTTTCCAGCACTCCAAGAGCCTCCTGGAGTCCCCACCAAAGTCGCTACTGTCGGGTCGTAAAAACTAAACGGTGTAGTAAAGTCTGGATCTTCAGTAATGATCGTACTGCTAGGACTGGTAAAGCTCAGTATTTGACTCGCCGAGGTTTTAATCGTCGGTCTATTAAATAGATATATTTCTCCCGTATCTTCGTTTTTGATAAAAATATCTACAGTTGGGGCTGAGAGTTTCCCTTTGTTATTACCAGCGATCGAGCTATCGGGATAGGTAGATTTAATAGTGGCGTTTCCCGTAGTATCGTCAATTGGGTGGGCGATCGTTACTTCTATGCCTTCTCCCGCACTTACAGCCACGGGAGAACTAAATGGCGAGGCTTGACTTACTCCCGATTCAGTACTTACCAAAGCTCTTAGCCTGCTGTCGGCTGGATCGGCAGCGAGATAGTTGATGTAAACTTGCCCGTTGCCATTAATTAAAATCCTCTGATTTTGAGTTACTCCTTGAATCCCAAATATATTAGCTTGGGGAACGGAGTTAAAAAGGAAGTTGCCAACAATCCCCGATCCAGAAAGAGCGATCGCCGATAGTCCCTCGTTAGGGACTATGCGCCTAAAATCGCCTTGGTTAAAAATAGCTCCACCTTGAAAGAAATTCCCGATCGCCACGAAGGAACCAGCAGCAGCAGCAAAACTAGGGAGAATTCTAACGGTTCCTGTTTCTCCTATGCCGCTAGAGATAAAGACGAGTTTAATTTGGATTACTACGGCTTCGTTATTTTGCAAGCGATCGCCCAACCTAACCGAAGGCTCTCCGAACCTGTAGAGAATGTCGGTATTGAGATCGGTAATTTCCAAACCCGAAATATCAAGCTGAGTAGTTCTAAGTATGCCAGTATCTAGATTAGTAAAGCCGAGTATGGTTATAAAAGCCTTGCTGTCGAAGAGTTTAGACTTGTCCAAATTGCCGAGAAAGAATTGGAAATCTATTCTCGTCCCAGCCGCAATATCGGATCCAATTTCGTTAGTGAGCCAAAAAGTAACTGGGGGAGATTCCGAGCCATTCGGATCGTATGGTTCCGTGATAATATCGGATTCGTCGGTCAGGTTGTTTACATTTTGCCTGCTCCCTCCGTCGCTCGCCGTATTAGATACATAAGTACTAAAACTATTGCGAGCTACCCAATTTCCTGTAGAGTTAAATATTATTAGATTCCCGTCGGAGATCGTCGGGTCGTTTTTTCTATATTCGTAGATTAAAGCCTTTTCAGAGACTCCCGCCAAAAAGCCATCTAATAACCCATCGGTTTCAGTAGGTAAGTCTGCAACCGTACTTACGATGTATTCTCCAGTCAACTGAAAATCGCGATCGAAGGTGATAGTAACGGGATAAATGGTATCTATACCAGTGAGAGGATCTTTTGTCCCTACCCTAGCAATCTGTTTGAAAGTAGTCGGATCGTCGGTTGTAGATACCCCGATAATATGATAGAGCCATCCTTCTCCACTTTTTAAGGCGCTGGGGTTTATAGTGAACTCGATCGCGTCCCCAACCCCAAAACCCACACACTCGCTTATTGCGAGTAAATTTTTACCTATCCTGTTTCTACCCTGCAAGCTAAAGAAGTAAGCGCCACCAGAAAGGGAACCCGCGCCAGTATTGACCGCGATCGAGAAGTCGGCAAGATCTAATCTATTCCTACCATTGGCAAATTGTACCGACATATTAAATACTTATATCTGTTTGTCTGGCGTTTGTAGGCTTGTTGCCAATATTTTGGGGAATCTCGATCGAATTATTTCCTACTATTATTTTACTTCCTTCAATTTTAACTTTAGACTGTTTATCTAAAATCTTTCTTAAAGTATTTATCAGTTTTGCTTCTTTATTAAAAGTCATAAATTTCCTCTGTTAAAGATTTCTTGGATCGTACTTATATATCTGGTATCTCCCTGTATTTCTTTGCCCTTATAGTAAATGTCAAATGTCTCTAAGCCTTCTCCTCTGTTGTCTTCCGACTCGTCTAAGTCGTCTTTGTAAGTATAGACAGAAGTAGGCAAGGCTTCTAAAAATCCCATGACTATTTTAGTAGAGCCGCTAAAAAGTTTATTGTTTTTTGCCTTGCCTATTACGTTAATAAGGTGTTCTACACTAATTATTTTACCTGGAAAATTAAACTTGCCCAAACTAACAGTTATATTACTCCCTTCCTTAGCATTAGGAGAAAAGTTAGTTAGAAAAGTAATTTGCTTTTGTCCTAAAAAACTGAGAATTTCAAACTCAGTACGAATTACTTTTTCTGCTTCCTCTTGACTGGTAAGTTCAGGAAAGTTGCGGGAAGAAACGATCGGGTAGTTGGTATCGTAGTTTGTAGTATGAATGACATATTTAGTTTTATAGTCATTAGGGGTAACGCTGCGATCTCTTTCAGCAAGGGTTTCGTCTTCGGTGTAATATCTAGGGATTCTGGCGGCTTCTGTGGGGATACCTTCTACTAGCTGAGAGTTAGCATCGGCTTTATAGTTGAGGAATCCTGGATCTCGCGCAGTATAAGAGAGATTTTTTTGTAAGTAATAGTCTTTGTTTACTTCGGTTCTAGAATTGGGCAACAATCTAGCGCTAGGAGGGTTATTAGGAGTATTTAAGGTTTGAACTACTTTAATTTCACTTCGATTAAATCTTTCTTCTCCCGTATAGTATGCGGGCAATTTAATCTCGTTGTCGTTTTTATCAATTACTGTTTCTCCTTCTGGCGCTGGAATGCTGTCGAAGTTGTAAAAGTAATCTACGTTAATAGCTTCAAAAAAGGGCTCGACATAATTGGGATTGGCTTTGTAATCTAGTACAATTTGCCCGTTGCTACCGCACCTCTCGAAGAAAATATATTTATCTTTTGCTTTGGCCAATCTCCCATTAGTAGCCCCAAAATAATCGCGGATTTGAGCGAGTAGTTTTCGATTAAAGCCAGTGGTAGGAGATTGTTTAAATTTGTAAGCGTTTAATTCTGCTAGCGCGTCTGCATCTGGTGGGTCGTCGGTCGCTGCTGCTTCTAGCTCGATCGTTTCTAATGCCTCATCGCTTTCTACTTTAAATCTTCTCAACTGATAACCGCTTACATTAGCTCCCGTCAGGTAGCCAGTAATCGGATCGTAGAGGTAATCTACAGTCCTTCTATCTACTTCCTTCCAATAAGTTGCAGGATTCCCGTTTAATTCGTCGCCGCTAACTATATCTATAGCGTTGTAGGCAAATCCATAAATACTGATTGTTTCCCTCAGCTTGTTGCTACCTATATAAGTAGTTTCAGTTTCTTGGGAGTAAGAACCGCTAGCGTCGTAATTCAAGCTTAAAGTCTTGAGGCTTTTTACTCCTATGGGTGGCAACTTTGCCGAACCGTCGGGAGGATCTACGATCGTATATTCCTGTGGAGGTTCGTATCTCAACCTACTCCCCAAACTAGATAATGTCTCTTCTCCCTCATCATCATCGTCTTTGTTATAGCCCCAAGAAAACTCGATCGGTTCTAAGTCCAATTTATCTACATTTATATCGATCGCTATCTCTGCGGGTTTAGTCGCATCAGTACTCAAGATCTGGCAACTGGGAAAATTTCCCCCACTTTCCCCACCTTCCCAATTTTTAGACCTTACCGCAGTTGCATCGCTATAAAAAGGATAAGCTCCTTTCCAACTGGCTCTCTCTTCAAAGAGTTCACTAAAAGTAACTTTTTCCTCGCTACTTGTATTATTATCGTAGTCCTTAAATATTGAAACTCCTTTATAAACTACATTAGCTCTTTGTGCTACTGCTGACAGGTAAAGCCTAAACTTATTTTGGTCTAAGGTTGATTGTGGCGTTTTCCCTCCAGCTTCTTGTTCGTTTATATCTGCTGAAGTTAATTTACACGCTCGATCGCTGAAAGGTTCTTCTTCTTTTGTAAACCCACTTCTCACGGGATTGTTTGAAGGTCTGATTTTAACGCTGTCTTCTCCCAACTGTCTCCAAAATCCCTCTAGCTGAATTGAAAAGGGGTACTCGTAAACTTCGCTATTAGCTAATTTCCTAATGCTGTAACTGAGACTAACGCATCTAAAACCAATGCCAAAAAAGATAATTTTATTGTCGTTGTTATTAAAAAAGTCCAGTACCGTTTTAAAAGAATTGTCCCGCGCCACTATTTCCAAACTGGCCGAAGGATGCTCGGCAAACGATCGTTTTATGTTGATACTCCCAGTTACAGGAAAGTCCGTAAATAGTTTGGGCAAACTGGTTTTTATTCGATCGCTTTTTATATTGAGGATTATAAAAGTAGTTCTGACGCTCGGAAAGTTAGAAGGTGGCGGATTGCTCGAATTGGGAGAGAAGACAATCTTATTAGAATCTATAACCTTAAACTCTCCCGCTTCTAAATTGTCGCTTGTTTCGCTCTTTTGATAAGTAACTCCGAATATCTCTATTTTGTTAATTTCCCACGTCGCGGGTGCGGGTTGTAAATAGGTTAGCTCGATCGTGCCGTCGGGCAAATTCCTTTTAGTTATTCTATCTATTTGAGTAACTACTCTGGTATTGTCGTTAGGCAAAGTTTGAAAATTAAAACTCGTCGGCGCTACGGGAGTAGTAGAAGTAGAATTTAAATTGAATGTAGGTAGGCTCGTTTGTGAAGTAAACGTTACTGTAAAAGCCATATTTTGGGTTTTTTGCCCCGTCATTCTAGGACGGCTACTTGGTACGTCCTTACGCCGAGGAGACCTCGGCGCGGGCGTTCCGCTTTTTTATCTAGATAATTTAATATTAGTCAATTTGTTAATATTTTTCAAGTTTATTAATAGCATCAAACGGAATTTATTCGACAAAAAATAGCTTAATTTTCTGGTAATTAACCCGAATTTAATCTATACTTATAACTAAGTTATCAAAGGCAAATTTGGGAAAGTCAAAGCTATAAATAGACGCATTTTAGATGGTCTTTTTGGAGAAAAACTCAATGAGCAATTCAACAAGTACAGATCTACAGGAACTAAAAGAGCTAATTAATAAGCGTTTTGACAAAGTTGACGAAGAAATAGAAGCTTTGAAAAAGCAGCAAGCTGAAACTAAAGAATCTATTGCTGAAATCAAAGGACAGTTAAAAGGTTGGGAACCACAAGTTAACAAAATTGGTGATTTAATCGAAAAAGTCGGAGAGCTAAAAAACTGGAGACAAATAGCATTAATAGCTTTTGCAGCAATATTAGGATGGTTTTTAAGAGGAGGAAAATTATAACCTTGGTTATCACCAAAGCAAGCATTTTCAACAGTCATCATGACTGACTGATAACTGATAACTGATTTAAATCTTGCTTTTGAATTCCACTGTAAATTGAATCTTGTGTTCTTTGCCAAATTCAAGCAAATTCCCATCAGTTAAAATATACTCTTTTCGTGGCTCTAACATTTCACCATTTAAACTAGTAGTATTGGTGCTATTGTTATCAACAATTTTATAGCTATAAACACTAGAATCCCAGAAAATATAAGCATGAAAGCGAGAAACTCTTTCAGAATATGGTAGATTTGTCAAGTCTATTTCTGGTTGACGAGGACTGTTTTCAGTTTGTCTACCTAAATAAATTTTCTTGTTATTAGTTGCGTTCTCTATAGTTAATCTTTTTCCAGAACTATGAACAATAGTTAAAGGTGGTATGGGAATTTCTACATCTTTTAGACCTTCAATTAATGTAGAATAAGAAACGGCAACGGACTGCTTTTGATATCGCTCAATCGCGTCTTTAAATGTCTTCTTGCTAACTTTTTCTCCTAATGTTTTAGCAGGGCTATTTCATTCTCAATGGTAAGATGTTCGTGCTAAATTAGAATCACTACGTTGAATATGCCTGAAATCGCCATTCTAGAGGTTTTTGCTGGCTTGCCAGACCGCAGAAGAAAACAAGGCAAAAGACACCCGTTGCCCCTATGTCTAGCTTTATTCACTTTGGCCGTAGCGGCAGGAAACCAAGGTTTCTTAGCGATGGGAGATTGGTTGAAGTCATACAAACAACAACTGAAAGAGTTGTTTTGTGTCGAGCGCATCCCATCTTACAGCACAGTAAGGCGTGCATTGCTAGATCTTGACTATAAAGAGTATTCGGCAAGGCTGGCCCAATTCTTTGGGATTGAGCCGATTTCGGGAGAAACTTTAGCTCTTGATGGCAAAGTGCTGAGAGGTTCTTTTATGCTGGAAAGCGATAATCCACATTGCGAGCCTCATAAAGCGATAACTTTAGTAACCGCATATTTGGTGGAAAGAGGATTAATATTACAACCTTGTGAAGTCGAAGATAAGAGTAATGAAATAACAGCAATTCCTGAATTTATTAAAGTGTTAGCTGTTAAAGGAGTGGTATTTGCCTTTGATTCAATGAATACGCAAAAAAAACAATTAATGCGATCGTAGACAGTGGAAATCATTACTTAGCTGCAGTTAAAGATAATCAGCCAACTTTATATCGCTTGATACAGGAAGAATTTAGACCCGAAGAAACTAATTATCAAGTCGATAAGGGTCATGGTAGAATAGATAAAAGAACGGTCAGTGTATGTAAAGCTAAAGGTAATTATCCCGATTGGCCTAATTTAAAGACTATTATACGTGTAGAGTCTGAAACGATAACTAAATTAAAAATCGAAAATGGTGTTAGATATTATATTAGCGATCGCGTAGAATCAGCAGTTGAGTTTGCTCGAAAAATACGAGGATATTGGGGCGTAGAAAACAAGGTTCATTACGTAAGAGATGTAACTCAAGGTGAAGATAAGTCTAGAATTCGTACAAAACCTTTGCCTCAAATCATGGCGATCGCTAGAAATTTAGCTCTTAATTTATATCGAGACGCAGGATATAATAATATGGCTCAAGCGCAACGAAAATGTAAGTTTGGTCTCGATCGCATCTTAGAGATATTTAGAATGAAATAGCCCTGCT
>JASJDA010000323.1 GCA_030065755.1 Prochloraceae cyanobacterium | reverse complement strand
CCTGATAAATTTTTACGGTTAGATGCTATTGCCAAAGCATCATGGTTATTTTTTTGCTCTTCTGTAGTTGCTTTTTCCAAAAATTCGAGCAGAGGTGGGCTAACATTAGATTTATCTGGATAATTATTGTCTTTGGGCAAGTCGCTTATCTTGTCCCTATGGTAAGCGATTGTTTCTTGATAATTATTCTCAACTGGCTTTAACAGTGCTTGTATTTGAGATAGTTTTTGATTTGCGCTCGACAATCCCTTTTCATGGTAAGAACATAACTGCCGATAATATTCTTCGAGACTTTTGAGAAACTCTTCACTGTTTTTTGGTGGCTCTGGTGGTGGTGGTAAAAAGTGCATCAATATTTTTATTTCTCTCTATTTCGATAATTTCTTACCTGTTGAGTGCAGAAGTTGAATGGCACGAAAATGTTTCTGCATAACAAAATGGAAGTTTTGCAATTCTATCTCTTCACCAAAAGCATCAGATAACATTTTCATCAAATTAGACAAAATCCTGTCGATCGTTTGCACTTTTGTCTTCCTCCGAGTAGCCATTTCTTTATTGCTTCTTTTGTCGAGCAATTCACTTAAAACAAACGACTCATCCACGGTTAAAGATTTGTTGTAAGTTTTCTCCAGTAACTCTTTGATGTAATCTATCAATAAAGCTCGATCTTTATCCCTGAGCTCAATAGCGTCCGTGGAAGATGGTCGCTCTTGAGTAGGCTTAGTATCAACGCCTTCTACTACTAAATTTAAATTGAGTTTATTTTCGACATCTTGAACCTCATCGATCCTACTTATGGCTGTTGCTGCTGTAGCCAGCTCGCTCTCGTCGTCTCTATTCGTTTTCAGTGTATTAGGAGTAATACTTTGGGAATCAGGAAGGGGAGGAATAGAAGGAACTCCTGTCCTGTTGATATTTCTCAAACAATTCTGTTTTTTACCTTGACATCGATTTCCGTACCTGGGACAAGCAGTAGCATAAGATTGTCTTTCTACTTTCTCGTCACAGAAAGAGCAAATAAATTTGAAGTTTCGGGTACGGATGGTGCGCCAATGGCCTTTTACTTCGTAGGGCTTGACGTAAACTTTCTTGCTCGGCATGAATATTAAAGTATTTTTAAACAGCGCTCGATTTCAATTTTTTCTCATATCTTCCCGTTATAACAATTTTTCAGGCTTCTTAATCTCATCAACAGCAGATAAATAATACAACAAATAATTATTTGTTGTATTACAATCAAAAAAAGAACTATTTTCGTGAAAAATTGCCAGTTTTTTTATGAGTAATCTCCACAGTACTTACCAACTACCTGCAATGAGTTCAACGGAAATTATCGATTATTTATCCAGCCCGCTTTTCAAAGGAATTGGCAAGAAAACAGCAATTACATTAGTCGAACATTTTGGTACAGATATACTAAATATTTTAGATACTTCGCCACATCTATTAGCAGAAATTCCAGGTCTTAAAACCTATAGAATTGACAAGATTAACCAAGCTTGGTCAGATAGCAAAAACAATCCAGTTCGAGGAGCAATTGCTTTACTTCTAGGTATAGGAACCTCCTTCAAGCTAACTCTCAATATTTGCGCTCGCTACGGCATTGAAACCGAAAAAATTCTGAAAACCAACCCGTATCAATTAGTAGAAGATTTAGAGCGAGTAGGTTTTAAAACAGCAGACAAACTAGCGAGATCTCTAGGAATTACCCCTGATAGTCCTCATCGTTATTTCCAAGCTGTTCTCCACACTCTGTCTGGGGCCTTAAGCGAAGGACATTGCTTCCTTCCTTTAGACGTATTAATCGAACGCACAGAAGAAATCTTAACCCTACCAGAATACCAACCAGACCCCCAACTACTTCAAACAGTAATTAATGAGGCAATAGAAACAAATGCTCTGTTGAAAGGCGCATACGATGGCAGCATATATTTAGCTAAAGTTTACGCCAGCGAGCTAAAAGTAGCCAATTCGATAAAACAACGATTACAGCAATACGATCGCCCCACCCAAGAGTTATCTTACTGGCTGAGTGAGTATTGCAATGAGGTTACTACTTTAAGTCCCGAACAACGGAACGCTTTACTCATGGCCGAAAAACACGGCATCAGCATCTTAACTGGTGGCCCAGGGCGAGGTAAAACCTATGTACTAAGAACTTGGGTAAAATGGCTGCAACACAAAGGATACAAAATAGCTTTAGCTGCACCGACCGGAAAAGCCGCTAACCGAATGAAAGATTCGACGGGTGTTCAAGCTATGACTATACACCGTCTTCTCAAGTGGCAAGGAGCATCCCATTGTTTTGAGCACAACCAACAGAATCCTCTCCTCCACGATTGGATTATCATCGACGAATTTAGTATGGTCGATATTTTCCTATTCAATTCTTTATTGAAAGCTCTCAAAACCCACTGCAAAATCCTTCTAGTTGGAGACAAAGATCAATTACCCAGTATCGGTGCGGGAATGGTACTAAGAGATTTGTTAGTCTCGGAAGTGCTTCCAACCACTGAACTCACTACAATTTTCCGGCAAGATTCTGGAAGTGAGATCGTAGAAGCTAGCACTAGCATCAACTACGGGCAAGTACCAAAAATCGATACTTTCACTAATCCTGCTGATTGGCTCAACTATTCTAACTGTTCTCTTCTCGAAACTAACACTCCTACTGCTACTGCAAGGGCCATCGCCTCATTAGTTAAAGAGATCGCTTTAACTGATGTCGATCTATCCCATCAATTAGTAGTCTTAGCTCCTCAGAAGAAAAGCCCCGCAGGTGTTCATAACCGATTGCAAACTTCTCCAACCCTTATTTAATCCTCCCGCACCTCATAAAAAGCAGCTCAAAACTGAAGAAGTGACTTATAGAGAAGGAGATCGAGTTATCCAACTCAAAAATCGCTACGATACCAGTCCTCCCGTCATGAACGGAGAAACTGGCTTTATTTCCCAGATCGACCCCAAAGAGGAAACTATTACTGTCGAATTTTCTGAAGGTGCAGTAGTTGAATACATCCGTAGAGATTTTGACGAAATTATGCACTCGTTCAGCTTAACTTGTCATAAGGCGCAAGGGAGCGAGTTTCAGTACGTCATTATGCCTTTAGTTATGTCTCATTATCGAATGCTAACCAGGCAATTACTCTATACAACTCTCACCAGGGCTCAATCTGTATTTATTGCTGTCGGACAGCTCCATGCTCTACAGGTTGCTGTCGCTACCGATCGCCCTGCTCGTCGCTATACTCAGCTTACAACCCTTCTGCTTAAAGAATCTGACTCTCTCCAAAACCAGCTTCGGGATTTGACAGCTAAACTTAAACAGAGAAAAACTAATTCAAAGAAGTTGGTATCGATCGCTGCCCGCCTCAAGCAACGTTCCCTTGATGCTACTAAAGGAGAAATGGTACAGATTGGTAGTTTGGCTCTCTCTATGTATGAAAGCTTGTATGGCTACCGTCCTAGTAAGCAGTTCGAGCAGGTGGGTGACTTTAAGTTTAAAACGTATCACTATGAATTGAAAGATGTGGAAATTGTCGATCGGGCGATCGATACGGTGCTTAACAACCCCCCTTTAGATCTATTCGCTCTTTGATTAACAACGGGGAAAAATTTTCACTATGTTGGTTAACTTTTAAACTAAACTGTTTAGTATTAACCTCACTGGCTCAAAACACTTGTTAACTAATATTTTGAACGTCTCGCCAAACTCCCACCAGTATTCCTTTTATTGTCACTTTTTCTGGATTTGTCTCTATGGGAGGATATAAGGAGTTAAAAGCTTTGAGGACGATAAGCCCTCTCTCGTTATATAAACGTTTGAGCGTCACACCCACCTCTTTTACTTCAACCGCAACAATTTCTCCCTCTTTCAACTCTTCATCTGCCAGCAGAGGGCGCATAATTGCATAATCTCCCCTAGCAATAAAATCTCCTTTCATACTTTCATCATTCACTCTTAGGGCGAAAAAATCTGGCTTATTCAATAAGCTAGGTAAATCTAACTTTGAGCTTACTGAAGTGAAAGGTTCTACTAAACCCCCTGCAGCGATCGCTCCATAGACTGCTAATCCTTTTTGAGTTTGAGAAATAATCTTAAATGTTCTTGCTTGTCCGTCTTCCCAATCAATATAACCTTTGCTTCGCAGACGTCCTAAGCGCGCTTGAATGGGAGCTGGGGAGCTAAGATGCATTGCCCGCATCATTTCTCTGATTGTCGGAGAGTATTGAAACTTCTCGATATGTTCGACTAAATAATCGTAGAGTTCCTTCTGGGCTGCGGTTAAAGGTTTCAAATTACGTTATCCTATATCCTTGAATCTCAATTAAAAACTATAGCTCAGTATACAAAACTTATTATTAAGTTAATTGGCTTGATAATAAGTCCCTTTTTCTAGAGAGCAGTTTCTGAGTCACGTTTAAAGGTAAACTTAATATAGGCTCTTAAAGGGACTGACAAGTTACCTCGCACCATTGTTGGTCATTTCCGTTGAATGAGCCCCATGTTCAAGCCTTGATTCACAAAACTACAGAGATAAGAGATGAGAATTCTAGGGCTCGTGATTTTATTGGCTGGGCTATCACCCCTTGGAATCGCCAAGGGCGTCGACCAGAATGATCTTAAGCCCTATCCAGCTGCCAAGGAAGGTTTCGAGCGCATGGTCTTTAGCGTTCCTCCAGTAGAAAACGAGGTAGAACGAAAGGTGGAAATCATTGTTGGCAAAATCCTTTCCGTCGATTGTAACCAAACGTGGTTCAGTGGCGATCTCGATGAACAGGTGGTGCAGGGATGGGGGTATACCTATTTTGTATTGGAAAAGGCGGGCGGCCCTGCTTCGACCATGATGAGCTGTCCCGAGGGCCAAAGAACTGATGCCTTCGTAACCGTGAGAGGCGAAGGCTTCCTGCAGCGCTACAACAGCAAGTTGCCTATAGTGGTATATGTTCCAAAAGGCTTCGAGGTTCGTTATAGAATTTGGCAGGCCAGAAAGGAAATCCGTCGGGCTAGACAGCAGTAAACCAGCAATTCGGGAAAAAATTTCACGCGAGTTATCCCGATCGATCGCTTTCCATGTGCTCAAACACGATCGCCTTTTTTAAAACTATACTGTTTAGTATAAATATTCCGTACTTTGATTGCATCCCTTTCCTTAGATTAGCTCCAGTAAAATTGGTACTGCGAATATCGCAATTACTAAAGTCAGCTCTTTTGCGCCTGACATTCAAGGCCTACTTTAAAATTCTCTGCCATCCCCATTTATAAGTATTGAAAAATATCATGAATGAATTAAAAATCACTTTGCTAGTATTTTTTTTGGGGATTCCATTTTTCTTTTTCTTAGGAATACTAAGTTTTTTTTATAGTAATGAATTTTTAGGAATATGGATTTTATCTCTCAGAGAATATCCGTTAAGCTATTCTATTTTCTTTGCTGTCGTCTTTTCTTGTGCTACGCTTTTAAATTTCCTCTTAGGAAATATTAAGAATTACACCAAATTTATCTGTATTTTGTTAGGAATATTTTTGGGTTCAATAATTAACTTATGTTTAGTTGTATTAGGTTTTGTTAAAATTGGCTATTATTTTTATTTCATAGTTTCATTGTTTTTAACGGTTATTATTCAACAGATTGAATGGGTAGAAAATATATTAATAATTTGTTTCGCGAGTGCTTTATTATTTGTCTTTAATTTTTATCGGAAAAAATTAGATGATACAAAAGAAAAAATTTTGTTGGCTATTTTAATTTTTAGCTTGCCTTTCTTCCCTATAATTATTTTCCCTCTATTAGGGTGTTTTATTGGAGCTCGATTCTCTTCAGGGGATAGAAAAAATTTATCCTTAGTAAAAAGAGTATTATTGGGAATTCCAAAATTAACATTAGTATTGTTTTGGTTTATTTGGATTATGAAATCTTCTCATCTTCCAGGATTAATTATTTCACCTAATATAAGAGCTATTTTAGGTAGTAATTATCATTATGTTTTTAATACTGAAAGTGAGTATAAAGCAGCTATTAAAAAACTTTTTAATTGTCAATCAATAAAAAATGAAATTGGAGAAATTAAAAATATTACACTATTTGAAGGAAATAATTATCATGTTGAAGATCTTATAGGTAGTAGTGAAGGCCATTATTTACATATCCAAATAATAGGAGAGAACAAGCAAGTATTTGTTAAAGGTTGTTTTAAAGATAGTCCTCTCGGAGATTGTTTCTTTTCTCATTATAATATTAAAAAAGAAGCTCGCAATAAAGCTAAAATTTTCTCTGAGACTGGTGTGAAAACAATAGAAGTTTCGGAATGCTTATAACTGGCGTGTGAATAGCGTGTATTTTTTTATTGACCATAGAAAATATCAAATCAACATCGGTAGAATTTCTGAGGCTTTTATCAGCAAGGTACAGCTATTTTAATATTGAGAGTTTAATCGAGAAATTATTGCCAAAATCATTGATTACGCCAAACTACTTTTCTGTCTTGGAGGACATCAGCTTTTAGCTTGGTGTTTTTAGTTGTTAGGAACTATCTCGCAGCAACTCGCATCTTTTCAACTAAACTGTTTAGTATGAATATCTGTACTTCGATTGCATCCATTGCTTTCTGAGATGAGCGCGCCGAATAGCGGATCTGGCAAGCCAGATCGCTAATCCCCCATACTGTCTCGCTTCGATACTTTCAGCTTTATCAATCCCTACAGGAGCAGCAAGGAAGGCAGCGCGCATCCAAGTAGTCTAACTGGCAGAAAAAATTTTACTCTTGTCTTCCTGTTGCGGTCTGTGTCGCAGCACGAAAGCGCTCGCCAGAATAGCCTTTTGTCTCAATCCTTCAATTGGCATGTTAAAATTATTTTAACTCGGAATACGCGATCGTAACGCCTTAATCTTGTCAGGACGGAAGTAGCAGCAATACGGGATGCTTGCGATAGGCGTATAAACCGAGTCCTTTGTTGAATAATATTCAAACAAGTCTTAGAATATTTATCCACTAGAATGACGCGCCGCGTAGCGGCTCCCGAAGGCATCGCCTCTCTTAAAACTATACTGTTTAGTATGAATATTCCGTACTTTGATTGTATCCGTTGCCTACTCCAATAAGCGCTCGCCAATTACAATCCAACCATACTATCTTGCTTCAATACTTTGCAGCCACAGATCGCTCCCTTTGGGAGCAGCTCTTTGGCGGTGCGCCATCCTCGCAGTGCTGGGAATAGCTGCGTTAGAAGCCGAAGAAATAGGCGAACTCGAGCGCGCACCTATTTACTAGTTGCTATTTATTGATAATTATTTTTAATTAGCTATAATTGAAAAAGCCATTGATTTTCGTCTTAATTGTTTATAAATTTGATTTTTGCTCATTTTTGACTGTTCTTCTTTTAATGGGTTAGAGTTTTTGACTCTAACCCTTTTTATTTTTAGAATTCTATTATTTATAAGCTCATTTAATAATTTGAGCCTCTTAATTTTTCTTTTAATTAAGAATTATTTCTAATTAATGTGCGCAAGATACGAGCGCCTCTTTTAAACTATACTGTTTAGTATGAATATTCCCTACTTCCATTGCATCCCTTGCCTACCCCAATAAGCGCTCGCTATCCTAACCATACTGTCAAGCTTCGCTACTTTCAGCTTTATCGCTCGTGGACACCAACTTGCCCAAGTACTAATATACTAATGTAGTAATTTAAATTTGCTGAACGTAAAGAAAAACGGTAGAACATCGATACTTTCCTCCCTAAGAATTAAAACAGTTGCTATGCTGTTGCCAAATTAAGCTCTGAGAAAAGTGAAAAAACAAGAAATTGAGAAAC
>JASJDA010000322.1 GCA_030065755.1 Prochloraceae cyanobacterium | reverse complement strand
CGCCGCATTGCAAGAGCGATTGATGGTTTTAGAAGACGGACGATACATCACCACCGACGCTCTCAAAAGAGAAAAAGAAACTATTGCTTTGATGGAAGCAGGGCGAGATCGTACTATTCCACTAGCTGGTGTGGGGCAAGTAGGAGCTTATTTAGAGGCGCTCGAGTCAATGGGGGTATCTTTAACTGCAGGACAAAGAGAAGCGATCGCCCTTTCTGCAACAAGTACCGATCGCATTCTGGCTTGGCAAGGAATAGCTGGAAGTGGCAAAACCTTTGCCCTGTCTCATCTCAAAGAAATTATCCCCAAAAGGGTTGTCCTTACAGGTATTGCTCCTACTGACTCGGCTGTAGAGAACTTACAAAGAGAACTGGGCATTGAATGCGTAAGCTTAGCTAAGTTTTTGAGGCAATGGTCTAATCGCACGCCAACCGAAACTCTAAGACGTATTGGGAGTGACGGTGTTGAAAGGGATATTACAAAACAAGCTCTAATCGTAGATGAAGCAGGAATGATCGGCGCCGAAGACATGCGAGATCTTCTCAAAATCGCCACACTGATGAATCAGAAAGTCATTTTAATCGGAGATAAAAGGCAACTAAAATCAGTGGCAGCAGGGAATCCGTTTGTCTCTTTACTTGAAGCTGGGATTACTACGGCATTCTTACCGGAGTCGATTCGTCAGAAAGTACCGGATTTAAAAGAAGCAGTTGAATACATAGGGGCAGGTCATAACGAAATCGGTCTTGGCATTCTTTATGAAAATAATCGAGTTAATGTCTCTGATTCAATAGAACTTGAGTTAGCCTCGTCTCTAGCTGCTCTACCGACTGAGAAACAGTACGAAACATTAATTATCTGCGCCACCCATGGGGCACGTGAAGCAGTAACGGAGAAGATACGTTCCTCACTTACCCTGCAAGGAACTTTAAAAAACCCCAGCACTATCTCTAGATTAATAGAGAAAAAGGGTCTTAGCCGAATTCAAAAAGAAAGAATTGAAAATTTCCATGTTGGAGACTTTGTTATTTCCTACGAGCTATTTAACTCGCAGGTAAATGGCTCAACTATTCAGCTCAAACCAAAATCCCCTTACAAAATAATTGCCAATGATAATGAGCAGGTATTACTAGAAGCAGTAGATGGGAGTCAATTATCTTTATCAAGAGAAGACCTATTTTTCAATAAAAGCCTTTATAAGACTGAAAATATCGAAATAGCTATTGGAGATAAGCTTTCCTGGACTAGAAGTGATAAAAACTTAGGGCTAGTCAAGGGAAATAATTTTGTTCTAGCCGATCTAAAAAATAATATTGCCACTATCCGCTCCCTATCTAATGGTGAGTTGAAAGAAGTTCCTCGTTCGACTTTAAGCTACACCGATTATGCTTGGACGACAACCAGTTATCAAGCTCAAGGTCAAACGGCAGAGCGCGTCTTTCTTATGACCGACGGGAGTTTTGGGGCTAAAAACTTCTACGTCGATGTCTCCAGAGTTAAAAGGGATTTGAGGATTTTTACCTCCGATTACAACAAATTAATCGCCAATGTTACTAAAAGCTACAAACAGGAAAATCCCATAGCATTGCTCAATCCCAAAAAGACTATATCTCAAATGAGTGTCGAAGAAATACTCCAGTCTGTTGCAGCAGGGAGAGGACGAGACCAAAATCCTTCTCTGTTGGAACGAGAAACGATCGTCTCAACAACTCTAACTACGACCAATAATGAGATAAACCAACCTGATTATGATAAGAAACCAACAGACCCCATTCAATTTTTGGAGGTATCGAATCAAAATACTACCGAAAAGCAACAGCTAGTGAGTGAGTCACTAGAGTCCTTTGCCCAGTCGCCTCGACTGGGCCTCGACCCAGCAGTCAAAATTCAAGCTATTTCCAGTAAACTAAAAGAACTCTCTAATCTGAGTACACCCAATAAGCAGCAAAAAAAAGAAATTTACTTGCTCACTGAAAGCTTAGCTAATTGGAAGGCGGTTTCACAGATTCAGGTTGGCGATCGAGTTTCTAAAATTATTCGCCATTCTAGACTTACTGGAACTCTTGCTGGCTGGAATACTAGAGGCAATTTCATAGAAGCTTGGGTAAATTGGGATAATAATCCCACTACCCCTGAAACACCATCAAAACTAATGAAAGTGGAGATTGATTATGAACAACAGCAACAACAGCAACCAACCTCAACAATCTCAAACCGAAAAGCAGGAGATTCCCCTGTCGCCACAACAAACTTTGGCGGAGTTAGTGACCCAAGCAGTTCAAAGCGCGATCGCTCCTCTAGAAACGAAAATCTCACAACTGACAGAGATAGTCCAAAGGCAAGACCAGGAATTACTGATAATGTCAGAAGCTATGAGGAAACAAGGGAACGAGTTAAGCAGCAGTATCAGCAATCAAGCCAAGGAACTCGACGGGCTAAATCAGAGCTTAATAGATTTAGCCAAGACTTTAAGAGGAGAAACGACGAACTACGAGGAATTCCATTAGATGAAATAGCACCACTTCTCGGTTTAGAACAAGATCGTCACGACTTGAATAAATGGGTTAACGAGACTCATAAGATCGGTATCTATGGGAATGGACACAAATTTAAAGATTTTCTCACTGGTGTGGGTGGCAATGGAGCGATTGATTTTGTCATGTACGTTCGCTCCTTTGACTTTAAGGAAGCTGTCAATTGGTTACAAGGAGGAACGAGTTATTCGGCCTCGAATTATTCGAGGCCTCCGACCGTCAAATCAGCACCATTTCCATCATTACCACCAAAATGTAATATTCGAGCCTCGTCCTCTTGGAATACCGTCAGGAATTATCTCGTCGAAGAGCGCCTCTTACCATCAAAGTTAATTGACTCACTGCATCAAAAAGGGCTGCTCGATGCCGATCTCATGAAGAATGCGATGTTCTTCCGACACAGGTGCAGTGACAATTTTAGTTATGGTGAAGCATTAGGAGCATCTTTACGCAGCACAGGTGGCTCTTTCAAAGGATTAACTGCTGGGACTAAAAAGGATGAAGCATTTTTCTGGTTCCAAGTAAATGTTGGTCAGCCTCAAAGAGTAGTAGTTTGCTTTGCCCCGATCGATTGCTTAAGTTTTGCCGCATTAGATCAGACTAATGTTCCTACAGTTTATCTTTCCTCTGACGGTACTGGCCCCGTACCAGTAGAACAATTTAAGCAAATAAAAGACCGTGGGGGAGAAATAGTAGTAGCTACAGATAGCGCTCGAGCGGGGGAACTCATGGCGTGGAAAATTATAGAACAATTTCCAACTGCTAGCAGAATTTGTCCAGAACCTAAATATAAGGACTGGAACGACCAGTTAAAAGGGCAGCCAGCTAATCACCTCAAACAGTTCAAGCACTGGCCAACGATCGCAGCAGCTTTAAAAAAAGACCACAATTATCTAGAACGAGTTAAAGAGGTAGTAACAAGCTACAAGAAAATAGACAATGCAACCACTGAAAAACTCCTTCCATCGCAAATAATAGAGCAGCTAGTAAAAAAAGGTTTAGTTAAAAATAATCCGCTCGAGCATTTCCACCGAGATTTAACCGATTATCAAGCCATTCAAAGCTCCTTGCGCCAATGGCATAAACTAGCCCACCAACAGGGTGCGTCCTCTGAATATCTAACTCGGATTGCTGCTGTTGCAGCAGATTTTAATGGGATTGACCCCAAACCACTCAAAGAATTAGCTCTTGCTGCTATGGAAAAAGATTTATCTGAATGGTCGCTCACATCACAGGCAGAAACAGAATCTATTTTGACCCAAACAGAAACTATTCCCCAAAATAGAGAAACTTCCACTCCTGATAAACAAGTCGATGCTGAAGTAAGTAGTTCAACCGATAATGTGGCATCGGTTAGTGATGTTTTATCCGATTCCATAGATATTTCTCAGAATGAAACGGTTAAAGCTATCAATGTTGCTTTAGAACGTTTAGCTAAAGAAACTGGAACTCACATAGGTAAAACTGTAGCTCAAGCTGCTGAATATAAATTTAAGACTCTCCTGGACCACCATATAAACACTTCAATACAAGAAAATGCCGCGCAAATTTATCCCTCCGTCGTCAAATATGCGACGGATTCTGTCAACAAATTTGTCACAGAATCCGTAGATAGCCAACTCAATTTAGAAAAAACTTTAGCCGAATATATCAATAAGAGAAAATCTACTTTTGATGGCCCAAGATTCAAAAGTGAAATAAAAAATAAAAAACATCTCATTGCTAGTATTCCCAATATGAATCAAGAGCATCACCTTCAATTCAACCAAATTCTAGAAAAAATTGAAAATGCCCTCAATGAGTACGCTCAACCTAACAATCGCATCAGGGCCTACGAACTATTTGCCGAATATACTAAGGCACTAGAAGTGGCTAATGCTACCAAATTGCTGTTATCGAGTAAATACAGCCAAGTTCTAGGAAATGGAAAATATAGTTTTAATACCTCTAATTGGCAACTATTGAAAGAAGGCCAAGTTCTTACGATCTCTCGACTAGACAATAAACAAGAATTACTTAAAACCGTTGGAGATTCTGTTCTCACTTGGACTGACGATCGAGAAGTCCAAAAACAACTCACTTCTTTTGCCAGTGAGCTAAGACAACAACTGAAGTCGGGGCAGCAGCAACATATTGGTCAAGCTCGAACTAGAAATCGTAGTCAAGGACGCTCGATTTGACCCATCCCCTCGCCGCCCCTCGCCGCCATAGAAACAAAAAAACCTCAGCCATCAAACCGAGGTATCAAGAGATATCCTATTTCAATAGGGAGTAGGGAGTAGGGAGTGGGGAATGGTGTTGTGAGGACAATTTTAAACAGTAGAATGGACTACTATTTAAATTGATTTCTCTTAAAATTTTTATTTCTAAGAGGGGCATTAAACCCTACCAATCTTTTTCAGATTACTTAAGAAACAAATTCAAATTTTCTTAGATAGAGCCTCCCATAAATTGCGAGTTTTTTATCATTAATATTCTTAAATAACCGGCATTATATTTATTAATTTAGCTAAAATTATTTCAAAGCAAATAATTAAGCTCGTGAGTAAAATTTATCTAAACGTTCCTTATTCCCAAAAGGATTTCGCCTATAAATTGGGAGCCAAGTGGGATCCAGAATACCGAAAATGGTACGTTACATCTGGCACAGATTTAACTCCTTTTCGTCCTTGGTATCCTCCCATCAGCACCCCTCGTCTAACTATTGAATTAGTTCCATCTACGGAAGAAAATTATTTTTATAGAGGGAACCCTTTTTGTTTTAAACTATGTCACTTCGCAAATAAGCTATCGATTATAAGGGTTCCCTCTATAAAAATGAATTATTCGGTACATGTTGGTGGTCAAATGTTCGTTCTAATATATCTAAATCTGATTGGGATCGACTTCGCAAACATACCTATAAAAAAGCTAGTTATCGCTGCGAAATATGTGGTGGGTTACAATGATTCTATTTTTATTAGGGAAGTCCTTTACGATAACTTATTGGTTTTGGTAATTAACTTAACTACTATTGAGGACGAGAGATGTATTTATTTTTAATAAGGAAGTCCTTTACGATAACTTATATACGAGAGATGTAGTTATTTTTATGAAAGTACCCTTTTACGATAACTTTATTGCGAGAGATGTAGTTATTTTTAATAAGGAAGTCCTTTTACGATAACTTTCTTGCTTCGTTTATAACTTGACTACTGTGAGGACTTCCTTATTAAAAATGAACTCATTGCAGTGCGATCGTTTATAACTTGACTACTATGAAGGGTACTTTCATAAAAATGAACTCATTGGAGTACGATCGCAATTAACTTGACTGCTATATGAGGACTTCCTTATTAAAAATGAACTTTTTGTCGGACGTTCCGCGCGTAAAAATAAATACATCTTTTGGGGAGAAAAACACCCTGTAGAGTGTCACGAGATTTGGAATTATAATGAGAGCACAAGAGTTCAAACTTTAGAAAGATTAATTGCTTTATGTCCTAACTGCCACTCAATCAAGCATATCGGTTTTACTCAACTTCTTCCGCCGAGCGTCAGAGGCTATTAATCATTTGGCTAAAGTTAATAATTGGAATCTTTCTCAAGCTTTAATTTATCTTTTTGAGTGCTTTGAAACTTGGCAGAAAAGAAGCCAATATGAGTGGCAGTTAGATATTTCTTATTTAGAGCAATTGGGAATTTCTACCGATTTAAAGAAGGCCCCGATGAGGGCTTATTAGAGATGGATTGATTTAAGTTTCTTCCCCTCTTAGGTGAAAGTTCTTGCAATCTAGCTTCAGTGAGATCCAAGAAATGATTGAGTTGATCTAAGTCCCCTCTGGTAGCTTGAGGGGTTAATTTCTGGTCAGCAAAAATACAAACACCTTTAGTTTGATCTGTAACGGATATTTTTCCTTTTTTTCCTTCTTCATTTCCTGGGGTCAAACTAATATGATATGTAATACCAAGAAACTCTATAAGACCAGGTCCTTTAACTTGTCCTACATTGGGACTGGTCATAATTTTTTCGAGCCGATTAAATAAACCGAGTTCGCGGGAGGCGATAATTTTAGGGAGGTCTTTTTCAATAGGGGTTATGACCGCGTCTAACTTATTTAAGTCAGCGACAGTGGCAGTTGATGCTAATTTGTTCCCCTCAAATAAGGGCTGATTTGTCTGCTGGTTAAAAATGTTAGTTTGACCCGTTGGGGGAGAATAGGCGATTGAGAAATTTCCCCCCGATAAGAGCAACTCTCCATTGCCTTTCTCTGACCCCAGCTTTTTTACTAGAGCGGTAGCTCGATTTAATAGCTGTTGGGATCGTTCCTCTGTTACACTTTTTGTCAATTCTATTTGTGAACCAAGAGGCTCGCTTTGTTGCCTTTCTCTACTGGTTGGTACTGGATCGAAAGTTGAAGGTTTATTGACTACGCTACGTAGGGTTTCGTTAACTAAGTCTCGCCCCGACACTTGTGAAAAAGAGCGAGTTGGATTCGGTTGGGAGCGAATTGTAATCGACCCATCAGAGTTTAAGGTAATCAAACCCAAGTTTTTGGCATCTAAATTATCTTCAGATAGCTTTGCTATCTTTTCAAGGCGCTCGTATATTGATGGTGCTTCGTTGATGACGCGGTGAGCCTGAAATTGCTGGTATTTGCCTTTAACCCCTGCCCAGGTGGTGGATATGGCCGTTTTGATCTGCGAGAATAAGCCAGATAGAGGACGACTTTGAACATTTGAACTATTGAGATTGATTTGGTTTTGTAACCGTTCTACTTTTTGATTTAACTGCTCGATTGTCTGACCTTGAGCTACGACAGTAGCCATTAAATCAGTTAGGGGTTGCTGTTGATTATTTTGACTAGCGAGGAAGAGGGAGTTAGTCAAACCCAATGCATCTTTATAAACTCGACCATTTTCTGCAGAGAAAACCGTTGTTTTCCCCACAAGTATTTCCACAGTGCCAGATAACTTTTCTGGTGCTTCAAGAGCCGTTTTTAATTTTTCACCATCAATTGCTCGAATACTGCTAAGATTTCTTTTTTGACCGATTTGACCTTCATAAATTATTCGACCATCTACGGCAATTTCAATACTTGTATCTCTTGATGTATTCGACGCTTCTTGTGAGGCATCAGTCGCAAAGGACTCATCTAGCCAAAAGGGACGTTTTTTTAATTTATCTAGTTGAGCTGAAACAAATTTATGACCATTTTTAACAAATTGCTCGGCTCGTGCAATTATACTATCAATTAGTCGTAGATAATCGTCAGTGAAACGATTTGCTTCTCCAGGGTTATTCA
>JASJDA010000321.1 GCA_030065755.1 Prochloraceae cyanobacterium | reverse complement strand
ATGTCTCCGCAAAATATTCAAAAAATCGAACAAGGTGAAGCCAAATCCATGACTTTTAAAACTTTAGGTCGTTTTTGCCAAGCTTTAAAATGTCAGCCTGGGGATTTACTTGTTTATATCGAAGATTCTGATTAAAACAATTCTTAATACACTTGCTCTAGAGGCTTCGAGTTTCCGCAGTGCTCCGTGACCCACCCTCTTGCATACTAAACGGTTTAGTTAATACAGTGGGGAGAGAGAACTCCGTCCTCTCTCCCGCTTCTTTACAAACCTTAATATGGTATTCCTAATCGCTCTGCTGCTATTTGTGCCTTAAATGCTATTCCTTCTGCTAAGGCTATAATATTTTTTTGACTCACGGAAAGTTTTTTGTAATCGGGCATATACAAAGCGCGCCGCTACGCGGATCCCGAAGGGATCGGCACTCTGTCTAGGTATTGAAATCTAAACCTATTTGTTTTGCTAGCTTTCTTTGAGAGTATCCTTTTTTCTTACGTCGAGCTCTGATAATTTGCCCAAAAGTAGCTTCCATACTAGAATTCCTTTCATTTATTTTTAAAGATCTTTGTCCTATATTGAACTAAAAAATCACTGTTTTAGTCCTCTTGACTTGACGATCGTTATTGGCTATATGTTCCCATCCCCACTTTTCTTAATCTGGCTCTTGGCCTTATAAATTGAAAGCCTCGAGCGAGTCAAAACTGCAAATACT
The DNA here is from genome assembly GCA_030065755.1 of Prochloraceae cyanobacterium. Lineage (GTDB taxonomy): Bacteria > Cyanobacteriota > Cyanobacteriia > Cyanobacteriales > JASJDA01 > JASJDA01. The sequence goes on along the minus strand of JASJDA010000321.1, from coordinate 7,077 downwards.
AAATTAAGCCAATATAATGTCAGTGGAAACATTAAATCCAGCCGCATTGACATTCTGTAAAGTAGCTATTTGCTGTCCCCTAAACAACAGAGCGCCATTCACTGCAAAAAACCTGAATTCAGCAGTACTTGTGGCGCCAAAACCCCTACGATTAATTACAATTTTATCTCCTTGAATTCTGTTGAAGTCAGAGATTACATCAATTCTTTCACTAATTGAATTGAACACAAAGCGATCAGCACCTATTCCACCGACAAGAACATCTCTTCCTGCTCCTCCAATCAAGCGATCATTCCCAGCTGCGCCAAAGATTCGATCGTTGCCTGCTGCACCAGCAATAATATCGTTACCCCCAGCTCCATTGAGTATATCATTCCCAGCAGCTCCGTTAAGTATGTTAGATGCAGCATTACCGATGAGGATGTTATTGAGGTTATTACCGACTCCATTTCTGGTATTGCCTGCTAGAGTTAAATTCTCCACATTGGCTGCTAAGGTGTGGTTGATAAAGGAAATTACCCTATCAGTTCCTCTGTTCAACCCTTCAAATACTCGATCTCCGAAGCTGTTAACGTAATAAGTATCGTTTCCTGCTCCACCATACATATTGTCGTTCCCAGCAGCTCCGTTAAGTATGTTAGATGTAGCATTACCGATGAGGGTGTTATTGAGGTTATTACCGACTCCATTTCTGGCATTGCCTGCTAGAGTTAAATTCTCCACATTGGCTGCTAGGGTGTGGTTAATAAAAGAAATCACCCTGTCAGTTCCTCTGTTCAACCCTTCAAATACTCGATCGCCGACACTGTTTACGTAAAACGTATCATTGCCTACTCCTCCGTACATACTGTCGTTACCAGCACCGCCATTTAGAACATCATTACCATTGTTCCCTTCAATGGTGTTATTAACATTATTTCCAGTAATTGTGTCATTGTAGTTACTCCCTTCAATAGCTTCAATTCCAGATAAGGTATCTTGCTCACCTAGGCCATCATTAGTAACTTGAATATTCGTAGCGTTTAGATCTACCTTAATTCCTCTGATACTAGAGCTGTATACCACTTTGTCAAAACCGACGCCACCATCAATTCGATCGTAACCATTTCCGCCAGTGAAAGTATCATCACCTACGCCACCGTAAAGAACGTCATTACCATTATTGCCATAAAGAACGTCATTACCATTGTTCCCTTCAATGGTGTTATTAACATTATTTCCAGTAATTGTGTCATTACCGTCTCCAGTAATTACATCTTCAACTCCAGAAATTGTAATCCCAACACCATCAATCCCTCCCGTTCCTGCAGTCAAATTTACTGTGGTGTTAGAGTCAACGGCAGCAGCATTAATTGTGTCTGTTCCGCTACTTCCGTTAAAGAATGTGGAATGTCCGAACTGCCCAGCATAGTTAGAATATTCCTCAGTAAAGATGAAATTATCGTTATTAGAAATTGCCTGACCGTAAAAAGTGAGATCAATGTCGTTGATAGTGATTGGTGAGGCTGTAGTGCTATCTGAATCAAATAGCTGGACGGTCCAAGTTCCAATTGTGGTTTCTCCTCGGAACTGATTAGAGTAAAATTCCCACCTTCCTGAGCCGAATCCATCAGTAGAATTTCCGTTATTCTCACCACTATTATCAATTAGAATGCTCCTTGTTCCATCGGGTGAAATAAGTCGAATTTCAAGATCGCCTAGATCGTCCCACCTAGTAAAGTTAACATCAACTTCTACATGCTCAATATGGATGTTGCTTCCAATAAATTGACTAAAGGAAGTTCCTCCAATGCTATCATTACCATTGCTAATTGTTATTGAAGAGTTGAGAAAGTCTTTGAAGACACTAGTCTCATTGGCGCTTGTCTTGGAGTTGCTACCCCAGGTCTCCGCTAAACGAACAGCTGTTTTTGCATCCACCAAACCAAAGCCATAATCATTAGAGAAATGCAGACCGCCTCCGTTCCAGTTGTCAGCACCGTTAAAATCCCAAGCATATTTTTCAGAACCGCTGATACCAGAACCAATATTAGTACCGACATGACGTGCGGAATAGGCGAGAATTTCCTGAACATCGCGCCAACCGAGATTGGGATTGGCTTCAAGCATTAAAGCCACTACTCCAGATGCCATTGGCGTTGATGCTGAAGTCCCATTAAAGCTAGATGTATAGTCGCTAGGATCGTATCCTTCTTTGCCAACGCGATCGGTGGTTACGACTTGACTGGGTGTGCCAAAGGCTGAGATAAGAACTGATGCACCGTAACTGCTATAGGATGAGACAAATCCATTTTGATCGACTGCAGCTACCGAAATTGTATGGGGATTTGCGTTCCAAGACATAGCATTAGTGTCAAAGTTGGAAATGCGTTTGTTTCCTGCGGACTTCATCAAAATAGTACCCAGTCCATTACGTCCTGAAATGACAGCATTATCAATTGCAGTATTTAATGCTGCCATTTGGGTGCCATTTCGCCCTACGTCAAAGTAATTATATGTACTGAGGCTCATATTAACGATATCAGCTTCGCGATTGACGTTTGCTGTTTTGACTAATCCAGATGTATTGTCGATCGCGGTAGTTAACCTCTGTACAAGAGTGCTATCGTAATTAATTCCAAAGCCAAAAATCGTGGCCCCATAAGCTACGCCTACTCCGCCAATACCGTTGCTTGCATTAGCTCCAATGATGCCAGCTACGGCAGTACCGTGATCGTCACCATCAACACCGCTAGGATCGGTATCATTATCGCCGAAATCCCAGTCTTTGGCGCTCGAATAGTTGCCATCGAGATCGGCATGGGTCCTTTGCACCGCATCATCAATTACAGCAACTTCAACGCCAGCACCAGTGTAGTCATTCCAAACATCCACCACATTGAGATCGAGAAGACCAGGTGTTGTGTTTCTGAGGTGCCATTGGCTGGAAAAAAGTGGATCTGAAGGTATAATTGCCATTGTAGCAGCACTCCAGGTATCCTGTTGAGCTTGGATAAACCCTTCCCCCTTTACAGGGGAGGGTAAAGGCTCGCTGTCGATAGTGGCTAGCTCTAAACTTAAACCTTCGTCGCTTAAGAATTCAGCATTATCATTCTGGATGTTAGCCTGATTTTCTGCTGCTCCCTCGTTAATTTTGTTGATTTTAGCAACAGTTTTTTGAGTGATATGGGCTGAATCCGATGTATTAATTTGAGCCTCGATAGAATGCTCGATCTCTTTCAATAATACATTTGTAGTTGTTTCGAGATTAAAACTGTTTTGAGTAACCAACTCCTCAGTTAAATAGATTTTATTAGTTTCTGGGGAAAAAGCGCTGTTAGCACCATCAAGTTCGGCAATTGACTTGATTTCAATGCTAGGGATTTCTTTTCTCTCTTCTTTGAACCTATCTAAAACTGATTTCAATTGATTCATCACTTCTCGATCGTCTTTTAATGCTGCGATCAATTTTTCAGGAGTCAGATTTATTTGGGTAAGTTTTTGTTTGCCTAAGATTTCTGCTAATTCTAAAAACAGTTTGTTCGCTACTTCCATTTTTTTATTTCCTTTTCTAAATTTGATTTCTTAGTTTTTATCAAAGTTTAATCGATATCTAAATAAAGAGTAAAAAATAGCCATATTATTGTGCTATTTTTGTACTTTTTCAGATCGGGGATTAAGTCTTTATTTCAAAACTTCCTATAACAAACAACTTAACTTTTTTTGGGTCAAATTTCCTGATTTTTAGCAAGATTCACGGGAATTTTTTCAAAAAATTGTGGAAAACACGGTATTTTTTCAAAAAAAAAAAATACGGTTATTATTTTGATTGAATTTTCCAAGTATTTACTGAATAAAAAATAAATTTTATGCTGATTTTTTTAGGAAAATATTATATTGCTATTTTTGTTTTTACAATATCTTAATACTTTATGTTTAAAAAAAAAATAGTAAAGTTTTCATCAAGCTATACGGTGTTGATTGTATTTTCTTAACGGCTACCAACTGGGGTGTATATTTTGTGAGCAAAATTCATTCAAAACAAGCCCCCATTGGCTGATTTTTAACAATTAAATTAAGATATGGCGGGAACATCCCATTTTGGAAACTATAAAGAAAAAGCAAAAAGTAGTTGCGGGGATACCACTACGTGGTATCCCCGCCCCCTCTACGACTAAACCGTTTAGTTTGAAAGGCAGGGGACTCACCGCATAGGCACAGCAGTAACTGTTTTTGACTGCACGCATCGAAAAACTGAAACTGCGAACTGCACGGCTCGCAGCGCTTCACTCCCGATAAATAGCAACTACGATCGATAAATTGAAAGTAAAAAGTATTATTAATTAAAGAAAAAAATGGATTATTTAGTAGTCAATTTTTAAGGTTTTCAATACCAAATTTACCGTTTAAATAACTGCAACGAAGTTGTAAAATCTGAGTCACATTTTCTTCTTTCCACTGCGCACCAGGAAGTTGAACTCTATGATTTATTTGTTTGACAGCAGTCTCAACAGCCCCACTTCCAATTGAAGAAATTTTTTGCCATTGAAAATAATGATAGTTAATAATTTTGGTTTGATGTTTTTTTAGATAATTACAAAAATTATTGCCACCAATTGGTTTCAGCCTGTTCAAATAATTAATAGTTTCGTTAATTTGTCCAAACCAAAGATATGCCCGCAATTGGAGAAGATCTTTTTTCTTAGCCTCGATTTTATGTAAGTTTTCCATTAGGTGATACCAATCAAGAATTTCAATCCGATGTTTTTTCTCTCCGATTTCTGCTATAATATTCCATATACCATCATGTCCATCTCCCAAGCAATATAAGGGTTTCGTTAATTTTTGACTATTAATCCAATCAGTTAAAGATAAATTGTCTTGATAAAAAGCCCCATAATAAATGCCTTGTAAACGAGCTGTTTTATATTGTTTCCAAAAACTTTTCTCCCCTTTTTTATTGCTTCTTAACCTGATACTTCCACCATCAACACTTATCTCAGATACTCTTTGTTTTGCATCAGGTAATTCCCATTTTCTTTTAACTACTTTTCTTTGGCTTGTTGAATGGCTGACTGTCATTCCTGTTAAGACAACGAAGTCTTTTTCCACATTTTGATAGGATTCATTTGCACTTAAAAGAAAACAGCACTTTTCTAATAAAGGACTATAACGAGTATAAGGCTCTATCCCCAATTTTTCTGCTTGTTTTTGAGTAATTCTAAGTTTTCCCAGACAGCTTTTTATTGTTCTTTTTTTTCCTCTTTTAGTTCCCGTATTTTTTTCGATAAAAAAAAGGTTATTTGAGGACTAACGTGTTCTAAAAGTTTTTCTCTGACAGTAGTTTCAATATCTTCTAAATTTTCTAAACTTTCTGTATCACTATTATTATAAAGAATTTCTCCAACTCTTTTTAAACAAGCCTCTAGCTCAAGTTTTTCTGATGGGGTCACGACTTTTTCCTTTTTAGCTTTACCTTTTAATGGTAGTTGTTTTTTCGTCTCGAGCGCTTTGCTATTAGTCAAAAACAGTTGCTGCTGTGGCGATACGGTGAGCTTAGGACACTCAAACTAAACGGTTTAGTTATCAAGAGGGCGGGGATACCGCGTAGCGGTATCCCCGCAACTACTTTTTACCATCTCGAGCGCCTTCTTTTTCACTTTTTCTTTATATTTGCCAAAATGGGATGTTCCCAATTTGTTAGGGTTATAGTTACGACTATTTTTATCAAAATTAACCCTAATTTTAAAATTCAGATCGACCAGTTTAAATTCAATAAAATTCTTTATTTTTCAACAATTAAATCGGCTCAATAATAACGTTCTATAATAAGTAAGACTTTTCACGAAGGAGAAACTTTAAAATGTTAAGTCTCAATATCCCATCAGGGGTCAATTTAAAAGTAAGTGAAGAAGAGTTTGAAAGATTTGCCGTCGCTAATCGAGATTTGCGCCTAGAAAGAACCCAAGATGGAGAAATGATCGTAATGCCACCGACTGGAGGAGAAACAGGAAACTTAAATCTAAAAATTGCGACACAATTATTAATCTGGACCGAGCAAACACAATTAGGATTAGCCTTTGATTCATCAACTGGATTTAGACTACCAAAAGGCGCCACCAGATCTCCAGATGCTAGTTGGGTCTCAAACGCCAAATGGGACGCTTTAACAGCCGAGCAGAAAAAGAAATTTCCTCCCCTGTGTCCTGAATTTATTATCGAACTACGATCGCCCTCAGATAATCTTAAAACTCTACAAGATAAAATGTTAGAGTATCTTGCCAACGGATTAGAATTGGGCTGGTTAATCGATCCAACTAATAAAAAAGCAGAAATTTATCGCGCCGGACAAAATAAAGAAATCTTAGATAATCCTACTACCATTACAGGAGAAAACTTATTGCCTGGATTTAATTTAAATCTTAGTAAAATTTGGTAGCATCAGAACAAGATTACCCCCTAAAATCTCAACATAAAGCTGGTACTTTTTCAGACATTTACTATTATCTAATATTGCCTAAAATGACTAATAAAATACTAGTTTTAATTTTAAATAATTCATTTTAAACTATCAATAATTAATTTATTAATGGGTCGAGGTAGAACAGCCATTTTGACATCTACTTCAATATCAAGATTGTTCTATTTCTATCTCAGCTTATGTTTTTAACTTAACTGTAATAGGAGCGTCCGACAACAATTTCCGTACGTCGCCTTTCCCTACAGCTCCCTATGAAGCAAAGCGAATTAAAAATTACGGGATAGCCTCTTTTGAGTAACTTAACTTATTCTACTGTCGTGACTAGATAAAACGATGAAAAACAACTATGGATCTCTAAATATACTTAATAGTAATTACCTAAAATTTTCAGTCAAATTTCTTGAATTAAACTGCTAATTATGCTATTATAAAGATTAGCAAAATCCTCAAAATAAGGCTTAGATTCTTTGACTTTCTTGTAAAATGTTGAGACTAATTCAGCTTCAAAAAATATCTCTTAACTTTCTTTTTTCTCCCAGTAAATCCTCTTTCTTCACCCCTTGGGAAGCTAGCTTTTTTATCGTTTTATTTGTTCTTTGTCTGGTTATGTTCGACAC
>JASJDA010000320.1 GCA_030065755.1 Prochloraceae cyanobacterium | reverse complement strand
CTTATTCTTAGAGTTATATCTCTTCGCAATTAAGTTATCGGCAGTGAGGACTCCCTCATTAAAAATAGAATCATTGGACCCCCCCTCTCCCCCTCTCCCACTCGAAATTATTTGTAGCAAACACAAGGGAAATTGGTATGACCCAAGACCTTTCGGCTTTGGTAAGCGTAAGCACAGCCTCTGGCTTATCGCTCCGGTTCGATCTAAAAAAAAACAAATAAAATTTAACTCAAAAACAGATGAAAAGCTGCGGCTAACCCAGACTTTTAACCAGAGAAACCCCTAACTATAATTGGGTTTACGGTATCGACAGACAATAAAATATTCTCTTGAAAAATTAAACATATTAAATATAAAAATCAGTAGAATGATGGCGATCGACTTTAGAACGATCGACAGAAGGCGATAACGATAACTACTGCTGCAAAAAAATATCGGAGAAAATAAAGATGACACAGTTAATTAGTGCCAATATTCCTGCTGGATATCTCAATATTATGGGCTATGTCGACCAATCAGAAGTAAATGGCCCTGGCTGTCGTGCTGTGGTTTGGGTACAAGGGTGCTTGCGAGAGTGTCCTGGTTGTTTTAATCCTGCTTCTTGGTCCTTCGAGAATAATCAATTAATCTCAGTCGAGGAACTAGCTGAAAAAATTCTCTCTAATCCTCATAATGAAGGAGTTACTTTTTCTGGTGGGGAACCTTTTTGGCAGGCTGCAACTCTAGCAGAATTGGCAAAAAAACTCAAAGCTTCTGGGTTGAGTGTAATGTCTTTTAGTGGTTTTACTTTGGAGGAACTTCAATCTCAAAAAGCCCCTTCTGGTTCAAAAGAGTTATTAGAACAGTTAGATATACTAATTGACGGCCCTTATCTAGAATCTCTGGCAATTAATTGTCCTGATTCTCCTGTGTCTTCTCGCAATCAAAAAGTAAGAGTGTTTAATAGGGATTTTCAAGATAAAATTACTTGGGCTTCCGACCAAATAGAAATACATATTCTTAAAGATGGCAGCCGCATTGTTACTGGCTATCGCGGTCATATGGATTTGAGCCAATAGAAGGCAAGAAAATAAGATACCCTTATTTTTCAACAACAATAACCAGACAACGGTAAATGAGACACAAAGCCTGCGAATCGATCGCAGGTAGTTCACGTGTATCAGCTTTTATCTAAATATCATTAGAGCCCAGCTGCCCATTACCATACCTGAAATATAGTTGAGCGAGCGGAAAATGATTTTAGGCAGTTTGCGTCCGCAGACTGCGACAACAGCACTGAGAATGAACCACCAGCTCATCGAACCCGCGAATACTCCCAATACTTCAACTATTTCCACAAGCATTGTCTTTACGATCTCTCCGTTACTAGCTGCAAAACCAATAAAGGGAAAAATCGATAATGGGTTGCACAGGGATATGGATAAGGTAAGGCTGTAGCACTTCCACATCGGTGTTTTGCGATCGTTTTTGTTCTTTTCTAAATCTGTCGGCTTGCTCGCGGCTGTTTTTATTCCTAGAAATAACATTATTAGAGCTGCCACCCCTTTAAAAATGAAGGCATTGCCATCTAAACCTTTGCTCAACCAATCGGCTCCCGTAATCGCCAAGATTGCCCACACTCCGTGCATCGTTGCTGCCCCAGCTCCCGCAGTTAGTCCCGCTATTCTGCCTTGGGACAGACTTTTATTAATCACTACTATCCCATTCATTCCGATCGGAGCCGCCACAGTTAACCCCAATATTGCTGCTCGAACAAAATCATTGACGTAGTTAACAACCATTTTTCTGATTTCCTCATTTTCTGATTTAAATTCAATCTACGAGGAAATACGGGTTGTCTAGTTGATCTTTTTTACAGCTCAATGAGGATCTACCTGCTTGAAAGAGGAGTAGATATATGTCAAAATAATCTTTTGGGCAGCGATCGTTCTCACGATCGAGATTAAATTATGTCATTGCTTAGAGCTGCGTTGTATCACTCAAAATAATCTGCCTATCTCAAAATCTTAGCTCCCTGTTAGATTTAGATACTGTATTATAAATAAAAGTTAAGAATATTAAATCAACGTTAAGGGAGTTCCAGCTCGGCAACAAATAGAATTAAGATAATCTTATTTCCTCGATATATAGTAAAAAACTCGCAATTATTTTTTGGCTTGTAAGAAGTTCCACTCCGCCAAAGGGCAGTCTTTTCAATTTTATTTTTTCTTGATAAACACTTTCTTAAGTGAGTATATGTCGCTAAGATTTGTTTTCAAAAAGAAAAGCGCTCTGGGCATTTAAATTTACACTTCTAGATAAAAAGCTCAATTTAACTAAGATGACAAATAATAGTAAAAGGGAATTCAGGAGGGAACGAAACGATCGATCGCAACAAGAGCGATCGGAATCGGAATCGATTCATCTGCGTTTTGAAAGTTTTAGGGAACAAGTAAGAAATTATAGTTGGAAGAAAAAATTGGTTTCGGGCAAGGGGGAAACCAGAGATCGAGATTTTGACGCAGAGCGAGAACCTACAGGCTCGAAATCTCAAGAATCTCCAAGCCAATTACTTGTCAGCCATTATCATAACTCTGAAGTAAAAGGGGAAACTAACTCTATTAAGGTGGGGAAGACGACAAGGGCGATCGAGTGGAAGCCACTACCACTATTGTTAGTCTCTGTTTTCGCCGTTGTTACGGCTGGAGGTTTCTTTAGCTATAGGTTTTTCTCCACTAAGACGAAAGCCTCTGAAAAAGTGACAGCAAAAGCTTTACCTGTTTTTGCTAAAGATCCGCTTCTGTCGCAAAATCTCTCAACTTTGTTTGACACCTTGAAAGCGATCGCAATCAGCGAAAAGAACACCTTAGCTATCACCGACGGGAAAGAGGTAAAGATTGTAGATCTCAATAACAGTACTATCGTTACCACTTTCACCTACAAGAGTGGAGGAGAGATTGCTCACCTAGCCTTCAGCCAAGACGGTCATATTCTTTTTACTGGAGATAATCGAGGTAGTATTCAAGTTTGGCAATTGGGGGGGACAAATCCCTTATATACTTTGAACAAGCACTCCCCCCTGGCAATAAAATCTTTAGCTCTAGCTTCCGACAAGAATACTCTAGTTAGTGCGGATATAGCTGGTAATATTTTTGCCTGGGATCTGGCAAGCAAACAGAGCAAAGCATTGTTCGGTCATTCTGCTGCTGTGAACTCTCTAGCAGTGTCTTCAGACTTGGGCATTATAGTGAGTGGAGGTAACGATAATACGATTCGACTTTGGGATCTCAAGAGTGGAAAGCAGCTTTCTTTCTTGACAGATCGTCATGCTGTATTTAGCGTTGCTATTTCTCCCGACGGGAAAACTGTTTACAGTGGAAATGGCCGCGGAGTTATCCACGCCTGGGATACAACGACAAAGAAACTACTTCACACTTTCAGTCGACAGAAAGAAAAGATTAGTAACTTAGGGATTGTCGGTTCTGCTTTGATCGGTACTAGCAACGACGGGACGGTTATGTTGTTCAATCGCACCAAAAGCAACGAATACTCTCAATTAGCCGAAAGACACAACTTATATGTTAATTTCTTGGCAATTCGCCCTGATATGGGACTGATTATCACGGGCGACCCCAAACAGATTAAGGCGTGGAAACTCAGAACTAAGTAGATAAAGATGTTTAAAAAAACGCGGAGCGCTCTTTTTGCTTTTCTCTTGTTACCACTTGCTTTGGGAGCTTGCCAGATAAACCAGTCTCCAACCAAAACAGAGAATTCTCAATCTCAACCTTCACAACCTCAGCCCGATTTACTTTCCCAAGTTCAGAAACGAGGGCGGCTTAATTGCGGCATAAATGGTAGCGTCAAAGGTCTGAGCTACGTCAACGATGAAGGAAAATATAGCGGATTTGACGTAGATATTTGTCGCGCTGTTGCCGCTGCTATACTGGGAAATCCGAACAGTGTCTCTTACGTTCAGCTCAACGCCAACGAACGGTTTCAAGCATTGGTGTCTGGTGAAGTCGATTTGCTCTCTCGCAACACTACTTACACCGTTGCTCGCATGACATTGGTCGATTTTCTCACCCCCGTTATTTACGACGGTCAAGGCTTTATGGTTCCCTCTAGTTTAGGTATTAGTAGTTTGTCGGCTTTAGATAATAAAAGGATATGTGTATCTACAGGTACTACCAACGAACTTAATCTCTACGACCTCAATACTAGATTCAATATTGCTGTTAACCCGATTCAGTTTTTAGACCAGGAACAGGCTTTTAAGGGATACTTAAACGGCAAATGCGATGCTTTAACAGCCGATCGCTCCCAGCTTTCCTCCCGCAAGCTCACAATGCCTAACGGAGATCGTCACGTTATTTTATCTGAAATTATCTCCAAGGAACCTCTTACTCCAGCGGTTAAGAGTGGTGAAGCAAGATTTAGAAGAGCGGTATCGGCTGCCATCTTCGCATTAATTCAAGCTGAAGAATTCGGGATTGCTCAGGAGAACCTAGAGGAGTTTAAGGAAAACAGTAATCCTAAAATTCGTCGTTTTCTGGGATTTGAAGGTTCTTTGGGGCAAAAGTTGGGATTGGCAGATAATTTCGTTGAGAACATAATATCTGCTACAGGAAACTACGGCGAAATCTACGAGCGGAATTTGGGAATGGATTCGGAGTTAAAACTTTCCAGAGGTCATAATGAACTCTGGTCTAATGGAGGGCTTTTGTACTCTCCACCTTTCCGATAACTCTTAAATTTAGGAGGTGTGGGAGGAAAATTTATTTTCAACTTTAACTTCCTTATCTTCCTCATCTTCCCCCTCTCCCTCCTCTCCCCACACTCCCCACACTCCCCGCACTCCTCCCCACACTCTCCCCACAGCCTTCTTTAAGGATGAACTATCACTGGGGTTCCTACAGATGCCCATTGATATAACCATTTAGCATCTTTGACTCGTAAATTAGTACAACCGTGACTGACTGGAGTCCCAAAATTTTCGTGCCAGTAAGCCCCGTGAATAGCATAGCCTCGATGATAATACATCGTATAGGGGACGTCAGGCACGTCGTAATCAGAGCCGCGCATTCGTTCGGTGCGGACTTTCCTTTGAACGGCAAAAATGCCTGGATGAGTAGGTGTTGAAACTGTCCCAGTAGAAACAGTAACTGCAAAAACTTGGGAACCCCCTTCCCAAGCAATTAAGCGTTGGCTTGAAAGTTTAATTTCAATCCAACGTTGTTGCGATGTTTGCAGTGCATCCATTTTTTGGACGATCTCGCTTTGAGCGAGGCGCTGCGCGATCGCCGATCGCTGTGGATAAGCTAAAACTGGGGTGGGAGTTGACCAGCAGACTCCTGAGAAAGTTATAGCTAGGAGGGTGCTGGTGAAAAATATTCGAGAGGGACCGAATAATTTGCCAAAACATAATATCTTAGCGTTACTTTTCAAATGCAGCATAGTTTGAAACCCAAACTTAATGTTTCCCTATTTCCAAACTAACTTCGCCACAATGAAAACGTAAATAAAAAAATTAGGCGATCGCGGGTAAATGATTCTTTCTTATAGTTGCTCCCAGTTTTTTGAATTACCTAGTGCCTAAATTTTCAATTTTTCGATAAACTCTTGAGTTAATTTGACAAATGCTCTAGATCCGCTTGAATTAGGCATTGTTAAAACTACTGGCATAAACATATCTACTGCCTTAGCAACATTAACATCCATAGGAACAGAATTTTGAAATAATTGCTCTGCAGAAAAATCTTCTTTAACGCGTCTCATTACCTGTCGATAATATCTTCCCAATAACCCTCCACCAGAGAGAATAAAAACTATCCCCAACAATTGGATACTCATCGGATTTATAGCTCGATCGCTTGCTCTGAGCTTAGCAATTCTTCGTTCTAACAATTGAATTCCCACCAGAGATAAAGGTTCTGGTCTGGCTGGTAATAAGTAATAATTACTAGCAGCAATACCACTACGAGTAAGAAGATTATAGCTAGGGGCACAATCTATTATTATCAGATCGTATTCAGTGACTACAGGCTCCAAAATTTCTTTAACTAATACTCTCTCAAAGTTATCCCAAACCTTCTCAAAATCAGATTCATTTCCGCTTATAGCTTGCTGATGCAGTAGTTCGGAAACTACATACTCGTCGTAAAGTTCGATATCCCCTGGTATTAAGTCTAAACCGGTAATATTACAAGTAGAAGGGATAATCATATCTTTAGTGGTCAGCTTTTTCCTTGGGTTGGGCTTGACAACTTTATCGATTAGATAGCTTAAAGTGCGACCTTTTTTGCGAACTTTAGCAAATTCGTGAGGCGACATTAAACTTAAAGTGGCGCTAATTTGCGAGTCTAGGTCGATAACTAAAACTCGTTTACCGTGATTTTTAGCTAAACAAGTTGCGAGGTTAACGGTGAGAGTAGTCTTACCTACACCACCTTTCATATTTACCGTACTAATTACCAATCCCATCGAAGCTGTTCTCTCAGAAAATCTTGCTCTTAAACTTACTCAATAATTTTTTGTCGTACCAAAATATCCTAGCTTTCTTTAGTCTTTTGTTGTTGGCTGTTAGCTGTGAGCGGTTAGCTGTTGGCTGTTGGCTGTTAGCTGTTGGCTGTTAGCTGTTGACTGTTTGCTGTTGGCTGTTGGCTGTTTGCTGTTTGCTGTTTGCTGTTTGCTATTTGCTATTTGTTTCTCCCCCATCTCCCCGTCCCCCCCCTCTCCCCCTCTCCCCCTCTCCCCTGCTCCCCACACTCCCTTGGTGCGATCGAAATTTTCCCTTTAACATATTAAAGAGTAGGAAGGCTTGCATTGTCCAAACTAAAGATCGATGACTTTAACCGAACAAATTCTCTCTCAACAACCAGGTGACGTACTCGGACGACTTCGGAGTGCTGACAAACTTTGGCATAATTTGCGAAATAACTCACTATCAATTCCCGAAGTTGTCAAGGAAAAGAAAGAATATTTAACAAATCTGGACTGGGATGTTGTTATTAGTGGGGGTACTTTAGGAATTCTCATTGGTGCAGCTTTGCAAAAACAAGGTTGGCGAGTAGCTTTAATTGAGAGAGGAATTTTGCGCGGTAGAGATCAAGAATGGAATATTTCTCGCAAAGAATTAGAAGAATTTATAGAATTAGATTTGCTGTGCGATCGAGAATTAGAAACAGCGATCGCTACTACTTATAACCCAGCAAGAGTTAGCTTTTTAGGTGGTAAGGATATTTGGGTTAAAGATGTTCTCAATATCGGCGTTGACCCCGTATTTTTATTAGAAACTCTCAAAACAAAATTTCTCGAAGCTGGGGGCAATTTATTAGAAAATACTCCTTTTAAAAATGCAGTCGTTTATTCTGATGGAGTTTTAATAGAAGCAGGAGAATATCAACTAAAAACTCGCCTGTTTATCGATGCAATGGGTCACTTTTCTCCTATTGCCAAACAAGCAAGGGTAGGAAAAAAGCCAGAAGGAGTTTGTTTAGTTGTTGGTAGTTGTGCTAAAGGCTATTCTCAAAATGAAACTGGAGATTTAATTGTTTCTTTTACCCCGATTCAAAACCAGTGTCAATACTTCTGGGAAGCATTTCCAGCAAGAGATGGCAGAACTACTTATTTGTTTACCTACCTAGACGCTCATCCAGACCGTTTTAGTTTAGAGTTTTTTATGGAAGAGTATCTGCGTCTATTGCCAGAATATCAAAAAGTAGAATTATCTCAACTCAAATTCGAGCGGTTTTTATTTGGTTTTTTCCCTTC
>JASJDA010000050.1 GCA_030065755.1 Prochloraceae cyanobacterium | reverse complement strand
AACCCCAAGCAGCGATCGCTAAACAAGCCCAACCAATTAAAAAAGCGAAGCCACCTATAGGAGCAATAGCTCCCAACCACTTAATACCAGTCAAACTCAATGCATACAAACTTCCCGAAAAAATAACAATGCCAGTGATAAAAGCAAAACCTGACGCAGTCAGTGACATCTGAGATGATTGTGCCTGGCTTAAGAGTAAAGCCACTAGCAAAAGCGCCAGAGCGTGATACATTTGATATTGAGCCCCCGTCTGGAAAATTTCTAGGGCGCGATCGGTTATTTTTTCTTTCAATGTATGACTGGCAAAGGCTCCAGCCGCAACTGATAAACCTGCTAAGATAGCTGCAAAAGCAATAAATATTTTTGTCATTTGTGGTTAGTTGTTTGCTATTTGTTTCTCTCCCCCCTCTTCCCCTCTCCCCCTCTCCCCCTACTTACCAGATGCTAATTTATCAGCCCAGCGAGTTGTTTCTGGCAAGCGATATTTAGGAGTGCAGCGAAGGACATAATCAATAGCAGTAGGTAGACTAATGCGATGACCGATCGAGACATAGAGAGGTTTAACACCCGATCGCGATCGCACTACTGCCCCAATAGTTTCTCCTCGATCTTCTAAAGGTTGCCAACTACCTTTTTCTGTTGGCAATTCTTCGTGTTTACCTAAAAGTAAAGATTTAGCTACGCCAATAGTAGGGAGATCTATAAGAACTCCCAAGTGAGATGCTAAACCAAAACGCTGTGGATGAGCAATTCCTTGACCGTCACATAATATTAAGTCAGGGATAAGGGTTAGTTTTTCTAAAGCATCTAGGATAGCTGGGACTTCCCGAAAAGAGAGGAATCCTGGAATATAGGGAAAAGTGGTCGGACGACTGGCGATCGCTTTTTGAACCAATTCCAACTGAGGAAAAGTTAAGACAGCAACTGCTGCTACTGTAGTGGCATAATTATCTTCAAAGCCCACATCTACTCCAGCCACGTAATTAACATCTGCGAGTCGATCGTCTTTGATTACTTTAGATCGCAGTTTTTGCTGTATTTCTCTTGCTTGTTCGACGTTTTGGGGCCAAGAATGAGCGGAATAAATTTTCATATAAATTGAGATTGCCAATTCCAAGAGCCATAGCTCTAATTTTAATGAGGCTAAATTAGCAAAATTTCACTATTTTTTAAAATTCACCTTTCTCTGGAGCCAATTGGTAATTAGTTCGGGGCAGTTACTGGCGAACCACATAAAAGCAACTTGTACGGCTATTGGCTTAGGTAGCCCTAAAATTGCTTTTAAAGTTTTGTTGAGGGGACGAGAGCTAATCTTTTTGTTAACAAAGTTTACTTTAGCTACATCATAGAGACGATCGGCAATCATCTTTATTGCGACTTTCTCTCTTCGTGCTAGGCCTTCTATGAGCAGAAGCACTTCTTTCATTCGTTCTTCTTCACAAAGCTTTTCTTGCCGTCGTTCCTCTCTCAAACGTTGTTCTTTTAGACTAGAGGGTTGTTGCTCTAGGATTGGTTCTTCTTGCTTGAACTTCACGAGTGTCAGCGATGATTTTTCTGAAGATTTTAGCCTAGCCGTAGTCATCTTATTTTTAAGTGTTGCTGGTTGACGTTTGATTACTAAAGGGAGAAATTTTTCTCAAGATAACCCATATAGAGCAACAGATATATTAAGTTCTTCCCTTAGCCCCAAATTTTAACTGCCCCTAGCTTAACTGGGAGATACTTGAAAATATTTTCAATAAAATCTCAAGTAAATCTTGGCGGAGTTTAGGGGATTGAAAAGTGTTTAGTTTACCAGCCTCTGGCTGGAGGGAACAGGGAACGGGGAACGGGGAACAGTTTGCTCAAATTTCTATTATTTCTATTTATTGGAGGCAGGCAAGAAAATCTTTGATTTTTATTAGATAAGGAGAAAAGTTATTCCAACTATTGAGCTAAGAATCATATTAAACGAGATACTGGCAAGTTTTTCAAGTCTCTTGTGTTTGTTTAAGTATATTTTTGTTAAGAAATAATTTTTCATAAATTAAGATAACTTGACTCCCACTAAAAGTTAAGTCAAGATTACAATTGAAGAGAGTAATGTACTCACATAATATTAAAATTTGCTAAGATTTGAAACATACTCCTAAAATTGCTCTCACTAAATTAAGTAGAGCATACAAAACGAGTTAAAAACTTCCTCTTTACGAGGATTACTCAGAAATTAGCTATGAGCATAGAAACGCTAGAGTTTGTGATTTATCCCGACGGTCGGGTAGAAGAAAAAGTCACAGGTATTGTCGGTTCATCTTGTCAAGAGGTGACTGCGGCAATAGAATCTCAGCTTGGGCGAGTTGTCTCTCAAGAAAAAACATCTGAATATTTTGCCAAACAACAAGTAAGCCAGTCGGCGAAAACGACTAATAAAGCAGCGTTTAGCGACTGGTAATTTTTAGTGCGAAATATTAAGGTGTTTGTCCAACGTAGTTCAATTTAATACAAAATAAGATGTCACATTTCAGCAATATCAAAACTCAAATCCGTAACCTAGAATGCTTGCAGACGGCGTTAAACGATCTAGGAATTGATTGGAAGTCCGGTCCTTGTGCTGTAAGAGGCTATCAAGGTCAAACTGCTACAGCCGAAGTCGTACTAGAACAAGAAAATAATTACGATATAGGCTTTAGCTGGAACGGTACTGAATACGAGCTAGTTGCCGACCTACAATATTGGAAGCAGCCTTTGTCTGTAGAAGGTTTTCTCAGACAGGTAACTCAGCGTTACGCTTATAACGCAGTAGTAAAAGAAACTGCTAAGCAAGGATTTGAGATTTCCGAACAAGCCGATCGAGAAGATGGTTCTATCCGTCTAGTCGTTCAACGCTGGAGTGCTTGATGTCAGGCTTTCCCCCAGAAACATCTCGATCGGGTTTAGAACCGGAGTTAGGGGGGATATTTCGAGATGCACCCTCTCGATCGGGTTTGGAACCGGAGTTAGGTGGTGAATTTAGGCAAAAAGGCGTTTATGTCGATGAAGTAACTTGCATCGGCTGCAAGCACTGCGCTCACGTCGCCGCCAATACTTTCTATATCGAACCAAATTACGGACGAGCGCGGGTGTTCGATCAAGATGGAGATACAGAAGAAATAATTCAAGAAGCGATCGATACCTGTCCGGTTAATTGCATTCACTTAGTCGATTACACCGAACTCAAACAACTCGAACAAGAAAGGAAACACCAAGTAATTAAACATCTTGGATTTCCACAAGTTACGAAAAAACACGTATTAAAAAAACGAAAAAAGCAGCAAAAATAACTAGTGACTTACTAATTAATAGTTTTAAAAGCTAGTTTAACAAAAGCAAATATTGCCCAAAAAAAGCTGTTTTATAATACGTTATTTTAAATTATTCCTCCACGATAAATTACCGTGGAGGAATTTTTCTTATATAAGTGGAAATTTTTTTAGTACAAAACTACTATGTATTGAGTGTGGCTTTTAACTCGATTTGGGATTTTTGATTTTCCTCACAAGATCCTCAGATTTGAGTATTAGACTTAATTTTATGTGAAATTCGTAAAATTGTTCTTTTACAATGGAAGATCCAGATTTTAATCTTAGTGTTGAAAGATTAAGAGTTACAGCTATTATTCAAAAAAAATTAATTGAAGGTCATTCTTCTTCTCTAATCGTTCATCAAGTTTGGCAATACCCTTATTTTCAAGAGATTGAGAAAAGATGTGGAGAGGAAAAAACTGTTGAATTAATACTTAACACGATCTGGGAAACTGCTAAAAAAGTTGGAAAATATGAGCCTACTATTCTAGAAAATTATGAATTGACTGCGAACCATATTTAGCATTTTTGGCATAAAAAAGCAGCTATTAAAAACTGGTAAACTCGAAAAACTGGCCGATCGATGGAGTAATTAGTTTATCAGTGGCAATCGCTTTTGGCATAGTTACTAAAATTAACCTATAGCAATATAACTATAATTCCATCGAAGCAAGTCTTGACACGTCAAGCTAATTTGTTGTAATTTACAACAACAAGCGATGGAAAGGATAAAATCTTGAGTGTTAATAAAACTTGTTTTTCAGAAGACAGTTTAAAATCGTGGAACGTCTCTACGATCGCACCCCACAGACTTTTGATGTCATCCCCTATTCAATCTCTTCCAAGAGAAGTTATTAATCTGATTGCCGCTGGTGAAGTCATTGACTCCCTAGCTGCGGTAGTGCGGGAATTAGTTGAAAACTCCCTAGATGCAGGTGCAACTTCTATTTATATTTCTCTTTGGCCCGATCTGTGGCGAGTGCAAGTGGCTGATAATGGTAGGGGCATGACTTTGAGAGATTTAAAGTTTTGTGCTGAGCCACACAGCACCAGTAAAATTCACAGCAGCGAGGACTTATATAGGATTAGTAGCTTGGGGTTTCGGGGGGAAGCACTTCACAGTTTGACTCAGGTGGCAGATTTAGAGATTTTGAGCCGATCGGTTGAAGATATAGAGGAGGGGGTGGGTTGGCGAATTGTTTATCGCAAAGGGAAAATAATCAAAGAAGAACCAGTTGCGATCGCAACTGGAACTATTGTTACTGTTTCTAATCTGTTTGCCAAATTGCCCTTGCGTCGCAAGAGTTTACCCTCTACCTCAAAACAACTTAAAGCAGTACAAGAAATAATTGGGGAAATAGCCTTGTGTCATCCTCAAGTTACTTGGCAAGTAAGGCAGAAAGAACAACTTTGGTTACAAATTAGTCCTGGTACTAGTGCCGATCGAATTTTACCCCAAATTGTCAACAGGTTGCGCCAGAGCGATTTACAACTGCTGAAGTTGGATCTAAAAACACCCAACGAGGAGAACATTGAAACAGTAGAAAAATCTAAAATGGAATTAACGATCGGACTGCCCGATCGGTGTCATCGCAGACGTGCAGATTGGATAAAAGTAGGAATTAATGGTCGAGTAGTGCGATCGCCAGAAATAGAGCAAACAATCATCTCAGCGTTTGCTAAAACCCTTCCTCGCGATCGCTATCCAGTATGTTTCGTTCACTTACAAACTAGTCCTTGTCAAATAGACTGGAATCGTCATCCAGCTAAAGCAAAAATTTACCTCCACTCAATAAAATATTGGCAAGAACAAGTAGCATTAGCAATAGAACGAGCCCTGCGTATTTCTCCGGCTAATCTTCCTGCGGCTGAAAATCAGCGAGTAGGTAAATTGCTCAAAGCTTCCGAAGAGAAAGGGACTTATTCTATTAAGGAGCGATCGAAAAATAAGAAAGAAGAAATTAGTTTAATAGACTTGCGAGCAGTAGCTCAAGTTCGCAATACTTATATAGTTGCCGAACATCCTACAGGATTGTGGTTAATAGAACAGCATATCGCTCACGAAAGGATTTTATACGAGCAATTACAGGATGATTGGAAGTTAGTGGCATTAGAAACTCCCATAATTCTCTCTCAGTTAAGATCGGCTCAATTAGAACAACTTCAGAGATTGGGTATAGAGATAGAAAACTTTGGCGAACAATTGTGGGCTGTGCGAGCAATTCCTGAAATGCTACAGCAAAGAGACGATCTTACCGATGCAATTATAGAACTTAGTTGGGGGGGCGATTTACAAGAAGCTCAAGTAGCTACAGCTTGTCGCAGCGCTATTCGTAACGGCACCCCACTAAATTTATCCCAAATGCAAACCTTGCTAGATAGGTGGAAAAGTACTCGCAATCCCAGTACTTGCCCCCACGGTAGACCTATTTATTTATCTTTAGAAGAAACTGCCCTTTCTCGTTTTTTCCGCCGTAATTGGGTAATTGGTAAAAGTCACGGTATTTAGGCTTGACATATATAGAGTTTTGTGCTATAGAAGAGTAGCGATCGCCCTGAGACGATCGCTACTAAAAGTTTGCTCAAAATTCTAAAACGGGCCAATCAGGTTGTCGATAGTAGGTCAACATATCATCAAATTTGCGCAATTGTGCTTGCTGGACGTTTAACATTTGGGGTTCAGTTTCCAAAAAGCGATCGTTAAACTCTGAGAGGGTTTTAATAAGGCGATCGCGATCTAAATTTTCTGGGATCTCGGCAAAATAGCCCAAGGTAATGTGACCAGTAAAGTTATATTGTTGTTCGATACCCAGCCCAATTAAAGCCGAATTCTGATAGATACAGCGACGAAGTTGTAAAATACGATCGTAACTCTCTTGGTCTTTAGGGACTAAACAGACTATTATGGCGCGGGGTCTAATAGTCAATCCCAGTAACTGCCAGGCGATCGGATATCCTTTAGTTACAGACTCGCAATAGTTCGCGAAACTTCCAGCAATACTTTCTTGTAATTTAGAATCAAATTCTGGATTTTCCTTGACAGCTTCAAGGTAGCCACTGTCCCAAATTAAATCTGCCAAAGTCAGATGAAAACTGTTAGATTCTACTGGTATTATTAATCCCGAATCTAGCTGCTGTAGTAATTGTTTTTGATATTGCTCTAGATTGCTATAGAATACAGCATTTTCTGAATCATCTTGCCAAGGAGGAGTAATTATGCTGTGACCTGGAAAAGATACAGCCACTCCTTCTTTATATTTAGGAGATGGTTGAATATTCTCCAGCTGGGTCTTATAATTTGCCGGCAATGTCAGCCGTGCCACTCGGTTAACATAATCTTGATAAGTTTCTTCCAATTTTTCTTACCTCTCCCTGAAAAACATCGCTTTCGATCGGATTGCCAAAACCAATATCATTATCTATCTATTAATTTATGCCAATATACCTTTTCTGGGGAGAAGACGACTTCGCCCTTTCTGTCGCGGTGAAAAAACTACAAGAATCAGTAGTAGATCCTAACTGGTTCCAGTTTAACTGCGATCGAATCTCAGACGATCGCCCATCAGCTATTATAGACGCACTCAATCTAGCTATGACTCCGGTTTTTGGTATGGGAGAGCGTTTGATCTGGCTGACCCAAACTACTATTTGCCAAAATTGCCCTCCTGACTTACTATCCCAATTGGAAAGTACTTTACCAGTAATTCCCCCTACTTCTCACCTTCTGTTTACTTCCACTAAAAAACCAGACCGACGACTAAAATCTACCAAACTAATAGAAAAATATGCTACAGTCACAGAATTTTCCCCGATCGCTCCTTGGAAAATCCAAGAAATTATCGATAAAGTGACACAATTTTCCCAAGAAATAGGGGTAAAACTTACTCCAGATGCTATTGAGCTTATTGCAAAATCTGTGGGAAATAATAGCAGACAGTTGTGGAATGAATTGGAGAAGTTATCTATTTACGGACAGACAAAAACCTTGGATTTAGAGGTAATTTCTACTCTAGTAAATTGTAATACTCAAAGTAGCATAGACTTAGCCCAAGCAATTCGCACAGGAAATAAATTGAGGGCTATAGAGTTAGCTTCTCAACTACTCGATCGTGACGAACCAGCGTTGAGAATTGTTGCCACTTTGGTAAATAAATTTCGTACTTGGGCGATAGTCAAGCTTATGGAAGTCAAAGGTGAAAAAAACCAGCAACTAATTGCTCAAACTGCTGAAATTGGCAACCCTAAAAGAATTTATTATCTTCGCCAAGAAATCAAGTCTATTTCTTCAGAAAAGTTGGTAAATACCTTCCCTATTTTGCTAGAGTTAGAATTAAGTCTTAAACAAGGTGGCGAGCCTTTATCTACTCTAAAAACTAAAGTCATAGAACTCTGTGAAATCTTTGATTAGTTTCGAGCGCGATTACTAATTGTTTTTAGGGAACTTATCTGAAAAAAAAACATTCTATATAAATGTAGATAACAGCTTTGCAGATTAAATTGCTCTGTTTTTTTGCTTACTGGCATTAATGTTAACCTTAAAAGCTATTCCATCCAAATTGAACACAATCTTATTTCGTTCCATCTTTGTCAGCATTGTAATGGCAATGGCTGTACTCTTAGAAATTGTTCCTCCAACCACAGACAAATCTCTTCGCGTAAGTTTTGGCTCTCCAGTCTATGCTCAACCTTTTACTGATGATGAGATTAGAAGATACGCAGAGGCAGGAGCTAGGATAGAAGTAAGACGCAGACAAACCTACATACAAATTCAGAATATTACTGGCAGGTCTCCTAATTTTAGTTGCGCTCAACCTAATAGTTACAGAAATCTTTCTAACCAACAAGCTAGGAACATTGCTCAGGAATTCTGCAATGAATCTAGAACAATAATAACAAATAGTGGTTTGACCATCAATCGGTTTAACCAAATTTATAGACAAAGAAAAAATCCAGGTCTAAACCAACGCATTCGACAGTATATTAGATAAACCTAATAGATAGAGATATTATGCTGTTGAGTTAATTTGCATCTAATTAATGAAGATTCGATCGCTCTTTTAGTAACAATAGATCCCAATATATTAGAGGGATCACGCCTGTTGAACCCACTTTTGCACTATTTCCACAGGCGGACATAAATCTTGGCGCTGCATAGTGGCAACTTGCAATCGCAAAATTTGCCGATGTAACCTGTGTACTGGAATTTGAGTTAATTGGGAGACAGAAGCAATGCCAGAATGTAGCAGAAGCCCGCAATATTGACAGCCGACGCTGGGTATGCGGGCTAAATCTGCTAGAGCAACCCATTTGTTAACATACTGAATATTAATTTTTAAGCGAGAAGCAAGAGTTTGTTTTAAGTTTAGATTTCTGCAAAAAGTCAATAGTTGCTTGGTCGTATTAATCCCGCAAGCTTTGAGCGATACTTCTTGCTGTTTACTCAATCCAGGTAATTCCTCGATCGACCAGTAACAAGATTTCATATTTCTTTGAGATCGGAGAATATTTAAAAAAATGACACCTTTTTACTAACTACTTTACAACAAAGGCTAAAAAAGTCGATCGAGGTTCGAGTCATCTTTTAACAAATAAGTACAAAGGTATTGATGTTTCGAGCGATCGATAATAAGTGAGATTCGATAGCAGATTAAAAAACTATTTAAATACTCGCGAAATTCAAGATGAGGGGAGTTAATCGTAAAAGAACATAAGAAATAGTCGAAAATAATCCATATTTAGGAGGAAATTGTGACAGAATTTTTAGATTTTTTGCGACATAAATTTGCCTATGTTGCTATAGGTAAATTCAAAGCAGGTAAGTTTGCAGAAGCCCAGAAACTCTACGAAAAAGCTGTTTCAACCTATACTACAGGATTTAAAGGAGCTTATCTACTGCAAAAACCAGGAACAGATGAAGGCATCGCCGTAATTATGTGGGAAAAAATAGAAGATATGGATGCCAATCAAACTGAAGCTTATCAGGCTATTTTAAACGAGATGAATCCTTTATTTGTTAGAAGACCGACTACTTCTTTTTATGAAGTTTGTAGTGAAATTAAAGGTCATGAGGAAAGCGAGGAGTAATATATAGATACTCCCAGAATCCTAGACTACAACGTTAGCTTAGTCTAGGACTACCTTAAAGCTAATAAAAAGGTATTATTTTGGGTCGAACGTCTGTTGCTAATTTTCTTATAGACTAGATTACGAAGTTTTTTTGCGAGATTATACTCTAATTGACTTTTAAAATTAATCAACTATAAGATACAATTAAGAATTATATAGCGTTTCTAAATGAGACATGAAAATGCATCATACTTTTCAAGATTAGGAAACTTGAACAATTTAAATTTGATAAGCAGCTTAAATAACCGCTTAATAATTGTAAAGTTTTTACCGAAGCGATAAGCTCTTCTAAGTAGATTTTTAAGAGATAGCCATACAGCTTCGATCCCGCAGGGATCCGCTTCGCGGTGCGGATTTTCTTCAGGAGCATAAGGGGCAAATAATTCGCAGGTTATTTTCCAGTTTTCAGGGTTTAAATCTTGATTGATTTCAGCTAAGAAGTTTTGCATTTCTTCTCCTTTATGATAAGAAGCTCCGTCCCCAAAAATGATTATTCTAGAATCGGGATTTTTATTACTCAATTTTTTAATAAAATCTACCGTATTATCTCCATTTCCAGTCTTATATTCTTCACTACATCAAATTTTTCAATTAAATAACATTCTAGTTCGGATAAATCCCAATATTCTTGTTTTTGTAGCCACTCTATCGTTTCTTCTTTTTGTTCTTTTGTCAGATAACTTTTTGAACCCTTATCTGCTAATTTTAAACCTTCAATACCTTGCAAATCAAAAAGATTTTTCCATTTACTGATAAAACTTTTTGTCAAAACTAATAGCTCGGCGATCGCTTCATACTTCCAACCTTTTAAAGCTAATTTTACTGCCAGTGCTCTTTTAAATTCTCGAACGTCTGGATTGGTTGTTATAAATTCATCTAATTCTTTAATTTTTTGTGCTACAGAATCCGTTTGATTCATCTTTATAATCAAATAATATAAAATTCAATTAAATTTAATTCAAAATAGAGAAATTTATCCTGATTTTTTTAGACAAGAAATTAGGACAAATTCTTTATGCCGATTTTATGAAGTATTTATGTAATACTAATTTTCCAGAGTTTTTGCTGTGATGAACAATTCATTTTCTGGCTTAATTCGCGACTATTTTACGCGAACTAAATCTCAGATTTTTTCTTCTCATTGTGTATTTCCTTGTGTTACATTCATAAAATGAGAATTGCTGTCCTTCACTAAAATCACTTGACCACCCCCAACAAGTATCATATTTTGACAACAAAATAACATATCTCTTATAAACAAGAGCTTGAGTACTTTGGGGGTCGCCGTTACAATTACTCTTACGAGTATACATAAACAATCTCGCTTATTTAAATAAAAAAAACTAATCAATTAATGTAATTAGTTTCAAATGGCAATCTGTCTAGAGAAATTGTTAAGGATTAATATTAACAATAGTTAGATCAAAGCCTACATAAGTCAAAACCCCAACAAAATGGTATGAAACAACAACAAAACTTTCAATCATTAAAACCGATTACTCTACTATTGTTACTTGTTCCATTGGGGTTAGCCAGTGCGCTCGTAGTCAATGAAATCACAATTAACAATCATGCCCAAAAAATCCAAGATTGTGCGGCAGAGAAGGAGAATTGTCGAGGAATCATTAAATCCCTTGAGACTTTAGCACAAAGCGAGCGCCCAATAGCCAATATTAATGTGGAGAAAACTCATCTTGTGGGTGTGGATCTTGAAGGTGCTAACCTCTACGGTTCTAATTTTAAAGGTGCTAACCTCAATGATGCTAATCTCAATGATGCTAATCTCAATAGTGCTAACCTCATTGGGGCCTCACTCAATAGTGCCTCTCTCAATAGCGCTCATCTCATTGGGGCTAATCTCAATAGTGCCTCTCTTAATAGTGCTCACCTCAATGGGACTTACCTAGATGGTGCTCACCTCAATAGTGCCTCTTTCGATAATTCCCAGCTTCACGGTACTCGACTCTATTTTGCTCAGCTCAGCAGTGCCTCTTTCCATAACGCCCACCTCCAGGGGACTCGTTTCCATGGTGCTCACCTCGAAGATGCTAGCTTTAATAGTGCTCACCTCGAAGATGTCAGTTTCAATGGTGCTCATCTCGAAAATGCCACTTTTAATGGTGCCAATCTATTAGGTGTCAATTTTAATGGTGCTCACCTAGAGAGCGCTAATTTTAATAGTGGGTCGATCAATAATACTAACCTCAATAATGCTTCTCTTAATGGTGCATCCCTTAATGGAGCCTCCTTCCATAAAGCATCACTCAATGGAGCATCACTCAATGGAGCATCCTTCCATGGAGCATCACTCAATGGAGCATCCTTCCATGGAGCATCCTTCCATGGAGCATCCTTCCATGGAGCATCCTTCCATGGGGCTTCTCTCGAACAAGCTGATTTTAGGAGTAAAAAGGTAAGTGGAATCGGGCTCTGGATTTCTAGAGGAAATGGATTTTATTATGTCAGCCTCATCTACAAAGATACTCCGGCATTTGATGCCGGAATCAGAAGGGGAGATCGGATCGCATTAATTAACAAACAAAATACTGAAAAGATAGAGATTGAAAAGGCTCACGACCTGATTTTTGACAAACCATTTGCCAAACCAGGCACCAAAGTCACCCTAACAATTGAACGAAATAATCAGAAAAAGGAATACTCTCTGATCACCAAGGGCTTTACAATGTCAGTTCAAGGTTTAACCCCAGAGCAAGTAAAAGAAGCTAATAACTGGGAAAAAGCATATTACGACCCAGAGTTTCACAAGCGACTCGGCTTACCTCCAGAATCAAATGAAGTTATATCCAGCAATAACAGCTCTCGATGAAGAGAATCAATCAAATAGAGAAAATTATCTTTGCGCTTTTCTGAGAAGTATTTGTTCTATATTAAGTTGAGCCGATTGCAAAGCCTCTTGTTTTCTAGAAAAACAACCTTGGCTAAAATCACTTGACCAGTTCCAACAAGATTCATATTTTTCAATAATTCAAATATCCTTGATAAACAATAGCTTGGGTAGTTTGGGGGTTGCCGGTGCAATTACTATTGCGACTAGACATCAACAATCTCGCTTATTTAAATAAAAAAACCAATCAATTAATGTAATTAATTTCATTAATTTAGCAACTAAATAATTGAGATTTTTCAAACTTATTGATTGGACCACCTGGGTCGGGAAAAACTACTCTATTAAAGCATTTGACCCTAATTTATCGCAAAAAACAGAACCCAGTCAAAATTATCAACTATTAACGTAATTATCCTGCTCTTTTTTCCCAATGAGACCAAGCTATTGCTCCAACTGTTGCAACCCAAGCTATTGAACCGTGAATCATAAATTGTTGAGAAGCTTGATTAACTCCGTAAACAAATGTCGCTCCCGCAATATTCATGAGAACAAAGCAAATAAATAGGAGACTAAAAAATTTAGCTTTTTTCATTAGTTTATGTTTCTTTAAAAGCTTTACTTATTTTTTTGATTACTTTTCTTTATTAAAGAATACCAAGTTCATTAGATCAAACATTTGGATCGCTATGATACTATGATATTTATCATCATTTGAAGTAATGACATCGGGAATGCTCAAAGTTTGGTGAGACAAATTGGTGTAAAATCTGGAATTACCCTACAATAAATACTCCTTACCCTCTCTCGATCGCCTTTCTACTGCTTCGATCGCCTTTCTACTGCCTCGATCGCGGCTGGAAATGCTCAAAAAAATATACAAAATATTTTGTCGAGGTACTTACCCGCTCAATTAGAGATGTAGGTATTTTAAAAAGAATTGGTATGAATCAAGACATACGTCAACATAGATATATAAGGAAGTACTTGCGATCGCATAATGAGAGAACACGACGTAATAATTATCGGTGGTGGTTTAGCTGGTTGTCGCGCTGCGCTAGAAATTAAACGCATCAACCCCAGTTTAGATGTCGCCTTAGTAGCTAAAACCCATCCAATTCGTTCCCACTCAGTCGCCGCACAAGGGGGAATAGCTGCAACTTTGAAAAATGTCGATCTAGAAGATAGCTGGAAAGCACACGCTTTCGATACTGTTAAGGGTTCTGATTATTTAGCCGATCAGGATGGGGTAGAAATCCTGGCAAAAGAAGCCCCAGATGTCATCATCGATCTAGAACACATGGGGGTATTGTTCTCCCGTTTACCAGACGGACGCATTGCCCAACGAGCTTTCGGCGGACATTCCTACAAACGAACCTGCTACGCTGCAGATAAAACAGGTCACGCCATCTTACACGAATTAGTAAGCAATCTCCGTCGTTATGGGGTACAAATTTACGAAGAGTGGTACGTGATGCAACTGATCCGAGAAGACGGAGAAGCCAAAGGGGTGGTCATGTACCAAATCTTCAACGGAGATATGGAAGTTGTTCGAGCAAAAGCTGTGATGTTTGCCACTGGCGGCTATGGCAGAGTATTTAACACGACCTCCAATGACTTTGCTTCTACTGGAGACGGTTTGGCGATGTCTGCTGTTGCTGGAATTCCCTTAGAAGATATGGAATTCGTTCAATTCCATCCCACAGGTTTGTATCCTGTGGGAGTATTAATATCAGAAGCAGTGAGGGGAGAAGGGGCATATTTAAGGAATAGTGAAGGCGATCGCTTCATGAAAAACTATGCTCCCAATCAAATGGAACTCGCCCCCCGCGATATTACTTCTAGGGCAATTACACTAGAAATACGTGCCGGACGGGGTATAAATCTCGACGGTAGTGCGGGTGGACCCTTTGTTTATCTCGACTTGCGCCATATGGGGAAAGAAAAAATTATGAGTCGAGTGCCATTTTGCTGGGAAGAAGCGCATCGACTCGTAGGAGTAGACGCGATCGAGCAACCAATGCCAGTGCGACCTACAGTACACTATTCTATGGGTGGAATTCCAGTCAATACTGACGGACAGGTGCGTGCAAGTGCAGATAGTTTAGTAGAAGGCTTATTTGCTGCTGGAGAAAGTGCTTGCGTATCCGTTCACGGTGCCAACAGATTGGGTAGTAATTCCTTGTTGGAGTGCGTGGTATACGGTAAAAGGACTGGCGCAACGATCGCCTCATACGTGGAAAACCGCAAAATGCCCGAATTCGACGAACAATCTTATCTTAATGGTTGTCAACAACGAGTCCGAAACCTCTTAGATAAATCTGAGGGAATACGCATTAATCAATTGCGTCAAGAATTTCAGGACTGCATGACCGAACACTGCGGTGTTTTTCGCTCGGAAAAAATAATGAAGGAAGGCTTAGAAAAAATAGAGCAGCTCAAGAAAAAATACGATCTAATTTATCTCGATGACAAAGATAATTGTTGGAATACGGAATTAATTGAAGCCCTTGAATTGAAAAATTTAATGATAGTTGGAGAGATAATTCTTGCTTCTGCACTTAATCGCAAAGAAAGTAGGGGAGCACATTCAAGAGAGGACTATCCAAATAGAGACGATGCTAATTTCTTAAAGCATACTCTAGCTTACTATTCTGCTGCTGGAATCGATATTAATTGGATGTCTGTCGTTATTAATCAGTTCGAGCCAAAAGAAAGGAAATATTAACCTTGTAGAGACGTTCTGCGGAACGTCTGTTTGATTTTTTTTAATTGTTAAAATAATAGAATGGCAAATTCAAGGCTAAAAAAACTAACAAGTTATCTGCGTCCCTACTCGAAGCAGATTATCTTTGGCACGATCGCTTTACTAGTTGTTAATGTTGTTGGTATATATATTCCCCAATTAATTCGTAATAGTGTCAATGGACTACAGGAAGTTAAAAACTCCGACGAAGTATGGCCCTACGTGCTATTGATTCTAGTTCTTGCCTCGTTGATGTGGGTAATTAGAATGATTTCTCGCGTCATATTATTTGGAGTAGGAAGGGAAGTAGAATTCGATCTCAAGCAAAAGATTTTTCAACATCTACTCACTTTAGAACCTTCTTATTTTGCGACTAATACGTCTGGGGATTTAATTAATCGAGCAACTAGCGACGTGGATAATATTCGCCGTTTGCTGGGTTTTGCCATCTTGAGCTTAATAAATACTCTATTTGCCTATGGTTTAACAGTTCCATTTATGCTTTCGATTAATGCCAGCATCAGCTTAATGGCAATCTCTGTTTATCCGCTCATGCTAATTGCGGTGCAACTGTTTAGCAAAAAGCTACAAAATCGGCAGCTTCAAGTACAAAAAAAACTCTCAGATCTCAGTGAGTTAATCCAAGAAGATGTCAGCGGTATGGCATTGATTAAAATCTATGCTCAAGAAGAAAACGAACGCCGTGCATTTGCCAAGAAAAACCAAAATTTGTTACAGGCAAATATCAACCTAGCAAGAACCAGAAACCTTTTATTTCCTATAATTGAAGCGATATCTTATATAAGTTTACTAATATTGCTTTGGTTAGGTTCTGGTGCAATTGAAAGAGGCGAAATTAGTGTCGGCGATTATGTTGCTTTGAGTATTTATATTGAACGTTTAGTATTTCCTACAGCTTTGTTAGGCTTCACTATAACTGCCTATCAAAGAGGAGAAGTGAGTATAGATCGCCTTGAAGCTATTTTCGAGGTGCAACCTAAAATTAAAGATGTCTCTGAAACGATCGCTTTACCAGAAGAAGTTAAAGGGTCAATTAAAGCAACTAATCTGACTTACACTTATCCAGGAGAGAAAAATCCAGCACTAAAAAATCTCAACTTTACTATTACTCCAGGTGAAGTAGTTGCTATTGTCGGTCCTATTGGTGCGGGAAAATCAACCCTAGCCAATGCTATACCTCGTTTATTAGATATTGAAGAGGGGCAGTTATTTTTAGATGGCTGCGATACTACTAAATTGCCCTTGCAAGAGTTGCGCAAAGCGATCGCCTGCGTGCCTCAAGAAAGTTTTCTTTTTAGCGCCACTATTAAAAACAATATCCGTTATGGCGACCCTCTCCAGGAACAACCAGAAGTTGAATACGCCGCTAAGCGAGCGCAAATTCACCCAGAAATTCTCAATTTTCCTCAGCAATACGAAACCGTAGTGGGTGAAAGAGGCATTACTCTATCTGGAGGACAGCGTCAGCGTACTTCTTTAGCAAGAGCCTTACTAGTTGAAGCTCAAGTCTTAATTCTTGACGACGCTCTTTCTAGCGTGGACAATCAAACAGCCACCGAGATTTTAAGCAATCTTTCCGCACAAAAAGGCAAGAGCGTTATTTTTATCTCTCACCAGTTGTCTGCTGCTAGTAGTGCCGATCGCATCTTAGTTATGGATAAAGGAGAAATAGTTCAAAGTGGCACTCATGCCGAATTAGTCCAGCGATCGGGTTTATATCAGTCTCTTTGGAAACAGCATCGAATCGAAGAAGTTTTAGGTTAAAAATAGGGACAGGAGTCGGGAAAACCATCTCCGCCTCCAGACCCTAAACTTTTACTTCTTCTTTCGACCAGCGACCTAAAGCCTTACCAATAACTGATAGTTCTCCTACCAAGCGATCGAATGCTTCTGGGGTTAAAGATTGAGGTCCGTCAGAGAGAGCTTTAGCTGGGTTGGGATGCACTTCAATCATTAAAGAGTCAGCACCAGCAGCGATCGCCGCTTTTGCCATATCGGGGACGTATTCAGACCATCCAGTACCGTGACTGGGATCGATCGCGATTGGCAAGTGAGTTAGGTTTCGCAACACTGGCAATACGGATAAATCTAAAGTGTTGCGAGTATACTTGCGATCGAAAGTGCGAATACCCCGTTCGCATAAGATAATATTGGAGTTCCCAGCCGCCAAAATATATTCTGCTGCCATCAGCCATTCATCGATAGTTGCTGACATTCCCCGCTTGAGCAACACGGGTTTGTCCTGAGAGCCAACTTTTTTCAGCAGAGCGAAATTGTGCATATTTCTCGCTCCTACTTGCAGTACGTCAGCAACCTCTGCTATTTTTTCCACGTCAGCGGTGTCCATCACTTCAGTAATAATTCCTAAGCCGCTAGCTTCTCTAGCTGCGGCTAGAAGTGCTAAAGCACTTTCGCCGTGTCCTTGGAAAGAATAGGGAGAGGTTCTAGGTTTGTAGGCTCCACCCCGTAAAAATCTCGCTCCAGCCGCCCTAACTCGCCGTGCTGTCTCCACAATCATCTCTTCGTTTTCTACCGAACAAGGGCCAGCTATTAGGACTACAGGACGATCTCTACCAAAAGTTACTGGACCGTCGGGAGTGGAAACAACTACTTCCGAAGATTCTCCATGACGAAATTCTAGACTAGCGCGTTTAAAAGGCCTCTCTACCCTTAAAACTTGTTCGATCCAAGGGCTAATTTCTTGGATTTGCAAGCGATCGAGACTAGCAGTATCGCCAACTAAACCGATAACTACTTTGTGCTTGCCTACAATTTTTTCTGGCGTTAAACCCCAGTCTTCAAATTCTTTACTAATACGAATAATTTCGGCTTCTGGCGAGCCTGGTTTCATTACTACAATCATCTTTCCTTATTTCTCATTTATCGGCCCCTATGGGGAAGCCAAGTAGCTTCGTTTTAATTGGGAATTCCAATGCTAGTCAGTCTTGTTTTTGCTCTTGTTTTTGTTCTTTTTCTTTTTTTACAGAACGCCAGGCTCCAGTCATTCGTCCGACGTTAACGCTAAATTCTTCCCCACCCCACAAACTTCCTACTCGTTCTTCATCCCAAGAAGCAGAAAGAATGCCGTAGCTCAACCCCAAAACTCCTAAACCAAACAACCCTAAACTTACCAGTAAAACTGCTGTTGGGGGCAATTTTAACAATTCATGGCTGACTACCCAGTAGGAAGCAAAAAATGAGGATACACCCATTGCAGTAGGAATACCAGAGAAAAACACCATACGACGTATCATGCGCTTGCTGACAACCTCTGGAATAGAGTTTTGTTTTGCTTTTGACGGCGAGCTACTTGCCGATTTTTGGGGTTTTGGTGGAGATTTTACTGGTTTTTTTTTCTTTTTTTGTTGGGGTTCAAAGGGCAATCGATCTTTTGAAGGTTTAGAAGACATAGGTGTATCTATTTTTTTTTAACGGCGAATGCCAAGACGACCAATCAAAGATTGGTAGCGACTGGGATCTTTACTTTGAATAAAGGATAACAAGCGCTTGCGGCGACCAATCATTTTCAATAGTCCCCGTCTAGAAGAGTGATCTTTTTGATTGGCTTTGAGGTGTTGAGTGAGTTGATTAATTCTTTTGGTAAGCATCGCCACTTGCAGATCTGCTGAACCTGTATCAGTTTCGTGAACTTGATATTCAGCCATTAGTTCTTGTTTTTCTTGTTGTGTTAGAGCCATAGGGATTATATTATTTATTTAAACGCTGCAATCTACTATATTATCATTAATATTTGGTAAGTTAACAGGCTTTCTCGGCCGATCGTCTAACCACTGCTGTAAAATTATAGCTGCTGCTCTGCGGTCGATCGCTCCTTTATCCCGATTAGAGTAACCTTTGCGAGTTTTTAGTTGTGCTTCAGCTTCTACTGATGTCAAGCGTTCGTCTACATACTCTACGGGCAATTCCAGTATTTTTGAGATGAGCTCGGCATATTTGATTACCTGTTGAGCTTGATATCCTATTTTTCCACTCATAGAATAAGGCAAACCCACTACTAGGACTTGAACCTCTCTTTCGACAACAATCTTTGTTAGCTCTTCTACATCTTGTTTTAAGGAAGTTCGATGAATAGTTGTCAAGCCAGTAGCAATTAAACCAGTTCCGTCACATCCAGCTACTCCAATGCGCTTTTTTCCTACATCTAATCCTAATGCTGATATTTTTGGCATTTGCGAGCCTCTAGGGATTATTGTCGTTTGGTTTTATCGTTTTATTATTATCTTCAGGCTTAGAATTATGAGATTTGGCGCTAGATTTAGACTCAGAAATCTCTTGACGAGCAGGAGTTTTCGGAGTCTGTACTTTTGGCGACTTCAACCAAGACATTCGGCTGGGAATAGGAGTGCGCGCTGGCTGGAGTCCTTTGAGTACTTCCGATAATTGGAGTTTTTCTAAAGGTTTTGTTTCCCTGAGTTTGTGCCACACCGATCGCGACATCAGTAGAGCGTGTTCTATCCGAGAAGCTCCTAGCTGTTCGAGATATTCTTCTCGTTCTGGTTGGTAGTCAGCAGAAGCGAGTCTTAGGGATTGGGGCGGTAATTCTCCAACGATACGCGCCATTTTAGCTAATAATTTGGGATACAGCCAAGTATAGGCTGGATGGACGGTTAATTTGGCTTGATGTGGTTGGGAGCCATCTTTACAAAGTTCTAGCTCAAAGTAGCCGATCGCCGCTTTGCGTTGGGGTTCAAAGACATAACCTTTGGCTATTTGTTTTTGAGTGAACCATCTTTTGAGCTGAATAATGCTGGAGTTTAAGATACTGGTTTGAAAATCTTGAATGTGGCGATCGAAAACTTGACGCAACAAGGGGGGCATGGAGACGCAATCTAACTGATAGATTAGCTTAGCATCGGCATTATTCGCCGGTAACAAGTTCGGTAAATCTCGATCGTGCTGAGCTAGTTCTTCAAGTATATTTGGCGCGATCGCCCAATAGGTTATCTGCGCTAGTGATTGAAATCCATTTTGCCGATAAAGAGCTAGAGATTTTTTCTGGTGTATGTTCACTTCTAGCACCCAAGTTCGCGCCTCCCAGATACTTTCAAAACAGTAGCGCAATAGTTGAGAGCCTACATCTGTGTTGGGTGAGGTTAATTTGAGTGGAGAATTTTTAATTTCTTCTAACACTCGCTCTACTCGCCAAGTTGTACGAGCATTATTGAATGGGCTAACCTGAATGCAACCGACAATTTCACCGTCAAGTTCTGCTACATATACGCAGAAGTGATGCTCTAAGGGATTGGGAAACCAACTCAAAAACTTTAATAATCCGTACCAACGTCTTACTTGTTGTAGTTGTCTTCCCAAACTTACCGAACAACTGTACCAGTCCACTTCGCAGCAAGAAGCTGCTAAGTTTTCGATTCCCTCTAAATCTCTATATTGTAATCGGCGTATTATTATTTTGTTTTTTTTTGGAGTAGATATACTCATTCTCAGCACCCAGCCCGTCAGCCTAGCAACAGACCTACTTTTAGTTTAATTTAAGGTAACTTTGTTACTCACTGACATTATCTTAACTATTTTCCCTAACTTGTGAGGATCCGAGCTACCCAATTTATTCCTGGAAGTATTGTGATGCACTCCCAACGCTGACATGCTAGCACGTTACCTATTGATATTTTAAGATAAGTTGAGGTCAATCTAAGTTTCATGCCGTCGATCGCGAAAATCTTATTATTAACTCTTTAGTTAGGAAGAATTGGAATTGTCGATCGAAAACCAAAATTTCTCTTCAGTAGTTCATAAAAGTTAACAAATCTTTGTAAACTATTAAAGTATTGACTCTGGGTCAAACACGAGAACTTGCGATTATCTGGCTGAGGAGACTTTTATTGGAATGAAACGAATTATTAACATAGAAGGCTGGTTGCTCGTAAGTCACGTAGTATCAATAGCTTTTGGTTTAGCAGGGCTACTGCTGGTATTGCCCAACCCTAGCTTTATTGCTAACTTACCAGAATTCGGACAGATTGCTTTTCGCTGGTCTATGGCTTTTGGCGGTGTTGTCTACATGATTTTAGGGGCGGCTGCTGTAGCTCTCTATGGCTATCGGAGCTTAGGAGTGTGGCACTGTCTGACATTCGCCATACCGGCGATCGCTTTGTCGTTGACCAGTGAATTATTAGGTACTAGCACCGGATTTCCCTTCGGTCACTACCATTACCTAAGTGGGTTGGGCTATAAAATTGCCGATCTAGTTCCTTTTACCATTCCTTTGTCTTGGTTTTATCTAGGTTTTAGCGCCTATATAATTGCTAGAGTTGGATTAGAGCGCCGTCAAATGCCAAAATGGTTGAGTTCTTTGGGCGCGATCGTCTTAGGAGCCTTATTATTAACCTCTTGGGACTTCGTTCTCGATCCAGCTATGAGTCAAACAGACGTTCCTTTCTGGATTTGGGAGCGAGCAGGTGCTTTTTTTGGTATGCCATATCAAAATTTAGCTGGTTGGATGGGAACGGGCATATTGTTTATGACAGTAGCAACTCTATTGTGGAAACTCAAACCCCTCACTTTAGACAGTACCCAACTGGCATTACCTTTGGCGATCTATCTGAGTAATTTTGTCTTTGCTGCGGTCATGTGTTTGGGAGCAGGATTTTATATGCCAGCGTTTTTGGGTATGTTGTTGGGGGTTATTCCCGTTGTCTTGCTTTACTTAATGGCAAACTCCATACCCGTCGATCGCCTGGAAAATAATTTGCAAGCCAAAGTAAGAGCAGCATCTGCGGGAGCGCGTAAGTGAACTGGTTGACGGGGTTATTAAGCACGGAAACTGTGGGTGCTATTTCCCTGGGACTGTTGCTGTTTCAGGGAACAGCAACTTTAATCCTCCTTTCTCGATTGTTGAAAGGGGCTTTTCGCCGTCCTCCTCTGAAGCCGAAATTGCCCGCACCAGAACTTTTAGGTGCTGTTAGCGTGGTGATTCCTACCCTCAATGAAGCAGAACGCATCAGTCCTTGTTTAGCGGGTTTAACCAGACAAAGTTACGAAGTCAGAGAAATTATTGTTGTAGATAGTAATTCTCAAGACGGAACCCCCGAACTAGTTAAAACTGCTGCGACCTTCGATCCTCGCTTTCGTCTGATGAGTGACCCTCCTCTCCCTTCAGGTTGGGTAGGTCGTCCTTGGGCATTACATACAGGTTTTTTGTCTAGTTCTTCAAAAAGTAAGTGGGTTTTAGGAATTGATGCCGATACTTTGCCGCAGAATGGTTTAGTTGCCAGCTTAATACTTGCAGCCGAGGAGCAAGGCTATGACTTAGTTTCTCTTTCGCCCCAATTTATCCTGAAATATCCTTTAGAGTGGTTATTACAACCAGCCCTGTTGATGACTTTGCTCTATCGCTTCGATTCAGCAGGAGTGGACTCTCAAACTCCAGAGGGAGTTATGGCAAACGGACAGTGTTTTTTGTGTCGTCGATCTGTTTTGGAGCAGTTAGGAGGATACAAAAGCGCTGCTGGCTCTTTTTGCGACGACGTTACTCTTGCTCGTCACGCTGCTGCTTGCGGCTTTAAAGTTGGTTTTTTTGACGGTGCCAAATTAATTAAAGTGCGCATGTACGAAGGAGCATTGGAAACCTGGCAGGAATGGGGGCGATCGCTCGATTTAAAAGATGCTTGTTTGCCAGGTCAAATTTGGGGAGATTTGTGGTTGCTGCTTTTCGTGCAAGCACTGCCTTTGGTCTTGTCCGCACTCTCGATCGGTTGCTGGATAGTGGGTTATTCCTCAGTTGCTTTGACGGCAGCAACAGGATTGAATCTATTTTTAGTGGCAATTAGAATAGGGATGCTCTTGGCGATCGCTCCTTGCTACGATCGCTCGCAAACATCTTTTTTGAACACCTCCTTGTTTTGGCTTTCCCCTTTCGCAGATTTTCTAGCTGTTTTTCGTATTTTCTTATCTGCTCTTACCCAGCCTAAAAAGTGGCGAGGGCGAAATTACTAACTAAGTTATTGACATAAAAGCACAAAAATGTTAGTCTACCCGTTCTAATTGCCAAAGAATTTGATTTCCTTCTCGTCTAACCCGCGACACAACCCAATTACGCCAAGACCAGTGATCTCCTCTACTGGTAACAGCGCTGGCGTTAATATCCATCAAGTCAGCCAATTCGGAGCTACTAATTAAGTAGCCCTTACTGGCTATTTCGTCGGCGATGCGTAAAGTGTCTATTAAGTTCTTTAATTGGGTAACTCTTACCTCTCTTGGGAGCTGTACTTCTTCAACTGTATTGGGAGATGATTCGATCATAGTTTTATTAGAGTTAATAGTATTGGATTGTGTCTCTTTGTTAATTATCACTGTATTAGTTGATAAGTTTGATAGTTCTGCTACTGCAATGCTATTTATTTGGGAAATATTTTCAGAACTTAGTGAGGAAGAGTCTTGTTTTAGATTTGGAAGTAATCCGCGAGCAAAACTGCGAGCAATTTCGTCGCAACGATCGTTTCCCTTATCGCCACTGTGACCTCGAACGTATTTCCATTGGATTAGATTTGAGTTGAGTCGATCGAGAATTTGCCATAAATCTTGATTGAGAACTGCTTTTCCTTGGGAAGTTTTCCAGCCTTTGTTTTTCCAATTGCGTATCCATTGGGTAATACCTTTTTTAACATATTCGCTATCAGTGTAAAGCGCAACGGGTTCTGTTTGCTCAGCCGCAGCAAAAATTTTCAGTGCGGAGATGGCTGCAGTCATTTCCATACGATTATTGGTAGTTTCGTCAGCACGATCGCCAATTTCTACGACCGATCCGTCGCTAAAATAAACTACTACACCCCAACCGCCAGGTCCAGGGTTGCCACTACAGGCTCCATCAGTGTACAAACTTGAAATTTTGGTAGTAAAAGGCATTTGGCAGCTTTATTGTTGTTGAGAGAATATGCAACTAGATAAAAAATATTTTATCTTGGCAGAGGGAGTTTAACAGTTAACAGTTAACAGTTATCAGTTATCAGATTTTTCCATTGGCTCCCCCGACCCCACTAAAGTTTTAGTGTTATTAGATAGGTTAAAGTTTAAATCCTCATCCCTCATCTTTCTTTTTACTTTTGATGGAGGAATCGAGTTTAACAATATATTATGTCTTACGAACCCCTTCACCATAAATATCGTCCTCAGACCTTTGCCGAACTAGTGGGTCAAGAAGCGATCTCCACTACTTTAACGAATGCGATCGCCTTAGAGAGAATTGCTCCTGCCTATTTGTTCGCCGGTCCTAGGGGTACGGGTAAAACTTCTTCAGCCCGTATTTTAGCTAAATCTCTCAATTGTCTGAATTACAGCAAGCCAACTCCTTCTCCTTGCGGTCATTGTGAAGTTTGCACGACCATCTCTAAGGGTTCGGCTTTAGACGTAATCGAAATTGACGCTGCCAGTAATACTGGAGTTGATAATATTAGAGAAATTATCGATCGCGCTCAATTTGCTCCCGTCCAGTGTCGCTACAAAGTCTACGTTATTGACGAGTGCTTGAGTGGAGATTCCTTGGTACACACAAAAGAGGGATTACTCGCGATCGACAATCCCCAGATTCAAGGAAAAACGGTTCTCAGTTACAATGAGTCGTGTCGTCGCTGGGAATTCAAAAAAGTTTTACGATGGCTCGATCGAGGGGTAAAAGAAACTCTAGTAATTAAAACAACTAATACAGAAATTCGCTGCACGGCTAACCATTCGATCGCGACAGATCGGGGATGGATACGAGCATTAGACCTAAAGCAAGGAATGAATATCTTATCACCCAAGAGCGAATGGACGACAAATTTTGAGACAGTCGCATCTGTAGAAGTGAGTGGATTGGAAAAAGTTTACGATTTAGAAGTCGAAGACAATCACAATTTTGTAGCTAATGGCTTGCTGGTACATAATTGCCACATGCTTTCTACGGCTGCATTTAATGCTTTGCTCAAAACCTTAGAGGAACCCCCAGATAGAGTTGTTTTTATCCTCGCTACCACAGATCCTCAAAGAGTTTTACCGACAATTATTTCTCGCACTCAGCGCTTTGATTATCGACGCATTCCTCTAGATTCTATGGTTTCTCACCTAAAAAATATAGCTGAGAAAGAAAAGATCGATATTAACGACGATGCCATTACTATTGTGGCTCAGATTGCTAATGGAGGTTTGAGAGATGCCCAAAGTCTTTTAGATCAGTTAAGTCTGCTGTCGGGTAATATAGGTGTCGATCGAGTTTGGGATTTAGTTGGGGTAGTCCCAGAGCAAGATTTATTAGCATTATTAAAGGCAATACGCAATCTAGAACCCCAACAAGTAATCGAGCAATGTCGGCATTTGACCAATAGAGGTAGAGAACCTTTAACAGTATTGCAAAATTTAGCTAGTTTTTATCTCAATCTTCTCATCGCAAAAACAGCTCCCTCGCGACCCGATCTCGTAGCTGTAACCTCTTCTATGTGGAAACAATTGCTAGATGAAGCACAAAACTGGGAAATAGACAGAATAATTAAAGGACAGCAACAACTCAAAGATAGTGAATTTCAAATTAGAAACACTACCCAGCCTCGTCTGTGGTTAGAAGTTACTTTATTAGGGTTATTATCTTCAACTACAAGTGACGATCGCGCTGCAACTTCTCTAACTATCGAGGTTTCCCCATCTTCTGTTGCACCCTCAAAACCTCCACAAACTCGCGATCTGCCTCAATCTTCTCTTACATCTAATACCAATAATTCTGCGCCAAATTCCAGGGTTTTGCCCGCAGCTACGGAGATCTCTTCGAGATCGCCAGAGGAAACTCCTGCAATTGCTCTTAATTCAGTCAAAAACTCTCCTCCACCCAAAGCTGCGGAAACAGTTTCTTCCCAAAAGAGTGCTGTAGGGGGTCTTTCTTGCGAGCAAATTTGGCAAAAAGTACTAGAATGTTTTCCCACCCCTTTAACTAAAGCGCTGGTGAGTCAACATTGTTTTTTAATTAGTTTTGAGGGATCGTCTGCTATTGTCGGGATTAGATCGGAGCGTTTGTACAAGCAGGCTCGCAGTCAACAAGCAAATATCGAAACCGCTTTTACAAACGCCGTCGGACATCAAGTCCACGTTAAACTGCAAATAGGTATAGGTGGCACCCATTCAAAAGAGTCACAAAAACAGCAAACACCTCTGCCTCAGTCTCACTCCCAGCCACCACAAAACCCCATTAAACCAGTAAAAAAGATACCACGAGTAGCCAATAACCCTTCTGAGAAAAAGGACGAGCAAATAAGTTCTATTTCTCACAATAGTACTGAGCTGAGTCAACCTTTATCAAAACAGAACTTCGATCGCCCTGCAACTAATTCATCTGACGAAGATGAGGACGCTGCTGCTCGAAGTCTGGCTAAATTTTTTGATGGTGAAATTGTCAGTCTTGGCGAAATAGAAACCCCAACCCCAAAAGAGCCAACAACCGACTCAATTTCATTACAGCCAAAAGTCGTAACTAAAAATACTGAAAGAATCGAGCCGGACTCCTCAAATCCTCCTAAAATCGTGGGAAGACCTCAAACAATAAATGATGATGATGAAGATTTACCTTTCCTGCGCTCCGTTCGCCACGATCGCAGTACTCAATGTATCTACGATCCTTGGGAAGTAGCAGCAGACAGTCCTGGTAACTGGCAACACGTGATTAAAGATAGCTATCTAAATAGCTTCTAAAAATTTTCTAGGAAAGCAAGGATTTATAATATCTAACATTTTCCTAAAAATCGCTTAATTTAGAGATAAAAAACTCTATTTTCCTTTTTAAGAGATATTTACTTACTTACTAGCTCAATTAATAAAATCTCCACAAGAATTTTTTTGAATTTCTTCTTTAATGCCATCGAGATCTATGTAAGAGTCAGCAAAGTTAATCAAACTATCGCTGGTCATAGATCGCAAACTAACTACTTCAACTCGAACTCCTTGATAGCTAACTGCATTCACTGCGTAGGATAAATCTCCATCACCGCTAACCAAAATTGCAGTGTCGTAACAACCAACTAGAGTCATCATGTCTACAGCAATTTCTACATCCAAATCTGCTTTTTTAGAACCGTCGGGTAATTGGGTAAGTTCTTTAGTAACTACGCGATAGCCGTTGCGACGCATCCAGAGTAAAAAGCTTTGTTGCTTTTCGTTGGACGGATCGACTCCGGTGTAAAAAAAAGCGCGTAAAAGTTTGGCACCAGAGGTTAAATAGCGAAGTAGTTTCGTATAGTTGATTTCAATGCCGAGTTGTAGGGCTGCGTAAAATAAGTTAGCACCGTCGATAAAAATAGCTACTCTACCGCGATTTAAATTATTGAAAAGGTGAATATTTGGATCGGTATCTGAGATGGAGACTGGTTTTTGTATTGGTCTGGGTTTTATGCCATTACCATTTTTAGTTTCGATCGGATCCCAATAACTTAATGAGCTTGTATTATGGATACGCATTATTCAAGAGCTCCTTGAGTGAATGTTTGATTATTTATCATTTTTGTTGTACTTTTTAAGTAAATCTTTGTAAAACTTTAAGTTAACTTTTACAGTTAGGGGCTGTAGATCTACTCTTGTAGACTTAAAGCTATAGAGAAAAAATGAAGAACTGATGAAGACGATAAACGACACTGCTTAATAAATTGTTAGGAAAAAAAAATTTCTTACTCATTCCAGTGTAGGATCTCGGACACCCGATCGGCTAGATTCATAGTCTTAAAAGGTTTACTAATTACTCCTGTAACCTCAAGTAATGCAAATTGACGGCGATCTTGTGACTGAACTTTAGCGGTTAGTAAAATTACAGGAATTTGCTTAGTTGTAGGATCGGCTTGTAATTTTTTGAAAGTAGCAATTCCATCCATTTCAGGCATCATTACGTCTAAAAGAATAGCATCTGGTTGTTCTGCTGAGGCTTTGATTATTCCTTCATGACCAGAACTAGCAGTGGATACCTTCCAACCACCTACCAATTCTAGAGCAAGTCTAGCAACCTCTTGGATATCTTCTTCGTCATCAATTATCAAAATGTGTTTGGCTGTCACGATCTTTGGGGTCAGGGGATCAGGGGGGGAGGGGGAGAGGGGGAGCAGGGAAAACAGGGAGAAACAAACAGCTAACAGCTAACCGCCTTCTGTTTTTAAAACGATGCGGTTGAGCAATTTAATTACTCGCTCTTCAAATTCTAGAGGACTGATGCGACCTTTAGTCAAAAATAAAGTTTCTCCTAATTTGAGCCTTTCTTTATCAGAGTTATCTATATCTTTGGCAGTATAAACAACTAGAGGAACTTGACAGAGGCGATCGTGATTTTTGAGCCAGTCAACTACGGCAAAACCATCACATTCTGGCAATACTAAATCTAAAACCACTAAATCGGGAATAATCTGCTGGCTGAGTTCGATCGCTGCAGTCCCAGTCTGAGCGTGAAAGGTCTCAATGCCATAGCGTTCAAAAATAGTTGCCAGCACGAGGGCGAGATCTCGATCGTCTTCTACAATCAGTACCTTAGTTTTCTGGTTTTGCTCGTCTAAGGCTCGTCGTAAAGCCTCAAATAAGAATGTCTCATTTGGGGGTTTAACAACCCAGTCGCTAATTTTTTTCACTTTCAACTTTTGAGAGGAAGGCAATAAACCGCTCAAGATAATCACGGGAATATTTTTAGTTTCTGCCTGTTGTTTGAGAATAGCTAGGGTTTCCCAACCATTCATACCAGGCATGATTAAATTGAGTAAGATCGCGTCAGGTTGCTTTTGAATTGCTTGTTTTATTGCTTCGGAGCCAGAAGATACAGTCATTGCTCGGTAGTGTTGATTTTCGAGCTTGGTTTGCATTACTTCGCGCACAGAAGCGTCATCGTCGCATACTAGTACTAAGGGGCCTGTTTT
The DNA here is from genome assembly GCA_030065755.1 of Prochloraceae cyanobacterium. GTDB lineage: Bacteria > Cyanobacteriota > Cyanobacteriia > Cyanobacteriales > JASJDA01 > JASJDA01. The sequence goes on along the minus strand of JASJDA010000050.1, from coordinate 13,478 downwards.
TCCTTTTGGAAGCGAAATAGCCGTTTCTTGGGTGAATACAGGCAGGGTAAAGTAGAAGGTGCTGCCTTTTCCTAGACTACTTTCAACCCAAATCCGACCCTCGTGGTGTTCTACGATGCTGCGACAGATGGCTAAACCCAATCCCGTCCCGCCTTTTTTGCGAGAGTCAGAAGCATTTACTTGTTGAAAACGTCCGAAAATTAACTCTAATTTGTTGGGAGGTATACCCCGTCCTCGATCTTTTACTTGAAATAGGATGTATGGTTGTTCTTCTTCTTGCTCCTTATTTATTACTTCAGCACTCAACCAAACTGTCGAACCATAAGGAGAAAATTTAATAGCATTACCGAGTAAGTTAGTCAAAGTTTGAATAATTCTGTCGGGATCTGCCCACAGGGAAGCTGACACCGCAGAAACTGAAAGTTTAATCCCAGCTTCGCGAGCGACATTGGCGATCGCTTCCGTCGCCGTCTTCATCAATTTGGCGGCATCGCAGGTTTGTTTGGTCATGGTAATTTTACCCGATTCGATGCGTTCGATATCTAAGATATCTTCGATCAGCCGCACTAGGCGCTCGGCGTTTTTAACGGCAATATTGAGCATTCGTTGAGCTTGTTGGGGTCTATTTTTAAGTACGCCCCCTTCTAGCAGCTCTAGAGAGCCTAAAATTGAGGTTAAGGGGGTGCGTAACTCGTGGCTGACTACAGAGACAAACTCATCTTTAAGCCTTTCTACTTCGCGGCGATCGCTAATATCGATGCAACAGCCAATATAACCAGCAAAAGTTCCGTCTGGTAAAAATCTGGGAGTTCCTCGATCTAAAATCCAGCGATATTCTCCATCAGCACGCCTCAAACGGTATTCGATTTGGAAGCTTTCTCGCTTGTCAAAAGCTGTTCTATAGGTCTCTAGGTAATGCTGCAAATCTTCGGGGTAAACTCCCTGGAGCCAACCATTGCCTATTTCTTGTTCTATAGTTCGTCCGGTAAATTGAAGCCAGCCTTGATTAAAAAAGTTACATTGTTTGTCCGTACCAGACATCCACAGCAATATGGGAGCGCTATTTGCCATCGAGCGAAATCTTTGTTCGCTCTCGCGCATTGCTTCTACTAATTGAGCTTGACTTATGGCAATACCTATTCGATCGGCTAGCTGTCCCAACAGTTCGGTTTCAAAACTCGACCACTGTCGCGTATTGGTACACTGATGAGTTATCAACAGACCCCAAAGTTTTATCTGTTTTCCTGCTTCTTCTCTTGTCAGAGGAGAAGAAGAGGGAGTTGGGGGTGGGGGGGATGTTTGTAATATAGGAACGACTAAATTCGCTTTGACATCAAACTGCTGCAGAAATTCAATATGGCAAGGTTGTATGTCAGCCTGCTCTATGTCCTCGATCGCGCAAATTCTTCCCTCAAGGTATTGCTGTATATATTTTTCTTGAAAACAGGGATCGATAATATCGGTACCGATAATTTCTGGTATTCCAGTTTTGACTGATTCTCTAACTATTGTTCCTCCCTTAGCATCTTCCCAGAGTTGGAAAATTATCACTCGATCGGCAGAGAGGAACTTTTGTACTTCCGCGGTTACAGTTTGCAGAATATCTTCTAATTTGAGAGACTGACTAATTCTGAAGGCTAGTTCGGCTAATAATTGACTTCGCCAGCTCAATAATTGGGCTTGTCGAGTAACTTTTTGTAATTCGGCTTCGGCTTTCTTGCGATCGGTAATATCCTCAAAATAGACGGACAACCCTTCAGATCCTGGATAGGCATGAACTGAAAACCAAGTATCTAGAGAAGGATAAATGGCTTCAAATTCGACGCTAACTTTTTGCTCGACAACTCGATGATATTCTTGATAAAAGATAGAGTCTACTACTTCAGGAAATTCTGCCCACAGGTTTTTGCCTAAGAGTTCTTCTCTACTCCTTTGCAATAGAGATTCTGCTTTTTGGTTGATATATGTCAGTCGCCATTCTTTGTCTAAAGCAAAGAATCCATCGGTGATGCTTTCAAGAATATCTTTTATTTGGTTTCGTGCAGTTTGTTCTTGCTTTAGGAGTTGAAGGCGTTCTTGTTCTATCTGTTTTCGTTCGGTGATATCGCGAGCAACTGTATACAATAATCCTTCTTCAGCTACAGGAAAGGACATCCAAGCTAGCCATTTATAGGAACCATCTCGAGTTCGATAGCGATTTTCAAAGTCAATGGTGGGAATACCCTTATCTAGCTTCTCTATTTCAGCAATAGTTGCAGGGCGATCGTCTGGGTGAACGAAATTGATAAATGGTTGGGATAAGATTTCTTCTGAAGAATAGCCTAAAACTTTTTCAAATGCTGGATTAATACGTTTGAAATAACCGTCCGTACTGGCAATGGAAAGCATGTCTAAAGAAAGAGCAAAAAAACGATTTAGCTGTTCTTCTGCGTGTACTCGATCGCCAATTTCTCTAGCTAATTGTCGATTAATTGCTTTGAGTTGTCGAGTTTGCCGATATGCTGTTTGAGCTAAATAAGTAGTTCCTGTTAGCAAACCAGCCATTAACATTCCTACTATTAATACCAATTCTGGCAGCAAAGAATGTTCCGACGCTAGGGTTTCTTTTGTCGGCCATACTTCTATTTTCCAAGTAACCCCATCTAAATTAACTTCTCTAACCTTGCTCCATTTTCTTTTCAGTTCTTCCTCGCTATTTTCGTCAAAGCGACGGTAGATTTCTTCATCGCCATCAAAAATAGCGATCGCGTATCCTGGTGCCACATTTTCTTTTAAGAGGGTATGGAATAGAGATTCGATGCGAAAAACCCCCATAATGAAACCGTCGAATTTTTCCTTGACAAAGATGGGCACGTATACTAAGAAGCCTTTACCTCCTTGAACTAGATTAATCGTGCGCGTAACTGTTTCTTTTTTTCGATCGCGAGCGGCTTCTAGAGCATCTCGCCTGCGCTCTTCAAATGCTAAATTAAGGTTTTGAGCTCGTTCGTTTCCAGCCAAAGGGACAATCCAGCGAACGAAGAATGAAGAATCTACCCATTCAATTGCTTGAAAACCAGCATAGTCTTCGATATGATTTTGCGCGTCGGCGTGCCATTCAATTTTAGGTATCCCCCCCTGTAGTTCCCAGCGCTTTCCCATTCGCATCAGTGAGGAGATGCGATTTTGCATCTGAGATAATAATTCAGTACGGACGCTCCCAGCTGCCAATTCCACCTTACGCTCTAACTGAGTGCGATCTTGAGATAAGAGTGCTTGCCACAGAAATAGAGTCAGCATTGAGATACTGATTCCAACAATTGCTGGAAGCCATCGCCTGTACCAAAAATTAATTTTTTCCAGGGGGCTAAAATTGAGCATCGATCTGGTGGCTAGTTAACTATGTCTGAGTTAGGTTTTTAGGAGGTTATGGCAATATTTCCGAGAGAAAACGATCGTCACTGGTTCCATTATCTTTTTGTAATAAGCTATCGGCAGAGCGATAGAGAGATCGCCAGTCACTACCTCGATCGGGATATTCGACTATTGCTGCTCTAAAGGTAACTGTTAACTTAGTGCCTTCAGCAGTGGTAAACTCTTCAGCTTTTAGGTCTTCTAAAAGTTGAGATAGCCTAATAGCTCCATCTCTTTTGGTCGTGCCGTACATTCCCACTAAAAACTCTGCACCTGCCGATCGCCCGATAGCATCTTCGGCATTAAAGTTTTGTCTGAGTAGTTCTCCAAATCGAGATAGGAATCGATCGGCAATTGCGTGACCGTATTGGTCGTTAATCTGCTTGAGTTCTTCTAATTTTAGAATAGCGAAACAACACGGCTGCTGGTGAGTTTTGGCTAGGGTGAGAAGTCGATTTAGCTCTTGAATAAATTTGTGGCGGTTGGCAACTCCGGTGAGAGTATCTGTTTCTGCGAGTAATTTGAGCAAGCGCGATCGCTCCAGTCGATTGAGAATGCGAGTCACTAATTCCGAACCGACAATTGGCTTGCTTACATAATCATCGCCCCCTACGGCAAAAACCTTATGTCTGGTTTGAGCATCCACGTGAGCGGTGAGAAACAGCACTGGCAAACCAGCCCAACGCAGGTCGTTGCGAACGACTTGGCACAATTCTATGCCACTAACGCTAGGCATTTCCACGTCTAGAATTAGCAAGTCTGGGGAAGTTGCTTCCAGGGTTTCCCAAAATTTGAGAGGATTTTCCAGGGTATTAACCTCTAACCCCCAAGGTTCGAGTAATTTTTGCACTGAGGTTAGTATCTCAGGATCGTCGTCTACGATCGTTACTTTGGCTTCTGGGGCTCGTATGGATTGCAATACTCCTGTAATTGCTTCTAAAATTTGAGCAGGAGACAAAGGCGCTCTGAGAAACTTGCGTCCGCCCAAACGAGCAATTTTGACGCGATCGAGCAAACTATTGGCACTGGTGAGAACTAATACTGGTACCGAAAAGCCAGAGGCGCTCAATTCTTCTAGCAACTTGAGATTATTATCGGAGCTAGCTGTCTCTGAGAGAACGAGTAAAAATACATCGGGGCGCTCTCGCTCGATCTCTTCTATGGCGGTATGATAATCTATTGCGACTGTTGTCTGTATACCCCAGTTTTCCGACTCTCTGACTAGTTGTTCTGTTAGCGATCGGTCATTTCCGACGATCGACAGCAAAGGTCTTTCGTCAACTGACAAAATATCGGGTAAGTCACTGTGAGTGGCTTTTTCTAGCTCTGCTCGAATTGCTCCTACTAGATCGGATAAATGCCTTTTTTGTTTTTGAGTGAGTGGCTTACTAGATAGCAAAAGTTGTTCTACTTTTTTGGCTGTGCGGGAACCCTCGTCAAAATTAAAGGTACCCAAGCTACCTGCTAGCTTGTGAGCTTCTGATATTGCTAACTTCCGCAATTCCTCATTAAGACGATTTTGAGCGATCGCGGTGGTAACTTTTTCCAACACTGCTACTCTAGTGCTGAATTTGGCTTGTACGTGCTGCCAAATGCTAGTAGCTACGGCTACAGCTTTTTGTTGTGCTTCAGGGGTGAGTTTTTTTTGCTTCTTGCTTCTTTGCTTGTTATGACCTTGCTGTTGCTGATTTGTGGGTTTGAGACGATATCCAATACCGTAGACTGTCTCGATCGGATCGTCAGACAGTCCCTTTTTCCTCAGTTTCATGCGCAATCCTTTGATATGAGCCGTTACCGTCTCTTCTCCTGGAGATTCCTCAAAGGACCACAAGCGATCGATAATAGCTCCCCGACTAAATACTCGCTGAGGATTGCGCATGAAAAGCTCTAATAAAGCGTACTCTTTAGGAGTTAAATGGAGCTGCTGGCTGTTATAGTGTACCTCCATAGCACCTGGATCTAAATGGAGGTCTCCCCACTTTAATACTGGGGGTAATGGGGAACTTCCCCGACGCAGCAGCGCTCGAATCCGAGCTAATAATTCCTGCAAATCGAAGGGTTTAGTGACGTAATCGTCTGCTCCTGCATCCAAACCCATGACTTTATTAGTGCTACTATCTACACCAGTTAGTAAAATTACGGGCGTTTTTAAATTTTGCGATCGCAATTGCCGACAAAAGCTAATACCGTCTAGTTTGGGTAAGATTACGTCTAGCAAAATCAAGTCATAGGTATAAGCTTCGACTAGCTCCCAACCTTCTTGACCGTCAGCAGCGACATCGATAATATAATTTTGAGCGCTAAGAGCTTTTATTAAACCTTGGACAACTATTTCGTCATCCTCAATTAGTAGAATTTTCATTAAAATTAACTCAACTCGCACTCGCAAACGGAAGATTAATTAAATCTAGCTTTCCACCTTCTCGGCTAGAATCTTAACTTAAGCTTATCTCGCCTGTTCCCAGAAAAAATTAATTTTGTTGGTAAATTGCCGCACTACTGTTTAAAATTCTTAGTAAATAGAGATACAATGCAAAACCTACTAGATCGTAGACTTTGTTACTAGAAAGTTTAATTTTTTAAGCTTATCAAATAGCTATGCTCAATCCCAATTTAGATGAAATTGAACTAACAAAAGAAGAATATCAGCGCTATTCTCGCCACATTATCTTGCCAGAAGTAGGCTTAGACGGACAAAAACGCCTCAAATCTGCTAGTGTCGTCTGTATAGGTACGGGAGGTCTGGGTTCTCCCCTACTATTGTATCTAGCAGCCGCAGGGATTGGAAGAATTGGTATTGTCGATTTCGATATTGTTGATAGTTCTAATTTACAGCGTCAAATTATTCACGGTACCTCTTGGGTCAATAAACCGAAGATACAATCGGCAAAAAATCGCATTTTAGAGATAAATCCCTCTGCTCAGGTGGATTTGTACGAAACTCGCTTATCTTCTGAGAATGCTTTAGAGATTCTCGAACCCTATGACGTAGTAGTAGATGGCACGGATAACTTCCCTACTCGCTATCTGACTAACGATGCTTGCGTTTTATTAAACAAGCCTAATGTCTACGGTTCTATTTTCCGCTTTGAAGGTCAGGCTACTGTATTTAACTACGAAGAAGGGCCTAATTATCGCGATTTATTCCCCGAACCTCCCCCACCTGGAATGGTTCCTTCTTGTGCTGAAGGAGGTGTATTAGGAGTTCTCTGCGGCATTATCGGTACAATTCAGGCAACCGAGACCATTAAAATTATTTTAGGGGCAAAAAATACCCTCAGCGGCAGGTTGCTACTATACAACGCCCTAGATATGTCATTTAGGGAACTGAAGCTGCGACCTAACCCAGAACGTCCGGTAATAGAAAAATTAATTGACTACGAACAGTTTTGTGGTATACCCCAAGCGAAAGCACAGGAGACACAACAGCAGATGGAAATACCAGAAATGACAGTGCAGGAATTGAAGCAATTACTCGATCTTGATGGGAAGGGCTTCGTTTTAATCGATGTCCGCAACCCTAATGAATATCAAATTGCTCAAATTCCAGGTGCAATATTGGTTCCACTCCCAGAAATTGAAGATGGTTCTGGGGTTGAAAAAATCAAGGAACTGGCAAACGGTCATCGCTTAATCGCCCACTGTAAAAGCGGTAAACGGTCTGCTAAAGCCCTAGGCCTTCTCAAAGCAGCAGGAATAGAAGGAACTAACGTTAAAGGCGGAATTCTCGCCTGGAGTAAAGAAATAGATTCTTCTGTACCCCAATATTAATTTATTGGCTGTTGGCTGTTGGCTGTTGGCTATTTGTCGGAAGACATAAACTAGAATCTGCCACAGTAAATAGCCAATTTTTATGGGGTGATTTGCCACACTAGCTCACTAGAAATGATGTATGAACCAAGTGTTAAGAATTGACTCCATTTAAAGCCAAAAAGAGACGACCAGAGGTATTCCAGAAGTAAGAGACTAAGAGACGATGCGCTCTTGGCGAGAGCTTAACCTCTTTCATTATTTCTCATTCAAGAGGCGACTAATGACAATTTATCTTGAGAATTTATCCCACTCAGTAACAGAAGAAGCCCTCAGAGAGCTTTTTTGTGATTATGGAAACTTGAGAAACCTTTATCTTCCCCGCGATCTAGAAACAGGTCGAATCAAGGGTGTAGCCTTTGTCGAAATGGAAACAGAAGCACTTGAAGCTAGGGCGAGCACCGACCTAGATGGCAGAGAATGGATGGGACTCACTCTCAAAGTCGAGCGAGCTAGGTCGAAAGCAATTCCTTCGGGTTGACTCTCTTCCAGTCACACCATTGACTTAGTTTTTACTACATGGAAATTAATCATTAACTTTGTCTTAGCAAAGGCAATCTAACACTGACAGTAGTGCCAAAAGTAGTAGAAGATTCTATTTTCATTTCCCCAGAGTGAGCGCGTACAATTTCATCTACAATAGCTAATCCTAGTCCAGTACCATTCGGCTTAGTGGTGAAAAATGGCTTAGTTAATTGAGACAATACTTCTGGTGCAATAGGATTGCCCCCATTATGCAGGCGAATCGAGACGTGCTTGGATGTTGAGTCTAGTTCGACAGACCAAGTAATTACCTCCCCAGGTTTTACCGCTTGACAAGCATTAGTCAGAAGATTGATAAATACTTGTTTGAGCTTGTTGCGATCGCCTCGGAGCCAAACTTGACCGCAAGTCGGTACCCATCTAATTTCTCGTCCTTTTGCATCGGGGATACTGGGAATTAAATTTAAAGTTTCTTCGATCGCCCCATTTAACTCTAGCGGGCATAATTGCAGTTTAGAGGCGCTAAAAAAAAGCAAGGTTTCGTCGAGCGTGACTCTAAAGCGTTGTGCTTCAGAAAGAGCTAGAAAAATTTGCCGTTGACTTTCTTTCGGTAGCTCAAGTCTTTGCAAATGACTCAATGCCAACATAATTGTAGTCATTGGGGCGCGCAGATCGTGAAGAATCATCGCTAACGATAGTTGTTTATTTTCTGCGCGATTATTTGGCAGGGTTGCTCTTAGCCCACTAGGAAAGTCAGCTATATTTTGTCGGTCGTCTATCATAATTTAAAGCTCTATAAATCTTTACGCGGTATTTCTTTAATTACAAGCAGTCGCTATCGTTCCAGAAGCACAGCCAAAAGTAACATTGAATCTCTCACACCAAATAGCCATAGAGTTGTATTGGCTGATAGTTATTTGATGAAATAAATACCTCTCTCGTCAACTTTTGCTCTCTAATAGTTTGGCTGAAACCTATGTCTTAGCTAACTTTTTTGCTACCTATAATTAACTTATCATCACCCTTTTAATATAGTCTATTCATTTTTTGCTATTTTTGGTATAGTTTTGCCATTTAATAAACTCAAGCTTGTTTTTGATAAATTTTTGGAGTCATATTTGTCTGCTGTTTAAACACTCTTCCCAAATGACTTTGATTGGAAAAGCCGCAGGTTAAAGCTACTTCAGCTAAAGGTAAATTTTGCTGTTTTTTGAGTAACCGTTTAGCCATTTTAACTCGCTCCTGCATTATGTATTTGTGGGGAGTTAAACCTACTGTTTTTTTAAACTCGCGCAGGAAATGACATTGACTAATTCCGATTAAATCCGCCATCGGTTTTAAACCTATTTCTTCGGAAAGATGTGCTTGAATGTAATCGATAACTTGTCGAAGTTGATAGGGAGAAAGTCCACCAGCAAAAAATTGTATCTTTGCTTCAAGATTACAGTATTTCCTTAATAAATGAATGCCGAAAAGATTAGCTAATGATTCTCTATATAATTTACTACCAATTGATTCTGTTTGTATTTCTTTGAGAAAAGAATAAGCTAAATTTTCAATTTTTCGATCGCGAGTTTTAACAAGAGAGCGAACTTCAATTAAATCGGGATTCATATAGCCAGTTTCTGCAGCAATTTTACTGAGAAATAAAGGCTCGATTACAAACAATAAAATTTCATCAGTTGTTTTCCAACGATAAAAAGCAGGAACATTAGCAGGCTGCAAACAAAATTCTCCTTTGTGCATCGCTCCATCATATTCTTGTCCGTTCATACGAGTAATTTGATGCCTTTCATTACTCAGCACAAACACGATCAAATGATGAGTTAGAGGAGAAAATTCAATTTCGGCGGGTGGAGCGCGATCGTAGCGAATCACTAATCCTTCATTAAGGAGCGATAGCCTCGATATCATCCATTCTTTCTTGCATTTATCTTCAGGGTGAACTCTGCGATAGTTTTCGTATCTCATTGATTAGTTCTCTGGTAAAGATTGAAAATATTGAAGAGAAGGAGAAAAGGAGGTCTGTGACAAAGGAATTAAGATTCACAGTTATAGGAATAAGCGAATAAATCCGATCGACCTCTATTTACTTGTCAGAAAACTTGGAAAAACTTACGCCACAATTGACAAAAGTTCACAATTTAAGATTCATAATAATGAATAAAGCTACGATCGCGAAGGGAGTCGAAGAGCGATCGAAACTAGATATTTTGAGGAGAAGCTACTAAAATTTTGAACACTTTGTCAACTAGAATATGTAACTCTAAAAAACTGCAGACGAGAATCCATAAAAGTCGTTCAAACATTTATTAGTTAGAATAAATAGTCAGCGAATTACTACGCCATGCTGACATATCCCCTTTAAGATGAAGAATCGATTGAAATCCTGCTTGTTGTAAAGTTGCGATCGCAAATGTAGCTCTAATACCTCGTTCGCAATAGACAACTACAGTGGCATTTTTAAAACTATCAATCTCATCAATACGCTTTTTTAGTTCTTTAAAGTCAATATTAATAGCTCCTGGTATGTGACCTACATCATATTCTTTTTTCGTGCGGACATCGAGGATTAAAAGAGGCTTTTTAGCTCGTATTTGAGAAATCAGATCGGCTTGAGATATTTGAGCAATTCTTGTAGTTTCTCTATTGTAGGCGGCAACTTGCATGCCAAAAAAGACACTAAGAGCTAAAGGTAGTCCGTAACGAAGAACAAAAGACATGATTGACGATTAAAACAATATATAGATCTAGTTTATTTAATTTATTAGTTCTAAATTGTGCTAATTCTGTCCAATAAGTTTCAGATTGTTTGACCGAGTTTGGCTCTAATAGTTCTCTTGATTTTATCGTGTATGGGAGGTCAGAGGTCTTCTGAAAGTTAGAGATTTGAAATCTTGACATACTCTTTCTTCTCCTGACCTCTGACCTTTTTTGAAGATAGGGTTAGTAATTACCAAGATTTCATCTGAAATCGAGTTTCAATAGACTTAACTGACAGCAGCAAAGGTGGAAGGCATTGGGGGTTGCACTTTGTCACCAGAACTTTTTCGGTAGAGATCTGTTAAACGTTGCTCGTAGTCTGCTAGGTCTCGTTCAATTTTCTCCAAAATTGTTACTGTCAACAAATCTGTAAGCCGACCGCACAAATGGTAGGTATCAACCACCCCAGTTTGAATATCACCTATGGCACGACGCCAAATTGATAGTTCTTCTTCCGACTGTAGCAAGCTCTGGAGAATAGCATAGGCTTCAGAGCCAACTGCTTGCCAGCTTATTTGTTCGTTAAAGCCGTCTTTTAAGCGAGCTTCGAGCAGTTTAACATGACCTTCTTTGCCTGCAGTAATTTCTTGGAGTAGTTGTCGGAATTCTTCATCTTTGACTCGATAACTATACTGTCTGAAGGCTTCGAGAGTATATCTTTCACCCATAATCGCAGTGTTCAAAGCTTTGACAATTTCTTTTCTTGTCGAACCACCCCACCCTTCTCCTAGTTTCCACCACTCAAAATGGCGGTCTTGTACTTCTGGCAAAGTCGTTCCTTCAATATTTAACTTTAGGCGATTGAGAAGCTCTGTTGTGAAAATAGGTAAATCAGCAGGTTGTCGTGCCGAGATCAGATTGCCATCTACTACCACAGGTTCATTCTTATAGATGGCACCAGCGTTTTTGAGGTCAGAGCTAATTGAGTGCTTTCCTGTAACTTGTTTGCCTTGTAGTTGTTTGGTCTCGACGATAACCTGTAGACCCCGACCAATAGCACCAACTAGTAGATTTTGACTTAAAGCCTCTGTAACCAGGCTAACAGCAAAAGGATTGGCGCGAATGTGGTCAGGAGCTTCTCCGCAAGGAATTATCAATGCGTCGAAATCTTCGGCTCGCATCTCCGATGCTGTGGCTTGAGGTTTAAAAGAAATTTGACCTCGTTTGCTCTTGTATTCGTCGTTCATCCTCGAACCAAGCAACGTAACTTTAGCTCCTGCTTTCTCTAGTGCTGTACGGGGAATCTGAACGGAAAAATCTTCAAAATTGTTCTCAATTAAAATAGCAACTCGCTTTTTTCTCGCACCGTTTGTAGATGACATATCTTTTCTCTCCTAAAAATTCTGAGAGTCGCACAAATCGATAAGTTGATAAGGATTGTTGAAGAGCAGTTTAAAATCCGTTTTTTTTACTCCTACTTCTTAAATACCTCTACTTAGCCATAAATGTTTCTAAATTGATTTAATTCTTAACCTATTTGCTTCAATTCTTAACAAAATTGTTATTGCTAAATATCGCAGGCAGCATCAACTATTTGCTGTCGCAACCACTCGTGTTGAGGATTGTTGGTATTGCGCTGATGCCAAACCATAGAAACAGTAAAGCCTTCAATTTCTATCGGTGGTGATAATAATTTTAAATTCATGGCTTTGGCACACTGTTGAGCCATGCGGCGAGGCAGTAACGCCACACAATCAGAATTGGCGAGTAAAAAAGGAACTGCCATAAAATGAGGAGTAGACCAAATCACTTGTCGAGATTGTTGTTGACACTTTAACATGAATCAAAAAGAAGTCCCCAACTAAAATTTTTAATTTAGTTGGGGATGAATTTTTGTCCGATGACATTTCTACCGCATTTATTTATTTACAGTAGAATATTGTTATGCTGAAACTAAATTACACCTACCGAATTGATCCAGATGCCCAACAAACCTCTAAACTCAATGATTGGTTAGAGACTTGTCGGAAATCTTATAATTACGCGCTCTTGGAGCTAAAAGATTGGATTGGCTCGCGAAAATGTGCCGCAGATAGGTGTAGTTTGGTGTCAGAGTACGTAATGGCTGCGAATTATCCTTTTCCTGGATATCAACAACAACAAAATAACTTACCAAAAGCCAAAAAGGAGTATCCAGAATTAGGTGATGTTCCATCTCAAGTATTGCAAACTAACATTAGACGTTTACATGACGCTTGGGATTTCTTTTTGCATAGGGGTTATGGATTTCCTAGATTCAAAAAATACGGGCAATTGAAATCTATACTTTTCCCTCAGTTCAAAAGTAATCCTCTTACTGGATGGCAAATAAAATTGCCCAAGTTGGGAAAAGTACAAATCAACTTACACAGACCTATTCCTGATGGTTTTACTATCAAACAAGTTAGGGTGGTCAAGAAAGCCTCTCGATGGTTTGCTATTGTCAATATCCAGTCAGATATATCTATTCGAGACCCCATACCTCAAGGTCGTTGTATAGGTTTAGATGTTGGTTTGCTCTCATACTGTGCTACTAGTGATGGCTTTATCGAACCAGGACGTAAATTTTTCAAGACTCTGCATCGTCGGCTGAAAGTGCTACAACGCAGATTGTCTAAAAAAAAGCGGAGCGCCCCAAGGGAGGAAAGCTTCGAGTTAGGACGCACCAAGTACAAACGCTCTAATAACTACGAAAAAGCTAGATTGAAAGTAGAAAAGCAGCACAATCACATAGCAGCAGTACGCAAAGATTACCAATTCAAGTTAGCCCATAAGCTTTGTGATATGGCAGATACGCTCTTCATAGAGGATATCGACTATCGCATTATGGGTAAAGGCTTTTTAGGTAAGCATACTATTGATGCTGCATTCGGTCAGTTTCGTTCTATCCTTAAATACGTTGCCAAAAGGCGAGGTGTGTTTGTGGAGGAGGTAGACCACAGAGGATCTTCTCAAACCTGTCCTAATTGTCGTATTGAGGTTAGAAAAGAATTAGAAGAGCGAGTACATAAATGTCCTGAATGCCATTATCAAGTAGATAGAGATATTGC
>JASJDA010000319.1 GCA_030065755.1 Prochloraceae cyanobacterium | reverse complement strand
AAAAAAGGCGAATCACGTAATATTGGTGTTTTAAATTCAAAATCTGGAAGTCCATCGCTCGTTAAGGTTACGATAAAATAAAACCAAATAAACTGGTTATTGGTAATATCTCTGCCTATTATTAAATTAATTCTAGGGTTACTTAAAGAAAAATCAGGAATGCCAACTACTTCTTTTTCGATCCTTCCAATTAAATTGAGATTTGGAACTATGATATTTGGATCGATTAAAGTCAAAGTAGGATCTATAGTTCCTGAAAAAACAATTTTATCGTCAGGGTTTTGGTTTGGTAAAAAATTTCTTAATATTCCTAGAGATGCTCTTAATTCTAAATATCCAGCAAAATTTAATCCCTTTTGAAGAGCTAGTTGATGACTTTTCCAGGTATAATTTTGTTCTGGTTTCGTAGTGAATAAAAAGTGCGAGTCAATTAAAGTAAGCTCATCTCTAAATTCATCAAAAGGATAACCTGATAAAAAAGTAAAACTATCTGAAAACTTCCAATTTTTATTAAGAGTAACTGAAATTAATAGATCGACAACGTTGTTTTCGTTGACACTCAATTCGATTTCTACTATATCTATATCTTGGAGGTTTAAAAAAGAAGATTTCCCGAAAAAAGTTAGCTTTTGACCTTGAGGTATTGGAATATTTTGAGTCCTTATCGATAAAGGGAAAGCTGGGTCTATTTTTAAATAAGATTTAATTATAGGATCAAATCCTTCAGTGGGAGTGAGTTGTACCTTGTTTAGAATTGCTTCTGAAATAGCAACCTCACCTTTTTGTTCGACTTGTTTGAGAAATTCTTCTCGTAAAGCTTCTAAACTCATAATTCTTCCTAAACGTCAATTATTAAAGGTAAATGATCGCTGGTGTCGCGAATATGACCATAGTTTCTGTGAGCAATGAATATCTGGCGGCGACCTATAGCTCCAGGTACAACTCCCCCTGCAGTATTAGCACCAGGTGGTAATACTGTAGGAGGATTTGTTTGTAGAGGTTGGTTTGGTGGTAGAGGCAACGCCCCAGCATTTTGCATAATTGATGGATAATTATAATTTCCAATAGGTGGGGGTGCGGGTGCTGGTGGCAAAACTGCATTATAGGGTGAGCCTGTAACTCGGTTGATGATTGTTATGTTATGGTTAGGAGGTGCAAGATTAGGAGCACCATACCTTGTAAAAATATTATCAATAGAGTCATAATCACCACCCCATACAGGTGCACCTCCCATATAATCATATCCAGGATATCGATTAGTAAACCAAGGATTTGCATAGTTTATAGACTTGAGATGGGTCATTACATAGAAATCAGTAGGATGATTGCGATTTACAGGGTTAATATGTCGTGTATAAGCTGCACCAGCTGGTAAAAGCCCTATAAGAGGGTTATAAGCAATAGGCTCATGAATTACATCAAAAATATTGGTATTAAAGTCTCCTACAATAACTCCTACTTCGTTAGGGCCTATTTGATTCATTTCTCTAATCCGGGCAATTCTTGCAGTCCCTTGTGCTGCAGTAGGTTGAAGAGGAGCGGAATGAAACGATAGCAACTTTATTGTGCGATTAGGAACAACACTCAAATCAAAAAATGTAGTTAGAAAAGGACTTCGATTGTATGGATGTGGAAAATCAATCTGATTTCCAAAAGCATCAAAAAACTCAAATTGACCAGCAACTTGATTTCGAGGTACTCCAGGGTTGTAAGGTGAATTTCCCGGAATGGCAAAGCCCACAGGATTAGTCCAGGGTGCAGGATAATTTCCTCTATTTGGTTGAGCACCAGCAGCACCAGCAGCTACAAAATTATTAGTAGCAGGATTGATGTGACTGCTGCGTATAGCACCAGGCGGAGCGGCAGGAATATGACCAGCACGCAAAAAATTTCCATTCGCAGGATTGACCCAATGACCATTAGGAGGCATAGCAGGCCCTTGATCTGGAACTGATGCTGGCCAACCTAATCCAGGCGGCGTATTTGGTGCTAATCTAGGCCATACATAGGGGCCAGTAAAAATTAGGTTAGTACTATCGTAAAAAACTGCAATTCCTTCTTTTGTACCATTGCCAGAAATTAGTGGAGGTACGATCATCCAGTTGTTATTGTTAGTAATAGTTTTTATCTCATTTAAAAGGTGGATAACTCCTTGTTGTCCACCAGAATTAGTAATAAGCATACCTTCTCGATTCTGCCCTGTAGAAACTTCTACAATTACAAAAATATCTGGTGGATGTGCATTAAAAGTGGACAGTATATAATTAAGTCTTCTAGCAGCTTTTGGGGGAGGATTAATCACTCTCCCAGCTCTATTTCGTCTATTATTACCTTGAATTTTATTCAAGCCAAATTGCTGAATATTCCAATATAGTATTCTGGTCATAGTTTAAGTTGTTACTGTAATTTCACTTATGTAGTCTCGCTCTTCGAGTGTAATATTTATTGCTTATTACTTCTGAAAATTAGCAATAGAATTTGGTTGGATAGGAGCGACTTTCATCACTGATTATCTCTTTAAAATGGGAAAAAATTCGATATGAAATAAAGGCGATCTTGAGGGTAAATAGGAGCAGAGCAATCGCTTTTTGATATTAATAGCAGCGATCGCACTATCGTGTAATGAATAGTCAGAATTTTCTAGTCAGGAAATGTTAAACGCCAGCGACCTTGGCCAACGCGATTTTTTCTCCGCCAAGTAAAGACTCGCCTGCGATCGTTGTCATAAGGTGCAAAATTAGCAGCATAGAGATATTCTCCTTGCCTTACGTTGTATAAATCAACTTCAAGACTGCCCGATCTTAATGCTTTTAAAATTTGTAAATCTCTTTGATCGATAACTGTATTACCAATAGATAAAGTAGAAACCCGCAAATTACCGTTATTTGTATTAAAGTGCATTTTGACATTATCTCCCGTACCTCCTGAATCTCGAATAAAAAGATTATCATCAACAGTTATATAAACTTGTCCGCCTTTTCGATAAATTGCCCCATCTGCATTTATGTGAGAAGAAACACCACCATCGACTCTTAGTATTTCCGTCTTGGTTGTAGCATTGACTCTAAGATCGTTTGTAATTTCTGTATTTCCTTGAACTTTTAACTTATTGAACCCTGGATTGGTTGTACCAATGCCAACATTACCAATTCTTGTGATATTAAATGCATCACCTGCTCCTCTTGTCCACAAAGCTAATCTTCCACCAGGTCGATTAGCAATTTCTACCTGATTATTTGCCCCTTCGTTGGTTAAAAATTTTAAGAAAGCATGGTTTCCGGTTGATTCAAATAAACCTACTGCATTTGATGCTAAAACGTGAAATTGATGACTTGGATTTGTAGTACCAATACCAAGTTGACCGTTAGTAAGAGAAAAATCACCTGAGATCTGAGTATTTCCATCTACTTTTAAACTATCGATACTGGTGGTAGATTTAACATGAAGCTTGGCTTGAGGTTGGTCAGTACCGATTCCTACACAACCAACTTTAATATTATTAGAAATTTTTTCCCGATACACTAAAGGCCCTTTCTGAATCGGAACATTAATATATCCATCCCAATAACCTGGAATATTCTCATAATGAACATAAAGATTTGCATAACCAGAAAGAAGTTGGGTTTTAAGATTGGAGATCGAGAATCTGAGAATCTCGGTGCGATCGTGTAGTTGCAATCCTTTTTTACAAATAAAATTCCAACGAGGTGTTATTCCCTGTTCCTCTTTACCACCAAAAATCCAATTTTCTTGACCTCGCACAATATCTATTTGAATGTCATCTGCATCTGTTTTCTCAACTAATGCCCAGTTTTTAGAATCATTATCGTCTGTTGTGGTAACATCAAAAGAAATTGTAAACTTAGCTGCTCGATCTAAAATATTTTCCTCATCAAGCCCTTTAAACTCTAACAAGCCATTTGGATTTAGTTGCGACTTAATTACTTTGAACTTTTCCGATCCTTGTATTATTTCTAGTATTATTTGTCTGATTCGAGCTAGTTCTTCTGATGTAGGTTCTTGTGGATATAGTAGCCCCTTTAACTGTGTCAAAATGACATTGAGATCGTCTTCTATAATGACACCTAAATTAGCGATCAAAATTCTAAAGATTATCTCTTTATCTGTATTATCTAATGTCAAATTAGTTAACTTTGCTTGAAAATCTTCAAAAGAATCATTTGAATTTACTGATTCTTTTAAGCGAGCAAAAAATTGTTTAGCGGGATTTGATATATTTGGATTTTGTTCTATTTTTTCTATCTCTGAATTGAAATTAGGAATTTTTTCTTGAATGAATTTAACAAGGTCTCCCTGCCATCTTGTTGTATCATTTATTATTTGTATTTCAGGTTTTTCTAAAATTATTAATTGAGAATTTTGATTGGGTAAACTTTGAATTGTTAGAGTTAATTCATTCTCAGTTCCATCATTGAGAATTGTATTAGAACCCAAAAAACCTATATATAAAGGAATTTGTTTTTTACCGCGCTGATTAACAATGTTGAGATATTGTAAACGATTGCCACTAATTACTTCGTTAGAACCTTGATACTGAAGATTATTATATTTAATTTCTGCTCGTGTTCCCCGCGATCCTCCTTCAGGTGCAGCTCCAATATTTTCGAGTGTTAAAGTAATCGTTTTACCACTTTCAATTGTTCTTGGCTGAGAACTGATTATATAAAATGTATTATTTTGGTACTGGATTCCCCACCCTTCGCCCGCTTGTTTTAGAGTAATGTTTGTATCACCGTTTGGATTCAAAAGTAAAGTTCCAGGCCGGAATGAGATAGAAAAATGGTAATTTTCTAGATTTTCAATTATTTGCAATTCCGTAAATTCTATATTTCTGCCAGAAGTATTAACAATCTCGATGCGTAGAGATTGTCTCAATGCGCCATCGTCAATACTGAGAATATTTTGTCCGTCTTCATCTAACAAAAAAATCTGGAAAATATCAGGACGGACAGCAGTTAAAGTTCTACTATTGCCATTTGAATTCGTCATTTTATACTCCTTTGATTGTAAATAAATTAATGATTGATATCTATAATAAAATCACCGTTCGATCGCTATTTCAGACTCATTTATTTGTCCATTTAATTCTTGCTGTCGCATTTTCTGAGCTTGTAATTGTGCTTGAGCCTGACCTTGAATTTTATTAATTAATTCAAAGACTTCGATGTAGGGACGTTTTCCTAAAGATTCGAGGATTTCATTGACTTCTTCTATTGTTAAATTAATACTTATTTGTTCCATTTTTACGACTCCAAAATAATAGTGCTAGGAAATACTGTTTGAATTGGTATCTGCTTTGACATCTTGTGCTTTACTTAAAACTAGCCAACCTTCTCGAATTTTTTGAGAACCTGAAAAAGTAGCTCGTGAAGATACTGGCTCAATCGCGATCTCATTTAGATCGAATATTTTGTTAATAAGATCGTCTAGATTATTCAGCTCTCCTGTAAGAGTTTCTCTTTTATCTTTAGATATAATTTTTGCTTTGGTCTGCGATTGTTCATTTTCATTTTTAGTAAAAGGTATTAGCCATTTTTGATTAAATAACTTTTGCCAAACTAGATTTGGCTCTGGATTTGTTTCTAATTTATTCTGAGAATAAGATTGAATGAAAACCGTTTTTTCGATCGCGGGAATGGTCAAAATTTCTGACCAATTTTCTCTTCCTTTTTTCTCCAACCAAACCCAATCGTAATCTGGAGCTATTGGTAAAGGAAGATTGATACTCCCTTGCTTAGTTCGATCGCTCAAAATAGGAGCAGTTAAAAATGTAACTTTAATATTAGCTAATGCCTCAGTATAATGTTCGGGAGGAATATTAATCGCTTTACTTGGCAAAATCCCCGATGTTGCATGAAATACTCCCCGCGGATCGACTAACATCGTTAAAGTTTGAGGCTCGCTATTAATAGATTGAATAATATTAATCGGCCCTTCATCTACATCTGGATTTACATCTGGATCTATAAATTGAGTTTCAATTTTATCCGATTCGTTAAGATCGCTTTGTTGGGCATAAAAGATGTTATTTTCATATTCATAATCTGTTTCCGATGAATTAGTTTTCTGTTCTTTCCAATAACCAATAACTCCATCGTTAAGCTGCCTATATTCACCAATACGAATTGGAATCTTTACGTCTTTTAAGTCATCGTTATCTCTTTCCTTTAAAGGTCGCATTTGCTGCATTTC
The DNA here is from genome assembly GCA_030065755.1 of Prochloraceae cyanobacterium. Classification (GTDB taxonomy): domain Bacteria; phylum Cyanobacteriota; class Cyanobacteriia; order Cyanobacteriales; family JASJDA01; genus JASJDA01. Next base: position 1,458 of record JASJDA010000319.1, on the reverse strand, counting down.
TTGGCGAAAAATATGCCAATCTTGATTAATAGCTGTTAGTCCTTGTAATTCTAGATTTACTGATGCTCTTACTACGGCGATCGGACGACCCATCAGTAATGCTAAACTTTGGTTCTGAGCAAAGTTTTCTGGGTCGATATTATTCAGAGCATTATTCAGACAATCATTAAAATTTTCAACAAAATCTGCCCCTAAAGTAATTATAGTTTTTACCATTTTATGTAAATGGATATTAATTTTAGATATATCGGGTATTTCTATATCTTTGTCATCTATTTTTATTTTTATAGTTTCTAGTTGGGAATTTCCTGGTGCATCGTCCCATTTCCCATTAATATTAATTGAACCCAAAGCTTGACCTGTGTTATCGTAAATCATCAAGCTATTATTTAAGTTATTGGGAAGTATCCAGCCGCAAATTGGAGTTGAATTTGGATCGTCATTTGTTTCTCGATCGTCTCGATGGTTTGCCGATCGCCAGCGAAAATTAATTCGACAAGGTTGAACGAAGCGAGGAGGAATAACAATACGATTATTATTGTTTGCTTTCATCCGCTCTGGGGTAATAATTTTCTCATCCCAATCTAGATTTCTAACTTGTCCGAAAGTATCGATTAACTGCAAGTCAATAATTCGCATTTCCCCAGTCCGAATTGGGCTAAAATCATCTAAAGGCTGAGGCGCGCTTTTAGTTTCGCCTGCAACAGCTTGGTTGATTTGCTCTGTAAACTCTTGGTAATCTCTAAAACCGATCGGATCTTCAATTGCTAGCTGTAAGGTTTGTTTGTGCATCAGTAAAGCTTCGTTAAAACCACCAAGTGCTTGAGATAAACAATTGATATTTTTCAGTTGTTGTTGAGCTTTTTTAGCCGTAGCAACCGGATGAGGGACGATCTTTAAATTATTATCTTCATACCATTTTTTGAGAGTTTGAATATTTGCTAATTGCCCTAAATAATTATCCCGATCGATCTCAATAACCTCTTTATAGTCGGGATATTCTTGAGAAATATACTGACGCAAATAACTTTCTATATCTTTGTCTGTTGGTTTCTCATCTCGTAAATGTTGTTCGTAATCACTAATTTTTTGATAAACAGGATTAGTAATAGTTGGTTTCCCGTTATCATCATGTTTTTCTAAATATTCTTCAATTCGCTTTTGTAACAACGAATTAGCATAGGGAGTTAAGATACTAAAACCACTGTAGATATTAGAATCGCGATCGGTTTTAATGGGATTAGCTGCTACATCATCGACAACAGATTGAGCAGTTTTAGGTGATAAATCTACATCATTTGTCTCAAGTTTATAATTTTTGGTCAGAAAATCGTTACTATATTTGCGATTAGCAGAAGTTTTATTACTTCCATTAGCTACAGTAAATACTTCAACTAACCATTCCAATATAATAGGATTCCAAGGTTGCTCTTTCCAAATATTAAAGCCAATACGTTC
>JASJDA010000052.1 GCA_030065755.1 Prochloraceae cyanobacterium | reverse complement strand
AGGCTTGCGGGGAAGCGTCTGTGGAGCGGACGTAAGACCTGATAGACATAGTTCTCTTGGGCAGTTGCGAAAAACTCGTACAACGAGAAAGAAACAGAAACCCAGATCGTGAGGTCTGGGAATCCCCCGTCTAGCCACGGGGGAGGATGTCAATTTTCCTTCTAAGTAGTCGGACGAAAGCTATCGAAACTATATTGACTTTTGTAAAGAAGAATTGACGAACTGCTCACTCCTATGATTTATCAAGCCTTCGATCGCTAGCTCAAGCCTTCGATCGCTAGTTCCAGCCCTCGATCGCTAGTTCCAGCCCTCGATCGCTAGTTCCAGCCTTCGGTCACGCTTTGCGTGCGCTACGCGATCGCGACGGTTTAACACTTTATTAACTTTTTAGAAAAAAATCAGTTTTTTCTATTATTTATGAGATAAATATCTCAAAAATTTTAAGTTAATTATGTGTAAATGTCGTCCCCTCCTTTAAGAGTATTTTTAACTAAAAATCAAGATAAAACTTTATTTGAATTAAGTAGATCTTCACAAGTTCCTCAAAGAACAAGAGACAGAGCTGCTGCCCTTAGAATGTCATCTATGGGGTGGAAAGTTGAAAAAATAGCACTTTATTTTCAATTGGCTTTAACAAACTGTTATAAATGCAATACATCGATGGAAAAAACGAGGTCTTGTTGGATTATGGGATGGGACTAAAAAGGGTTACAATGATTCTATTTTTATTAAAGTCCCCCTTTACGACAACTTATTTGCTTCGTTTATAACTTAACTACTACAGAGGGGTACTTTAATAAAAATAAATACATCCTTCGGGACGAAAAAAGAAATGGAATCCAGAAGATATTGCCGAAATTGAAAATAAATTAGACACAGAACAGCGAGTTTATACTAGTCGTCAACTTGTTAATTTTTTGTCATCAGAAAGAAACGTAAATTTAAGTACACGTCATTTAAGAAGAATTCTCAAAAAAAAAGTATCGATGGAAAAGAACTAGAGAATCTCTCAAAGTCAAGCAAGATCCTGAAAAGTTATCAATCAAAAAAAATGATTTAGAAATGCTAGAATGGGCAGGAGCAGTTGGACAAATATGCTTAAAATATTTAGATGAATCAGGTTTTTGTTTATGGTCTGAACCCTTATATACATGGGCAAGAGAAGGAGAACAGAAAAGAATTGAGCAGACTAAAAAGAAAGGAAAAAGATTAAATATTTGTGGATTATTAGAATTAAATAAAAGCTTTAAGTAGTCGGACATAAATAAACGACTCTGTGTAACAAACTGTTAGGCGTTGCTGAAACTCTTTTCTCTTCCCTGTTCCCCGTTCCCTGTTCCCTTATCTCACAGTTAACTTTAATTGTGTCCGACTACTTAGCAACGGATTTAGTATCATTTAGGAATTTGGTATAAGCGCTAGCGCAAGTCGCGGGTACTTTACTTTTTCTTGTGTAGATTAATGCAGATGATTACCGATCGTTAGTTACCCCTACTTCTACTGCCACTCTTCGACGCTTTTGCATTCTCGATTTCTTGGACTGAAAATCTCTCAGCAAACCCATCAAAGCAGGAATTACAGTAGGTGTAAGAATAGTAGAAAGTGCCAAACCTCCAGTTAAAACAATACCCAAACCTTGGTATAATTCCGCCCCTTTACCTGGTATTAAAGCTAGAGGTAACATACCTAAAACACTAGTACCAGCAGACATAAAAATGGGACGCAAACGATCGCGCACCGCATGATAAAGAGAATCGTCATATTCCATTCCCTCTTCTTTCTGCAATTGCAAAGCGCGATCGACTAGCAAAATAGCATTATTAACTACCACCCCAGTCAAAATGACAAAACCTAACCCCGTAATCATATCCAAAGGTACGACTACACCAGGAATTGAATTAGCGATCGCCAGAGTTAAAAGCGCTCCAGTCAAACCCATTGGCACAGTTGCCATAATCAAGAAAGGGTAACTAAAAGAACGATATAAAGCAACCAACAGTAGATAAGTAATAAGTAAAGACAGCAAAAAAGTTGCCGCCAATTGAGATAAAGTTTCCGAAAGTACGTCCGCAGATCCTGCTAATTCTAGTCTGACTCCAGCCGGTAAACTCGATCGTAACGGTTCGAGAATTTCGGTTTCAGTTTGTTGCACTAATGCCCCCAAAGGAGCCTCCCGCGCTACTGCAACAGTTAGGGTAATAGAACGTTCTAAATCGACGTGATTGATAGCATCTGGTCCTGTAGTATCGACCACATCCGCTACATCTGCTAATTGTACTCGCAAGCCTTCCCCATTGTAGATAACTAATTGTCTTAAGTCTTCTGGAGTTTGGACGAAAGTATCTTGTAACTCCACGGTAACGTCCAATTCTCGTTTACCATCGACAAATTTCGACGCTCTCAAACCTCCCAAAGCGGCTTCTACCATCCTTCCCACCTCAGCTTCAGACAAACCCGCTTCGGCTATTCGCTCTCTGTTGGGGATAATTTGGATTTCTGGAGCGCCAGTAACAAAATTAGGACGAACGTTACGCACCCCTTCTAAACCCCGTATTTCTCCACTAACCTGTTGTTGCAACTGATTCAACTCGTCGAGATCTTGTCCAATAATTTGAACTTCAAACTCTTTACCAGGGTCGCGGAAAATTGAAATTCGTATCGGAACCAAAAAACGATAACCTGGGAAGTCCCCACCAACCCCACGCATCCGATTTACTAAAGCGTCCAGTTTATTACCCGTAGCTTCTTCTGGCTTTACAACAGCAGCAACTGCTCTAAAACCTCCACGAGAAATAAACAGAGTATCCATTACTTCTGGTTGCTCCTGAACGAATTTCCTCGGACCCTCAGAAAGCTCGATCGATTCTGGTATGCTAGTTCCAGGAAATGGTTCTGCTAGCCATAAAATTAGATTGCGGTTTCCTTCTGGTAAATAATCGGCAGGTGGTAGTAGTTTGAAGCTGATAAATAGGAGCGCTACGGGAATGGCAAGCACCAGCAAACGGCGACCCATTTTTCCTCTACCTATAGCCCAACCTACCGTAGCTAATAAAAATTGTTCTAACTTGCCTTGGAAAAGTCGAAAAATTGCCGAAGTTTGAGCAACCGATCGCTCGAACCAATTACCCCCTCGATATTCTCCCTCCGATAACATTTGCTGTGCTTCGGCGCGATTTAAAAACAGTCCCGACAGCATGGGTACTAGAGTTATAGCAGCAAACAGAGAGAACATTACGGACGCAGATAGGGCAATACCAATATCGAAAAATAGTTGTCCTGCTTCTCCTGTTACTAAAACAATTGGCGCAAATACGGCTACAGTAGTCAAAGTAGAAGCTAACATCGCGCCGCCAACTTCTTCAGTACCGTCGATCGCGGCTTGAACTGGAGTTTTACCCCGTTGGATGTGAGTAAAGACGTTTTCTAGGACGACGATCGCGTTATCTACTACCATTCCTACTGCAAAAGCTAACCCAGCCAAACTGATAACATTGAGGCTGCGATCTAATAATAGAAATACGATAAATACAGTAATTAGAGTTGTGGGAATAGTTATAGCAATAACTGCAACCGTTCGCAGCGATCCGAGGAAAAGAAGCAAGACAAAAGCAGCTAGTATGGCACCAATAATTAAATTACTCTGTACGAAAGATATAGACTGATTGATATAGTCATTTTCGTCGTAAGTAATATCAAATGTGACTCCTTCTCCCTGGCGATCGAATCTAGTTTGTAATTTTGTTAAAGTTTCTCTTATTCCTTTGGAGATTTCTGGCACGTTGCCGCCAACTTGACGAATAATTCCAATTGCTACTGCGGGTTCGTCATTACCGATCAGGGCGCCATCTTGAATTTTACGCCCCATTTGTGCAGTAGCCACATCTCTTAGATATACCGTACCCGCTCGATCGCGACGCAGGACTAAAGATTCTAATTGTTTGACATCTGTAGAACGACTGACAGTCCGAACTCTATATTCTCGCCTCCCCACTACTAAGGGGCCCCCTCTTATATCTCTGTTACTATTACGTAAAGTATCCACCACATCCCCTATGGTCAGGTTGCGATCGGCTAGCGCTTTCGGGTCTACTGTTACTTCTACTTCCCTTTCCCTACCTCCAGAAATGACAAACTGACCAACCCCTTCAACTTGGCGGAATTTGGGTACGATCGTATCTTCTGCTAAATCCCGATACTGGTTTTCGTCTGGAGTGTAGCCTTCTTTGGGAGTTAAAACTACCCACATCATGGGTCTGCTACTGCCGCTTACTACTTCTACATCGGATTCCCCTGCTTCTTCGGGTAATGCTTCTACTTGCTGCAATTTAGTGAGAACATCTACTAAACGCTCGTCGATATCGCTGTCCCAGTTAAACTCTAGGTTGATGGTACTGCTTCCCGATCGACTGCTGCTAGTAACTTCTTTTACTCCCTGAACCTGTTCTAGCATTTCCTCGATCGGACGAGTAATTAAGTCTTCTACTTCCGTAGGAGAAGCACCTAAATAGGGAGTAGTAATAGTAATTTCGGGGCGATCGCCTCCTGGTTGCAATTCTAGGGGCAATCTAAATAAGGATAAAATTCCGAATAATGCTAAAATACAAAATAATACGAAAGTACCATGCCGCCAGCGAACGGCAGTTTTAATTATATTCATATTTTTTCTCTGTTGAGTTAGCGATCGCTTGTTTTAACTGGCGCACCATTATTTAAACCATCTCCACCTCGCACTACCACTTGCTGACCATTTTGCAATTGTTCGGAGGTAATTGCTACTTCTAACCCCATATCTGCAACCAGTTGAACTTCGTGCTCTTTAGCCCGATCGTTAGCGACGGTAAAAACCAACCACTTATTTCCTCGCCTGACTAAAGCATCTCTAGAGATAATATAACTGTCAGCAGCGATCGGTAATTCTAGTTCTCCTCTAACTGCCATTCCTGAAATTAAGCCTTGAGGTGGATTGTCTAAACCAATCCTTACTAATTGTCGCCGCGAACCCTCTTCTGCGCTAGGAATCACTGCTGTTATCTGGGAGCGACCTTGCCAGTTAGGAAGAGCGCGAGAATACAGTTTGACAGACATTCCAGGTCTTACTTGAGTAATAAGTTCTTCTGGTATTTCCAAAAATATCTCTACTTGAGTCCCGTCAACTACGCTAACCACCGGATCGGCAATTTCTAGATAATCTCCAGGGCTAACTTGGCGAGACTGAACTATGCCATTTGAGATAGCTTTGATACGAGTGCGATCGAGTTGCAATCGTGCTTGATTGACTGCGGCTCTAGCTGCTGCAACAATTGCTCTTTGAGCGGCAATATCTTCTGGAAGTGGTCCTGCTACGGCTTCAGCAAGGGTAGCAGCAGCTTCTAAACGCTCTCCTCTAGAACTATCTACAGCACTTCTGGCTTCTACGAGCGATCGCTGGGATAAAGCACCTTCTCTGACTAGGCTTTCTACTCTTTGCAGGTTGTCTACTGCTTCTTTTTCTCTGGCTTTACTAGCGCTCACAGCAGCACGACGCTGTGCGATTATTTCTTGACGAGTACCCATTTCTAAGCGAGCTAGTCGGCTGCGTTCCGTTGCTAATCGCGCTTGGGCTTCTCTCAGGGCTAATTGTTGGTCGGCATTGTCGAGAATAGCGATGGTACTGCCAATAGAGACGCGATCGCCTTCTCTGACTAAAACTTGCTGTACTATACCTGTTGTTTGAGCCCTAATGGTGGCTATTCTACTCGCCTGTACCTGACCGATAATATTTACTTTTCTTACCCCCTCCCCTTGCTTTAAGGCTGCTGTCTCTACTGGACGAGGACGAGGAGCCTGGATGGCTGCTTGAGAAGGAGATGAGTTTTCTTTTGGCGTTACTACATGCCAAAGAAAAGAACCGCTTGCTACAAGTAGCAAAATAACTAATAGTTTCTGCAATGGATTGCTTTTAATCTTTTCTTCTGAGGGTAAGGTTTGCTCGGAATCTTCAAACTTTTTTACATCTGGAGGAGATTTAGAACTATTCATAGTTACTAGTTAGTTTTAGTCGATAATTTCAACGATACGTTATGTATTTTAATTTATCTTAATAATTCAGAGTGACAGGTGTCAAGACGAGCTGGCAAACGATACGTCAAGTATTATAATAAGAAAAAAAACTAGATTTAAAAGGTGAATGGGAATAAAAACAATATCAGCGAACAGGGCACCAGGTCGTCCTCGCAGCCAAAAATGCTATCAAGCAATAATGAATGCCACAATTAAGCTGCTAGAAGACACGACGGTAAGAGATTTAACTATTGAAGCGATCGCTTCTGAAGCCAAGGTAGGCAAGACTACGATTTATCGTTGGTGGTGTTGTAAAACCGCTTTAGTGGTAGACGCTTTTTTAGAGTATATGATACCCCGCGCCCATTTTCCTGAATCTGACAGCGCGATCGAGGCACTAGAGCAGCAGGTAAAGCAAGTAATTGACGTTTACAATGGCAAAATAGGAAGAATTGTCGCCGAAATTATTGCCGAGGGGCAATTTGAACCAGAAATATTAGCTAGTTTTCGGGAGCGTTTTTTATCGGGACGACGAGCAGCAGCAACAGAAGTAATCGAGCGAGGGAAACAAAATGGGGAGTTTCCTGACGATTTAGACGTAGAATTAGCGATCGATCTAATTTACGGTCCAATTTACTATCGGCTGTTAGTAGGGCACATACCACTAAACGAAACATTTGCCAACTCTTTACTGAAACAAGCAATAAACGGATTAAAACGAAGCATAGAAACCCAATAACTTACGTTCTTATTTTTTATTATGGGAGATGAAAATAACATAAATGTGATAGCAACCGTGATGCGATCGATATGAAAGGGAGAGGGGGAGAGGGGGAGTGTCGGGAGAGAGATATGCGATCGTAATTCAGGAATTTGGTATTATCTGACGGTATTACTCTGGAAATCTACGGACAAAAAGATCGATCGCGATCGCCATTTCATTTTTAGTCTATTATGCAAAGCAGCAACCAGCTTTTTTCGAGTCAAACACTGATGTTTTACCAGTACCAGAATTTGCCAGCTCTTTTCAATTAAATTTGGAAAACTTATTTTCTTGGCTAAAGCTTTAATACTTTTTCTAGTTATCGACGTGACTGGGAATTGAGCATCTTAAACGCCATTTCTAAACTAACTTTCATTCGATTGAGAGATGCAGCTAAAATGCCAATTTCGTCTCTTGTCTGATGTACGAATTCCTCAGAGGTACTGCCTGTACTAACTTTTTTAGCCCATTGAGACATTTTTCTTAGAGGTTGAGTAATGCTTAGTCTCAAGAAGATGTCAATTAAGATTATTGCCAAGAGCAAAAATATAGAGATTGTTCCAATCACGACAAACTCTAAACGCCTAGAAAAACGAAAAACTGCATCTGCTGGGACGAAGACTACTTGCGCTCCCACAATCTCTCCTAACTTCCAACCATAACCATTTTGGTCTCCGTAGGTCAGAATTTGACTTCTAGGAGCGTCTTTAGGATGTCCGTGACATTCTAAACAACTTTCTTTGGAAATCGAAAGTGGACGAGCTATGTAAAAGATTTTTTGACCTGCAAGATTTCGAAAGCCTCTTGTTTCTTTTTTGTCCGATTGCTCTTTAAAATTATTGACGATCTCGGTTTCAAATTTATCTGCTTTATCTCTGAGATTGGTTGGGTTGAGAGTGGCTTCTTTATATAAATAATCCTGATACCCATCCCGTTTTCTCAAATTCTCAAATACTTCTCTGGCTGAATAGGCGGGGATTGTTTGTGGTAAAAATCGATCTTCTTCGTATAATCTAGAAGCTAATTCTGGTCTAACCCTCGTGTCGGTATATTCCCGCACGGAAAGCATGGTTTCCATAATCAGCGCTGCTCGGTCTGCTACTACCTGTTGAGCATTTTTTTCTAGAATGACAGATAAAGACGAACCAGTAACTGCAACTATTAATAAAAAAAATATTAACAAAATTACGTTTAACTTGGCGTTTAATTTAAGATTTTTTAACATTTTGGTTACTCCTTAAAATTTATTAATGATTTGCCAAAACAGAGTGTCTTAATCTGCCAAAATTATGTAGGCTGAAAAATTCGATCGGTATCTTTTAAACTCAAATAGTTTTTGACCAATAATACCTGGAACCTTTACAGCGTATATTGTTTGTCGATTGAGAATGGGATTAAAATCAGTTAGCTAATAAATCTGATTAACCTCTATTTACTTGTCAGGAAAACTTGAGGAAGTTACGCCACAATTTACAAAAGTTCAAAGTAATCTCGTCAAAAATAAAAGGTTCTACCGAACTTGCTATGCTAAATTAAGGGTTAGTTTGAGGCAAAAGGCAAAAGGCAAAAGGCAAAAGTAAGAAGATAAAATTAAAAACAATGTCAGAAATAAAAGACTTTAAAGACTTCTTTTACTAACTATACGGTTTAGTTTAATCAAAAAAAAGAGGTTCCATCTCATCATCAAGGCGATCGATTAGATAATACTCTTAGCAAGCCGATTTTTATGAGGAATTATCTTAGATTTTTAGCCATGAATATAAATTATCGTATAGATATCACTCAAGTTTTTTGTGACGTAGATGATTTTTATAAAGCTTTTCAAAAATATTCCGAATCTGTACCAAAACTCACCTCTTTTATTGGTGAGAAATTATGCCATTCTCGCCAGAAGTGTTGATTGTTAGTAAATAACTGAGAAATAACAGGCATAAAATGCTAAAATATGCTTTATTTATTCGATCGTAAGAGATATTAGTGTTTTCATCAAACTTCCCTCAAATAGCATTCAACATTTCTGGGTCTAACCCCATTACAAACCAGAGAAAAGCATGAGTATCTAATAACTGTTTCATTAGCTATATTCAGCAAAGTCAGCTAATGGTTCATCAAAATCATCTGAAATCGTTATTTTTCCTTTAGCACTACCAAACTTTAAAGGTCTTTTTTCTTCTCGCAGTGGTACTATTTTAACCACTGGTTGCTCTTTAACTGTAATAATAATTTCTTCTCCACTTTTTGCCAGTTCTACTAATCGCTCTAATTCAGATTTAGCTTTGGCAATATCTAGTTTAGTCATCAACCTTTACCCTCTATTTATTAATTATATTCTGACACCAAAATATGAACCAAACCGTTAATGAATCAGTCTCTTTCAACTAATGTCTATTGGCAGAAGTGGAATCACCTTTACAAGAAACTTTCCGAGAAATTCTTGCCAGTCAAGGAAGCGGTAGAACAGGGGATACAATCGACTCCCAGAGCTAGTTCTTTGGACGAGAACCTCAATTCTCGCTCTTGAAACTACTTTTTCCTCAGAAAGCACCTCGGTTCTGACTATCTTGAGCTTTTACAGTTTTTCTTGAATCATCGCACATTAATATAGTATATTAATGTGCGATCGCCTTTTCGAGCCTTTCAGAATGGTTAAAATCCGATCGTCAAAATCATCCCTATTATTGGGCTGCTTTTGTGTTAGTCGGAAATTGGTTTTGGGTCGAGCTATTAGGAGGAGCGCTCGAAGGAGAATTTTGTTGGGGTTGTTTATTTGCAATGAATTTTAGAAGGATCGCTTTACTAATAGCCTGAGAATGTTGTTTGAGAGTAGTATCTAGACTGACTATTTGCTTTTGAATTTCCCCAGAAATCTCACTCTGCTGAGTCAAAACAGACATGAGTACATCTCTAGCATTGAAAACCTCTAATATGTGTTCTATAGACAGAGGTGATTGAGACTCAGAGATAGTATCGATCGCTGCTTGATAGTGACTAACAGCCGCCTCTATGGGAAAATTGTTCATCTGTAAATCTAAGCTACTCGATCGTCTGCTTTCAAGATATTTATTTTAAACGTTTTTATATTAATTAACCCCTAAACTGCCATCGAAGTCTGTCAGTCTCCCACTCTCCCCCTCTCCCACTCTCCCACTCTTCCCCAACCCCATTTATTAAATATTGATATTTTCTTTAACCCAGGCGCGAAAAGCCTTTATTCCTTTATTCCTTCCCTCTGTTTTACACAGATCGAGATATTGAGGAATAACTTCTATTAGAGGAAAATCGGGAAAGTTGGGACTAGATGCAGACTCAACATATTTACGATTTACCAAAACTAAAATTTTTAACTTACCCTTTTCAAATTGCCACAGTTCGGGCACTCCTAATGTCTGGTAAATATTAGGATGAGTACGAGAAGTAATATCTATTTCTAAGGCTAAATCTGGTGGCGGATCTACTGTTAAATCCAATCTATTTTTACCTCTAACTCTGGCTTCATTTCTAATATAAAAACAGTTGTCTGGTTCTATTCCTTTACTCATCAATTGATTTTTAAAAGTAGTAGAACCCAAAGGACAAAATTCAATATCGAGTTCTTCAAGCAAAATTTCTACAAAGTTACTGATATAAATTTTATCGATCTCGTGTTCGGGTAATGGGGTCATAATTTCTAAGATTCCAAAATCATAGGCTATTCTGGCAGCGCGATGTTCTCCTAATTCTTCTAAAATGGCTTCAAATTCTCCCCAGCTGACATCTTCTAGGAGTATTTTTTGTCCTGCTGGTACAGTGATTCGTTTTAGTTCTAGTAGCATTTTTTTAATTTAAAATTAAAACAACTATCGATCAGTGTAGAGATATTTTATCGAACATCTCTACTTTTTGAAGGAATTTAGAAAGGATTTTAACAGCTTTTTGCTAATTTCCGATCGCTTTTGTTATTATAATAGTTCCATTTTGTCAAGACAGCAATGCAAATATTTTTTGTAACAAAACTATTGCGATCGTCAAGTGTTCTGAATAAGTCGATCGCGGGTTATTATTTAAAATATAGAGAAACGAGCCTTTAATTAGATATTTAGAGACTCGTTTGACTCTAGTATTTATTACTATAAAATCTCTGAAATCTCAGATTTAGTAACAACAATGAGCGATCGAGCGACGGGAAGAATGTTACTTTCCCACAACTTTAATTTATCTCAGGGCGAACTTCCGGTGTTAAGTAGAGAAGAATTTGCCCAAGTCTTTATTGACGGTCTGCAATCTAACGATCGTATTAGCTGTAGCACGATCGAAAATCCTCATTGGGTGGTAGAAATTCTCTTTCCGATAGCTGAGTTTTCCCCTAAAGAGATTGGCGAAATCTGCGGTAAAATCTTGTGGTCGAAGCGGCAAGAGCAAAAATCTGACGATCGAGTAATGCCAGATATTTTACTTCTTGGCGGCAAAAAAACAACTCCAGCAATGGGTACTTCTCCAACTTCTTTACAGCCTGGAGAATGGGGTGTGGATGTAGTAGAAACTGCTTCGGCTGCAATTTTTCTCTCTGGCATTCAATGGGAAAAAACCATCTCTCAAAGACCGATAGATACCATTTTTCAAATCGAGTTACTAGGAAAAAATACTCAAGATCCAGGTTAGTTGCGATCGCTCCCCATTCAATTATCAGTTATCAGTTATCAGTTATCAATTGATTCAAAAATAAATTCACAACTGATAACTGTAAAACCTTTGTGAAGTTGAATATAACCTTAAATAGATAAAAAAAACGTTCCTGCTTGCTAATATAAAAAGTCCAAGGGTGACTAGCTCAACGGCAGAGCATCGGACTCTTAATCCGTCGGTTCAGGGTTCGAATCCCTGGTCACCCATCCTATCGGCTAACCACTTTACCCCGATCGCTCCGTACCATTTGATAAAATTCCCACACTGTTTGCCAATATTTTTCGCCACCAACTAAAGCTACGTCATTGTGATCCGCATTAGGAACTAACAATAATTTTTTCGGTGCAGTTGCAGCATCATATAAAACTTGACTCATCTTTGCGGGAACAACAGTATCCTCAATGCCGTGAATAAATAATAGAGGCATTTGCAAGTGTTTAATTTTACTGAGACTGTCAAAGTGCTGGTGAACAATGAGATCGAGGGGAAAAATACTGAAAAAGGTTCGAGACTCTCCCATCTGGCGTATAGAAGTAAAAGAGCCTTCAATAATTAAAGCAGCCACCTGAGGATTATTTACTGCTAATTCAATAGCGATCGCTCCACCTAAAGAATGTCCGTAGATAAAAATATCTTGGGGTTCAACACTTTTTTGCTGCGTTAAATAATCCCAAGCAATCTGTGCGTCTTGATAAACCCGCTCTTCATTGGGAAATTGACCGACAGAGCGACCGTATCCCCGATAATCGACTAATAGCACGTCAAAACCCAATTGTCGAAACATTCGGGCTTCGTTGATATGGCTACTAATATTATTGGCATTGCCGTGGAAATATAGCACCACACCTATTCTAGGTACTGGTGAAGGAATCCACCAACCGTGTAGGCGATCGGTTTGATTAACTGGCAACCACACTTCATCGTAGGGCACATCTAACTCTTTTGGCGTAATCTCAATTTTCTGAGAAGGTACGAAAATTAATCGACTTTGCCACTTGAGTACGATAAGAGATAATGCGATGTAAACGAGGGCAAAAATTGCTGCAAACGGGAGCAAATATTTATAGAAATGACTCATCAGTTTTAAGTCAAAATAATTCGCAATCAATTACCAGAGTAGCGCAGGCGATGCTAGGTTATTGTGAAACAAATCTCAGACTCCTCGATCGCGTTCAAAGAAGAGAAGCAATTAGTCACATTTACTGATTATTCAAGTCACTTAAAGCTGGGTAAGATGGAATTCCTTCAGCATAAGTTACTGCGCGAATTATGGCCTGTGATGTAACTTCAGCAGCTAAAGCTCCAATTTCAAGCAAATTCCCTTGAGAATCCAACTGACCTGTAGCTACAGCAAACAAGGTATCACCGTCAACAGGTGTGTGAGCAGGGACTATAGAGCGAGCCAAGCCATCATGAGCCATCCGAGCTACTTGAGTGACTTGAGCCTGATTCAGAGAAGCATTAGTAGCAACAACACCAATAGTTGTGTTTTCTCCAAAAAAAGGGACACTAGATAATCCCCCTTTTCGTATAAAATAGTTTTATAATACTACTTACAAGCTAAAATAATTGGTGAAAAACCCAGACGTTCTATAACAGCCAGACACCAAAAGACCACTTTGGATAAAAAAGCAATACCAATTCTCGAAAATAATCAGAGACTTAGGAGAAGGTCAGGGAAGGGGGAAGACAGGAATTTGAGCTTTTTTTAATTAATTAAAAGTATTTTTTATCTCTTTAGTTACTTTTGAGGAATAGTATAATTTTAACTCGCTCTAAAGAGACAAAGTATTTAATTTAAGATTGTCTTTTCAGCTATGACTAATGGAACTTATTTGCTCCCCCTCTCCCCCTCTCCCCCTCTCCCCTTGCTCCTGGTATAACTAATCCAGTGAGGGTTGTCTCTGGTGCCACTCGGTAGATTGTTCGTAGGCACGGGCTACTTTAAACAGAAGGTCTTCTCGTAAAACATTGCCCACTAATTGCATACCTATTGGTAAAGAGCGATCGTCAAAACCGCAAGGAATACTTATACCTGGTAAACCAGCTAAGTTAATAGGAATAGTCATCAAGTCCAAAAGATACATACTGAGAGGATCTTCTACTTTTTCTCCCGCTTTAAAAGCCGTAATTGGAGAAGTAGGAGAAACTAAAACATCTACCTCTTCAAAAGCTTTTTCAAAATCTTGTTTAATGAGGGTGCGAACTTTTTGCGCTTTCAAATAATATGCGTCGTAATATCCTGCAGAAAGGGCATAGGTTCCTAACATGATCCTGCGCTTGACCTCCACGCCGAAACCAGTGGCGCGGGTTTTAGCGTACATTTCCACTAAGTTGTCTGCATCTTTGCGCAAACCGTATTTAACAGCATCGTAACGAGCCAGATTTGCTGAAGCTTCACTGGGAGCGATAATGTAGTAAGCGGGCAGACCGTAACGGAAACGAGGACAGGAAATTTCTCGTATTTCCGCACCTAAATCTTTTAACTGCTCGATCGCCTTTTGCACGGCATCTGCTACTACTGAGTCTATACCTTCGCCAAAAGTTTCTTTGATTACCCCTACTTTTAGCCCTCCTGCGGATTTAAAATCTGGCGTAAAGGACTTAGTATAGTCAGGAATTTCTACCTTGAGACTTGTAGAATCTTTAGGATCGTGTCCGGCGATCGCTTCTAGTAAAATTGCTGCATCTTCTACATTAGTTGCTAAAGGTCCAATTTGATCTAGAGAAGAACCAAAAGCCACTAAACCAAAGCGAGAAACTAAACCGTAAGTAGGTTTCATCCCCACCACTCCACATAAAGAAGCTGGTTGACGAATCGAACCACCTGTGTCGGAACCAAGAGAAACCACACATTCTCTCGCTGCTACTGCTGCTGCACTTCCTCCAGAAGATCCCCCAGGTACTCTCGATAAATCCCAAGGATTAGCAGTAACTTTATAGGCAGAATTTTCGGTAGAACTACCCATAGCAAATTCGTCGAGGTTAGTTTTACCCACCATTACTGCACCAGCATTTTTTAGCTTTCCGGTAACAGTAGACTCGTAAGGCGCGACAAAATTTTCTAAAATCCGAGAAGCGCAAGTAGTGGCAATTCCCTTAGTACACATATTATCTTTGATGCCGACGGGAATTCCTTCTAATAGCCCTATTTCTTCTCCTGCTGCTATTTTGGCATCCACTTGCTTGGCTTGTTCTAGCGCTCGATCGGCTGTGACAGATAAAAAAGCCTGTATTTTTGGTTCTAATGCTTCAATGCGATCTAAAGTTTCTGTAGTAATTTCTAGGGCTGAACGTTCTTTGTTAACTAATTGTTGGTGCAATTCGCGGATGGATGCCATTGCTGTTTCTCTAATACCTGTCTTTGACAATTTACCACGGAGCTAGTGTTTAATTTTTTTTGCTTGAGGTGCAAGTGGCGCAATCGCTTTTTAGAACTGTTGGTCAGTCTCTTCTCGTTCGCAAGCGCCAATACTGACCCAATTACTAGATCCATCTAGCCAATGTTCTTTTTTCCAGATGGGAGCATTGTGTTTTAAGGTATCGATAGCATAACGACAAGCTTCAAAAGCTTCGGCGCGGTGAGGACAGCCAACTGCTACTAAAACGCTAATTTCACCAAGTTGTAAGCTTCCCGTGCGGTGATGAATTACTATTGTGTTAGTGTCGGGCCACTTTTTACGAATATTAGCAGCAATTTGACGGAATATTTCGATCGCCATTGGTTCGTAAGCTTGATACTCTAAAAATTTTACTGGCTTACCGTCAGTTCGATCGCGCACGGTTCCACTCATTAATACGATCGCTCCATTAGCTCGATCGTCGGCGAGAGTATAAACCTCGTCAAGAGATAATGGAGCAAAAGTAATAGCCAAACTATCTTTAGTTTCTTGTTTAGCAGAAACTGGAAAGTTTTTTTGTTTTAACTTCACGATCTTATTCCTAATTTATTTACAGATACTTTAGCAAAAATAATTAAAATATAGTTTAGGAAAATTAAAAGAATAGACCTCTACGCAGCAAAAGTAAGCTAATAGTTCCGGCTTAGTTTTTATTAAAAAGTTAAAATTATATCAAAAACATTTAAAAGTAATTAAATACATACAAAGGTTTATTTAGTCTAGTATTTCACTCGATCTTACCTCTCCAGAGCTCGCGATCGTTTCATTTTCATTTCATATTTATGCAATACATATTAATACTAAGAAACAAATTTTAGATTTAGGTGCAAACAAAAATGAGTATTCGAGATCGTATTAAATACCTTTATGAAAGTGGTGAAAGTGGCGGAAGTAGCGAAAGCGGCCAAAGTGGCTATGAGTACCAATATTATAATGGTGGCGGTGAAAGTGGCGGTCAGAGTGGCGAAGGTGCCAATATTGTTAATAACACCACAATAAATGTTAACTCTAGTAATAACAGCAATTCTTTAACCCTAAATGCAGAAACAATACAAATCGCCTATGTTGTTTACTATGGAAGACCAGCAGATGGTGAAGGACGTGAATTTTGGGGTAAAGTTTTTAGTGACAATCAAGTTAGCTACAGTCCAATGAAAGGCGATATGTTAACTGGTAATGAAAGAAATTTATATAATCAAATTGTCAATCAATTTGGTGCTTCAGAGGAGGCAGATCTTCTTTTTGGAGGACTAAGTTATAGAGAGATGATAGATCGAGTTTATAATTTTGCTTTCGATCGTAATGCTGAAGCTACTGGGTTAAATTACTGGACTGAACAATTACAAAATGGGTCGATGCAAACGTACTGAATGATATTGATTGATTTCTACAGTTCCCTAAATTCTTTAGAAAAAAATCAAGACATAGCACAGTTTATTTAATCCCTTGGGAAAAACCCAGTTATTTCCGATCGAGGTGGGCAAAAAAAGTAAGCCAATTTTATATTGGCCATAAGTATTTCCCAAACAAACTTCACTTTTTATTATACTTTTGCCGATAGAGGAGCTCCAAGTTATTTTCTCTAGTAAAACTTTTAGATAAATCTAGAGTTATTAAATAATTTGGTAAATTTTAACCCCTTACTAATATAGTAGTTAAAAATTAATTTGCCGTCGTTAAGAAAGCGAATTGAAACACTAATTACTGCAAACTTCTAGTGTTGAAAGAGATTTTATAACCATGATTTTTAGAGTGAGATTGAACTCTTGGAAAAGAGCTTGTTTATTTTTGGTATTGTTTGTTACCAGTCTTACTTTTTCTATAGGTTGTTCGCTGCAAACAAAAAATATCACTTCGCCGCCAATAGGAAATATCGCGAAAACTCTAGATTTAAGTATGTTTGGCCCAGCTTTACCTGCTAATTTATTCATCAATAATAAAAAGCCAAGTGAAGATTTAATCGATCTAGGTAGAGAGCTTTATTACGAGAAGCGACTTAGCAAGAGTCAGACAATTTCTTGTAATAGCTGTCATAACCTTAGTAATTATGGGGTAGATAACGAAGCTACTTCTCCTGGACACAAAGGTCAGCGAGGCGATCGGAACTCTCCTACTGTATATAATGCTGCTGGTCACATAGCTCAATTTTGGGACGGTCGCGCAGCTACTGTAGAAGAACAAGCTTTGGGGCCAATTCTCAATTCTGTTGAGATGGCAATGCCTTCTAACAAAAAAGTGCTAGAAGTGGTTAACTCAATGCCTGAGTATGTCACAGCTTTTAAGAAAGCATTTCCAGAAGATTCTAATCCTGTTACCTATGACAATATTGGTAAAGCAATAGGAACCTTTGAAAGAGGATTGGTCACTCCCGCACCTTTCGACAAATACTTTGCTGGGGATAAATCCGCACTAACTACACAGCAAGTAAGAGGGTTGAAATTATTCGAGCAAAGCTGTGCTACCTGCCATGCTGGAACCTATTTCGGTGGCGATATGTACCAAAAATTAGGTAAAGAAAAGCCTTGGCCAGATCTCAACGATCTAGGTCGCTACAAAGTGACAGGGGACAAATCAGATCGCATGGTGTTTAAAGTACCTTCTTTGAGAAATATCGCTAAAACTGGCCCGTATTATCATGATGGAGGAGTGAAAACTCTAGATGAAGCCGTCAAGCTGATGGCAAAACATCAGACGACTAAAGAACTTTCCGACGGTGAAGTTAAGGACATTGTTGCCTTCCTAGATTCTCTTACAGGAGAATTGCCTGCTGAATATATCGAAGAGCCATCACTGCCAAAGAGCACCTCTAAAACGCCTAAACCAGATGTCAGCACCCCGCACTAAAGTGACGAGGCTTCGTGCCTCGAAACAATAGTTATTTCAACTACCCCAACTAAGTAACACTATAGTTGGGGATTGCAAAGCCCAAAGTTTGTAACGCAAGTGTTGAATAGCCCTTTGAGTCGAATCCTGGGACAAACTTCCAAATACTTCTCTAGTTTGGATTATTTTTAAGTCTTTTTGGGAAGAAGGGCGTAATGGCAAGACATCTTGGATTCGGTGGGCAAAGAGACCACTAAACTTTAACTCTTGAGGATTATCTCCATGTTAAGAGTATCTGTTTTATCACCAGAAGGAAACCCGTTAATGCCGACCAAAGCCAGTCGAGCAAGACGGTGGATAAAGTGCGGCAAAGCTCTCGAAAAGTTCAACGCTCTAGGACAATTTTACGTTCAACTTTTGCACGAGCCATCTGATAGCAAAGTCCAACCTACTCAAGTTTTCCAATACCAAGTCGGCATTTAACCAATCAGCAAAATCGACAATGCGACGAGAAACATTATGGTTAATTGCTCTCATCCATCGTTTCTCTTTTTGCTCTAGCTTTTTAATTGCTCGGTACTTTTTAGCCTTTTGTAGCTGTTGCCTTCTCTTCTGAAAATGGCGACGACGATGTTTAATTTCTTTTCCAGAAAAAAATAAACCGAATGGCAATGTTTCGAGGGAGACTATCATTAAATACATCGAAGCTCAAGGCCAAAACTGACGGCACTTCAAAAAGTCAGAAGTCAGAAGTCAGAAGGATGAAGTTAAATATTTTTAACTTTTGACTTTAGACTTCACACTTCTGACTTCGAGCGAAGCGATAAAAGTGGTTCGTCGGATTCATCCCACGCCTTAAAGGACGTGGGCTTTCTCCTGCCCGTTGTTGCTGTAATAAATTAAGTTATAGTTGATGAATATTTAGTTTTTTTACATTCTTTAATAAATAGTTCGCGCAATTGATACCAATTCTCCTATTATAGATTATATCAATACGTCAATCTCTCAATATATCACTTAAAGAAGTCTCAAATATTTCAAACAATATTCCTAATCTTCTTAGTGGAACAAAAACAGAAATGGAACGGTTAAAAAAACTTTTTTCAGATGAAGGTATAGAATCGAAGGGTGAGAAAAATTTCAGAATTTATACTAAAAAAAGTCTTGCACATAAATTCACCCTCGAAATTTAATTTATATCAAAATTTAACATCAACATGAAAATAGCGATCGCACAACTAAACCCCACTATTGGCGACCTTTCTGCTAACGCCAAACAAATTTTAGATGCGGCTAAACAAGCTAGCCAAAATGATACTAGACTGCTGCTGACTCCCGAATTATCTCTGTGTGGATATCCGCCGCGAGACTTACTACTAATTCCTAGTTTTGTCAAGTCTGTGGCAGAAGAATTATCTAATCTCGCGCAACAATTACCGCCAAACATAGCAGTTTTGGTAGGGACAGTGGAAAATAACCCCGATGCAGCTTCTAAGGGACAAAAACCACTGTTTAACAGCATTGCTTTACTAGATGGAGGGAAAGTCCAGCAGATCTTTCACAAACGCCTTTTACCAACCTACGACGTTTTCGATGAAGATCGTTACTTTGAACCAGGATATCAAAGCAACGCTTTCTCTCTAGATTCACTTAAAATCGGCGTAACTGTTTGCGAAGACTTGTGGAATGACGAGGAATTTTGGGGAAAACGAAACTATGAAATCGATCCGATCGAAGATTTAGTTAATTCTGATGTAGATTTAGTCGTTAATTTATCAGCATCACCATATAGTGTTGGCAAACAAAAACTGCGGGAAGCGATGTTAAAACACAGTGCGACTAGCGATCGCGTACCCATTCTCTACGCTAACCAGGTGGGAGGAAATGACGATCTGATTTTTGACGGGAGTAGTTTTGCATTCGATCGCGCTGGGGAAGTAGTTTGTCGCGCTAAAGCTTTTGACTCGGATCTGGTTATAGTTGAATACGATCGAGACAAACAGGATTTATTACCAGCCTCTACAGTCCCTCTAGCAGAAACAGAAGAAGGAGAAATATACTCTGCTTTGGTCTTGGGAGTAAAAGATTATGCTAGAAAATGCGGTTTTTCTAAAGTAGTTTTGGGTTTGAGTGGGGGGATAGATTCCTCTTTAGTAGCTGCGATCGCAGCAGAAGCGATGGGAAAAGAAAATGTATTCGGTCTTATGATGCCTTCTCCCTATAGTTCCGAACATTCTATTACGGATGCGGAAGCATTAGTAAATAACTTGGGGATAAAAACTCAAAAGCTTCCCATCGGGGACACAATGACAGCATACGACAAATTATTAGAACCCTTGTTTGCGGGGACGGAGTTTGGAGTTGCTGAAGAGAATATACAATCTCGCATTCGGGGTAACTTGTTAATGGCGATCGCTAATAAATTCGGTTATCTCCTCCTCTCCACTGGGAATAAATCAGAAATGGCAGTAGGATACTGTACTCTCTACGGGGATATGAATGGAGGATTAGCAGTAATCGCAGACGTACCCAAAACTAGAGTATATTCCCTTTGTCGCTGGTTGAATCGCGATCGAGAAATTATTCCTGCTAACGTAATTAGTAAACCTCCTTCAGCAGAATTAAAACCAGGTCAAACAGACCAAGATTCTTTACCCAGTTACGATATATTAGACGACATACTCGATCGCATTATTCACCAACATCGATCGCCAGAAGAAATAATTGCCGCAGGTGCAGATCCAAAAGTAGTCAAAAAAGTGATGAAATTAGTAGCGCGATCGGAGTTCAAACGCCGACAAGCCCCACCTGGCTTAAAAATAACCGATCGAGCTTTTGGGACTGGTTGGCGGATGCCTATTGCCAGTCGCTGGTTGAGACTAAACTAACATGAAGTCAACTCGATTTTAGATTTTGGATTTTGGATTATCCCCTCCGAAATAGGGGGCTTTTGATCCCACTCACAACTGATAACTGATAACTGATAACTGATAACTGTTAAAAAAAGCTCAAAGTTTTACCCATAAACCAGAGATAAATAATAATAAAAAACCAGCCTTCCCATTTAGTAACTTTTTTATCCTGGGTAGTAAAAAAAAAGAGAATTGTTACAGCTAACATAACGGGAATTCCTTCCCTTAAAACCGAAGCTGGAATTACTAACTCTTTGACTAATCCAGCTATACCCATAACCGCGAAAGAATTGAAAATATTTGAACCCAAAATATTTCCTATAGCCATTTCTGGATCGCCTTGTTGGGTGGCTTTAATAGTAACTATTAATTCTGGTAATGAGGTTCCAATTGCTACAGCACTAACGGCAATTATTTCTGTACCAACATTTAAGAATTTTGCCATTTTAATAACGGAATCAATAGTATAATTAGCAGCTATAAATATCAAAATCGCACTAATAAATAAAATAATAAATTCCTTATATATAGACCTTTTACTTGGTTGAGTAGTTTTCACTTTTTCGTCCCTATTTTCTTGAGGAGCTCGATCGCCACTATTGATAGCATAAAGCAAATAAACGAAAAATCCGAGAACACAAAGGACGGCTTCCCCAGATGAAAATTGTTGATTTGCAACTGTTAAAGCGAGGAAAAATGCTGCCCCAGTAAATAAAGGCAAATCCACATCAAGTAAATCGTATTCTATGAACAAAGCTCTGGGACTTATTATTGCTGCCAGGCCGAGAATTAGACAAATATTAGCAATATTGGAACCGATAACATTTCCAATAACAATTTCTGAGGAATCTTTTAAGGTGGCTATAATTGAGGATATTAATTCTGGAAGTGAGGTGCCAATTGAGACAATAGTCACGCCAATAATGAAAGGTGTTATCCCGAAAAATAAACCAATTTTTTGGGCAGAAAGGGTAAAGTACTTTGCTGCTTTGATTAAAATAAATAAGCTGACCAGAAAAATCAAAGCAAATAAACTTAATTCCGGCATTAACTCAAGATTTCCCCAAGAAAGAATAATCCTAGTGTGACACACTAGGATTATTCATGATAGGTACACTCAGCCTCTGTTCTTAAGCAATTAAGAATTTGAATAGGATTGTGTTGCAAAAATTATTCATGCCCCTAACTTGACAAAATGAGATCGATCGAAGTTCATCTTCTTGGCGCAAAGAGACCCACGAGTCTCAAAAACTCAAGCTGAATTTAAATGTACAAAATGTAATTACTCGGATTTCATATGAGTTAAATTTGCGTCTTTTCGCAAAGCCCTCCGTCTATAAGAGTGAAGAGATACAAACTTAGCAAAAAGCTGTTTCGAGTAGTCAGAAATCGTCCGACGTTATAGTTAGGGATTGCTGCGCAAGCTTGAAAAGCTTGCCCTATCTGAATTTTAGCCCCGAAACAATGTAGCAAAATTCGATAAAAAGGAGAAGAAATCGGTTCGATGGCGATCCCAAAGGGATCCGCGTAGCGGTGCGCCAAAAGAGCCGATTTATATACTACAAGACATATGACAAATTGACGTGCGGAAAGTGGGTTTCTGGGGAATCACTACCCACTACATAGGAATCAGCACCAGGGTTTTTTACCTTAATTTTTATCGAAGCAGTTGTCCAATCATTACTAGGAAAAGCGACTGGATTTCCAGTACGAGTAGGATTGCGATCGTCAGCAAAAGAGAACAGTAACTTTTCCAAAGGATTAACAGGAGATCTGCTAATTCCTCTTTCTCCTTTAGAAAGGAATGGCTTATCCAAAGACGGTAATGCTAGCCAACGAAAATTAGCTGCATCTTTAGTGGCAAATACTTTAAAAATATCCGAGCCTTCTCGATCTTCTTTAGGAAGACTCATTCTTAAAATAATTAATTTATCTTCTCCAGGATCTAAAGGAGTAAACTGACTTGTTGCTTTAGAAGGCTCAATTTGAGAAATTGCCCAATTAGATTCTAAATCTAGAACAGTAAAATTTAGAACCTCAGAATAATCATTTCGGATTTTGATAAATAGATACTCGCCAACATTGAGGGTTGGATTGTCAGAATCTTCAAATGGTTCTGGTTCAATCGGATCTCCTGGTTCATAGTCTGCTTGTTTTCCTAGTATCTCAACAGCAATTTGGCCTTTTAGTTCAGAATTAAGATCGTGATTATCTAGTTCTTCAGTTGCTTGATATTTAGCCAAATGAACCAAACGCTTGACTATCTTTTCTGCTGCATCTGCATTTCCTACTTTTACAGCAGGTCTTAAAATAATCGGTGCGCCAGTACGATCGCAGAGCTCATAAATTACTTCACCAACAGTCAGCCTATATGTTTTCGCTTCTGATTCATTTACTGCTTTCACATCAACCTGATAATCAGCAGCTGAAGATTTATTGTCATCTTTAGTAACTAATTTCACCCAACCATTATCTTGAATTGCTATAGAAATAGCTTGTAAAGCGCGAGCGCGTCCTAAAGGAGTATCTTTATCTTTGAGTAAGCGGACTTTTTTAAGTAACTTAACTGGTATAGAAGTTAAGACAGCTTGCGAACCCACTTCAATAGTTGGCTCTGGCTTAATGAAAGTAGTAATTTCAGCCCAAGATTCGGCTGCACTGCGTTTAATAATCTTAGCTAAAGCTATGCGCTGTTTTTTATCAGCAAAATCTAATGTCCCCGAAGGATAAATGGCCAATTCAGCACCTTTGCGTAATCCATGAGCTTGTCCAGCATCAAGTTTGACTTGATTGACTTTATTTTCATTTTCGTCTAACTTAACTTCCATAATATTTACGGCAAAAGGAACTGATTTATATTCCTTGCCTAGAAAAACGCGCTCGCCTTCTCCGAGAATCATCGGATTTTGGGTAAGAAACTGGGTATTAATCTTGCCATTAATGCGATCGTGAATCATCTTATAGGTAATGCCTGGGTTTGGCTGTGTTAAGGTATCTAACAACCAGTAAGTTAATGCGCCATTGCTTTGTGAACCATCAAAAGCATATTCATAGGCATATTCAGAAGGACGACAAGCAGCAAGCAATACATAGCCTTTGGCTTCAGGAATCATGGTAGCAACAGGAATACCAGCGCGAGTTGCATATTTTAAATTTTCCCAACCAGGAGCTACTGCTGCTAATTCTTCAGCAGAAGGATTGACTAAACTTTCTCTTGGTCTGGGAGTTTCATCGATAAGATCGTGCTTCAGACCGCGAATCTTAGCATTCCCCCCTCTAGTAGAACCGCCAGAATGACAGCTATCTAAAATCAGAGTAACTAATAACCCCTTATCCACCATTCTTTTGAGCAGTACAGCTAATTCTAAGTCTCGAAGATACTGTCCGTCTCCCGTACCGATATCAGTAGGGACTAGTGCTTCATCAATCCCGTTAGATTTAATCTCCTTCGGATAAATACTCTTAGCGCGACCTCCATGTCCAGAATAGTGAATATATACTAAGTCCCCTTTTTTAGCTACTTTTGTAATCTCGTCAAAATGTTTAATTATATTGGCATAAGTAGGTAACTGTTCTTCTGGCTCTATCGGCTTGGGAGGGTCTGAAAAAGATGCTGTTTCGGAACTGGTAGCAGTCAGTTTGAAAATTTGCTTAGGTTTTTGGGGTTGTCGCAGCAGAAATTTTTCCACATCTTCAATATCTCCTACTGCACCATCAAGAGCTTCATAACGAGAACCATCCGATAGGCAATTGGGAAGGTAACAGTTAATTCCAATTAGTAAAGCGTATAGATCGGGAGATGAATTTGCTTGACTCATGAGTATTACCTTGTTAGATTTGATAATCAGACTTATTGCCTACTTCAAATAGATCGTTGACAGGAGTAGTTGGAGAATTACTAGAGTTTTCTGCTTCTACTTTGATGCGATAGAGTCCTGGTTGCAGATTCTTAACTTCAAGTTCCCATTCTTGTTCCTCTCCCTGGAAATCAAGATGAATTGTTTCTCGCTCTTCGGAAACGCAAGTAATTTCTGCTTTGAGCTTATTAGATGCAGAAATACCAGTTTCTTTGGCCTTAATAATTATTGGTTCATCAGCAAAATAAAGATCCTCTAGAGTAAGATCGATCGCTTTTTGACCTCTACCCCTAGCTACCCTTAAATCAAATTGAGAATTTTGAAGACGTTGTAATAAATCTGTTAATATTTGCCTTTGATTTTGCAAAGAACCGTGTTTCTCTGCGATCGAACTAGCGATTAAAATTTGTTGGGATGTAAATTCAGGAGGATAAGCCGAAAGTTCGGGGACTGTTCCGTCACCCTCAGCTAAACTGATATTATTTTGGACAATTGGCGGAAAATCTTGAATATTTGAGCGATCCTTTTTGAGTTCCTCAATAACTTTAATTTGTCCATTAATCAATTTTGCTGATTGAAGAGTAGTCTGATTAATGCCCACTATTGGAACTGTAATAAAGAAATCTCGATATTTTTCCTCTTTTTTATTGCTTTTTACTCCTTCCTCAATTTCCCGATGGAAATTTAAAGCTGCTTCTGCTTTTGTCTTCACAATATGGGGAAGTTCAATTGGAGATTCCGCAATTCTATAAAACTGTCCATTAATGTTGAGCATTTCATAGATCGGCATCAATTGATAGACAGAAGTGAGCGATCGCATTACCTCAGTTAAATCGAGAAACAACTTCTTATAACCATTTGCCAAAAAGTTAACCGCATTTACCGAACCGCGATAGGGAGTACCAAAAGTAAATAAGGCTCGGCAATCTTGCCATCCCCCTAATACTTCTAGGTAATAGCGAGAAATTAAACCTCCCATACTGTGTGCTAAAAGAATGACTTTGGCATCTTTTCTTTCTAGTGAAGATTTTCTCCATTGATACAATCTCTTATCTAACAATCGTTTTAAGATATTGGCATTAGCACGATTATCTCTGCGCCAATCGTAGGGAAAATGATAGAAATTAGCTGCTTGCTCTTCTGGATCGTTGTAGATATCTCCCTCAGTGACCTCAAAATTTTTAGTAATTAATTGAGAGGTTTTGGTATAACCATCAATTTTCCACAATCCTGGAATTAAGTGAGTGTCAGCAATTAATTTAGTCGCTTTAATGCCATCACCTAAATCTTCTACATTAGGGTCATCTCCTTCTAGTTTCAAGTCTTGTAGTCTATTACCTAAACTTTTTACTATTTGCCAAATCGCTTGACCAGAAACATTCCACAGATCCTTGCCATCTTTTTGTAAGACACTACCTAAGATTCCTGGCAAAATTATCACCATATCTTTCATCGGTGTTCTTTGATTTACAACCATTGAGCTTCTCCTATTTAATAAATTAGAAGGATAGTTATAACATAAGCTTTAAATCCCTCAAGGACAAAGAATATAAGCTTTCAGACGTGATTCTTTTATCTTCGACTTTTTTTAGGAAAAAATGTCTTGAGAACAAGAAGCTACTATTTATTGTTAGTAATTATAAAAGCTTTAGAGACTAGCTAGGATGTTGGGAAATTAGCGTCTTTTATTGAGAAATAGCTTTAGTAACCAAGCCTAGATAGAGGCATTGATTTTGCTAACATCCTAGGAACACCAGGACTAAAGGAACATACAGTAGTAGCTCGTATTCTCAATTAGGGTCGAATGGAAGAAAAAGTATTCATTCTTTATTGATGCTAATTCTACTTTAGCATCAATAAAGCTATCTAAATTGCATAATTTACAAAATTAATAGTTTTGGAACAGGTAAAAAATCGGTCTTAAAATTTGAGTAGTTATAGTCAGTAGAAGACTCAGATCTCAGGATCGCTAGCCTTTCATCCTCTTTAAAAAATTGCTATTGCTTGAGGGATTAAGAAGCCAGGTTTTTGTTCTTTATTTCCTTAAGTATTGGAATGTATATTTTTATGAAAGTATCGAACTTTTATTCTTTCAAATTATTTAAAAAGGCTATACTCTAATTGGATGGAGTAAATTCATTATTGGTCGAAAATTAGGTCTACCTGTTTAAGGCTTTTTTAGTAACAAAAAAAAACTTCCCCAGTTATTTTTGCCGCCCTAGAAAAAATAGCTAGTTACAAGATCCTTTTTGCCTAATTGCCGCTGTCCTTCTAGCCAGTAGTGTGAGCGCTTTACTCTAAAATCTTTTATCTAAAATTCCAAATTGAGTTAACCCTAAATAGTTGCACGCAGAGAAAGCTATAGCCTGACGAGAGTAAGAAAAGGAGAAGAGCAATTATGAAAATTAGTCAAGATTTACCCCATGCGGTTGAAAAGTTCATGGTATTGAATGACCGACAGCGTGCTGCGCTCAAATGGCTAGAGGAAAAAGTCCCAGAGCCAGTGTGGCAAGAGTTTAGCACTCGCTGGTCATTTGAAAAAGCCACCCCGATCGAGCTTCGCGTCCTAGAGAATACGGTTTTCAAGATTTCACCAGTGCAATCGGACCAACTTTCCGATGAGGAGAAAATCGACGTGGCCAAGGGTCAAGAATTTGAACTGGAATCCTACCAAGATATCGGAAACCACGTCCAAATCACCCTCGACAAAAAGGAATTAAAAGGGCGAAAAACTTGGGTGGCTTTTAAGGGACACGTAGAAATTCAACGGGAAGGTATTAAACCGATTATTCAATACAAACTGGGAGACCTCCTTCCTACCAGTGTAAATTTACCAGTTCCCTATTTCAGCCAAAGAGATAATCGGCATAAACCCTACGGCACTTGCAATGTAACTTCTGTGGCGATGTGTTTGGCTTACTACGGAATTCAGCCACAAACTGCCCACAAGCAACTGGAAGATGAGTTATTTGAGATAGTCGAGCAAAAGGGCTGGGACCGTCACGTTCACGACGATCTGAGGCGGTTGTTTGAGCTATATGGCATCAATGACGTGTTCAAGACGGACGCTAGCTGGGATGAAGTTAAGTGCCACCTCGCCAATAAAAATCCGGTGATTATTTCGGGATATTTTACCCGTTCTGGTCACATTATCGTGTTACGGGGATATGACGCAACTGGATTCCGAGTTAACGATCCCTACGGAGAATGGTTTGATTCGGGATATCAAAACAAGTCTGGTGAAAATTTGCACTATTCCTACGATTTGTGCAGTCGCCTCAACTGTTCGGGACGGAGGGATAGGAGTTGGGCGCACTTTCCACAGATGAAACATTAGGCTCGTCACTTGAATAAATCTTCATTGTTCAAAGGAATAAGAGAGTTTCACCAAAACTAAATCAGAGCCAAATTATGGTGGAAGTGACAAGGACATTACCTCGTTGAGTGGCCAGATAATAGCAAAGGCGGCCGTCAAGAACATTTTGTCTTTGCCGGACATTGTTCGGTGACGTAATACATCATCTCTTCGTGGCGTTCCTCCCCCGTCTCTGGCGGGGGTTAATAAACAGATGTGATGTCAACGAGTAAAATCGCTAGCTTTTTTAACATCGTCCATAGCGACTTTCACTTGTTGTAATAATTCTAAAGCTTTTTGCGAACTGCTCCGATCCATTCTCAATTCTAACAGACAACCAGGACATTTAAATTCTTGTTTATAGAGTAGATCTTCGAGCGGCATTTCAATGAAAAAACCACATTCTGGACAAGGTATTCCTGGACGACGATTCCCTTTTTGTTGGTTGGCAAACATTATTTTTTTCCTTAGTTATAATTGGTACTTTCACTCAAACTATTGACACTCCACACGACTCCGCTACGCTAAAGTCGTGGGATTCTCCCGTCTAGTCTCGTATGCGGTAATTATGATTAATTATGATGAAGATGCTTCCCCTTGTTGTTCTGAGGAAGATTCTGATTTTTCCTCATCTACTTTTTTGGCTTCTATTTTTTCTTCGTAAGACTTAGCCGAAGTACTTTCGTTAAATACTGACATTAGTCTAATCAGTCCGGCTGGCATATCTGCTTGACGCATTTGGACTTTGACTTGCATATTAGCATCTATTATTCTACTTTCTCCATCTTTGGCTCCCAATATAGGTGCTAAACGAGCCTTAAATCTATCAACTATTTTGCCTACTTTTGATTCTTGCTGTTCCTGTTGCCGTTCTTCTGCTTCTAGTTGTTCTGTTGTTTTTGATAGATTTTCACTTAATTGTCCTATAGTAGCTATTTTTTCTTTTTCTATATGGATTGTTATATTAAAATCAAAAGTGGCCGTATCAATTTGCAACAGAGGTAAAGTAATCAGAGATAAAACTGGAACGCGAACGAGAAAATAATCGTTTTTTTCCTGGCTGGGATTATAACGACTGTACCAGAAATTGACCATTTTCAGTTGCCCGTAAGGATTGCCTGATTGGGCTTCTGCTTCATTCATCGACTCGTCTTCTACTTTCTCGAAGCCGTATTTTTGGACAAACTCAGCCACTTTTTGTGCTGCGGCAATATCTGCTTCGATCGTTGAGATTAAAGGTGCAGATAGTATATCCTTGAGTAAAACAAATTCGTTATCTGCCATAGTTGCGATCTCTTCTATATTAATGTAATCCCAATCTTACTGTTAGTATTAATTTTTGCTAAGACTCCTTGTCCTAAATTTAAGTTCGTTCTAGTTTTGCTCCCTGGTCAGTAACAAGCCATTTATAGTTAACTAATTCTGCTTTAATCTTGATCGAAGAAATTACCTCGCTGGGTAAATCTTTAAGTTCGCTACAATTTACTATAACATCCATTTGATTGAAACTAAACTTACTTAATTCTTCTTTTTTCTCTTTTAAACTCTCTATAAATGTGCCTATTCCCTCTTCGTAACCTTGTCGAATTTGCCGCCCTCTCTCTGTATTTTTGTCTAAAATTGAATTCAAATCTTCATTTCCTTGAAAGCTTTCATCTAATATTTCATTGATTAAATTTCTAATGGCTTCTTCTCTAACAACTCCCTCTTCTCCTATCAAGCTTTTGCGTTGTTTAAAGAGGGTTTTAGTCAAGATATTACTGAGAAGGTTAATAAACTCAGTCTTTTGAATATTCGTCGCCAATGCCTCCCATCTTTTGCGGATTTTTTCTTCTGCAGTTGCTTTATTCTCATCAATATATTTAACTATTGGCTGAATTGCTTTTTGAACTAATTTTTTGGATTCCCGCTGGAAAATATTTCTAATATTCACTAAATTTCCCGTTTCTTCTCGCCTTTCTTTAACGTTATTAATTGAAAATTTAAGGTTTAATTCTATTTCTTTTAGTAATCCATTAGGGACTGGATAGTTAGCAAGAGGACTCGGCTCTTCTTCTCGAGTATCTTCTTGGTATTCTAAGCTAATTTCACTCGAGTATTTGTTAGCAGCATTTTGGGCCGCCGACAGTTCGATTAATAAGGCACCAACTACTTGGCTTAATATGCTCATTTTATGCTTTTTCCTTATAATTTATCTGCAACTGCTAGAGACTTAATAAACTTAGCTCAAAATTGAGTATTTTTCTTGAGAGTGAATATTTATTTCCAAAATTGCAACTATCAAAATATCCATTCGTATTTTATTCAGAGGTAGCTACTTGTCTAATGAGCATTGATAGCAGTTTTAATTTGAATAGAACGCAGACTGGGTTGGTTTTAGGGATTGGTAATTAGGGATTAGGAATTGAGAATTTACCACTCCCCAATCACCAGTCCCCACTCCCACTTACTCGAATTTATTCTACTCAACTAAAAATCGCTATAGCAATCGTAAATGAGTCGTGAGAAACCAAAACCTAGATAATAATGACCAGAACTCTTACCGCTAATTAAAATCTACACAAATCTGTGCAGTCGCATTTCTAGCGGTTGAAATGCTAGCTTGTGGCATTTAACCACTTTTAGAAGTGCGCCTTTGACGCTTGCTGCGAGACCCCCTGTTGCCTGTTGCCTGTTGCCTTTTGAATCGCGTTTTGATGCACAACCTAAATAGGATTGCTATATGAGATTAGTAAAATCAGGAAACTTAGATCTTCAAGAAGTTATGGAGTTGGCTAAACTACTTTCGCAACATTAATAACTATCTCTGCTTTAGCTTCTTCTCCTGCAAAAGTTCCAGTAACCTCGATCGTAATCTTGCCAGCAACAGGTGGTGTACTTGGAGTTTTACCTTTAACTTTTCCTGTAACAACTGCTTCTCCATCGTTATTCAGCTCAACTTCCGTGTCTGCTGATAAGGATACGTCTTTATTATTTGCTTTCAATGTATCTAGCTCAACGTCTCCCTCTACATTAGGTGTCTTAAATGTTACTTTGTCCCCTTTCTTCGCCCGCAAACCTTGATTATCAAACCCTGTTATGGTGAGAGTAAATTCTTTCTCGTCATCTTCTTTAAGTTCGCCAAGATTAATAGTCTTCGGATTAACTTGGATATTCGCCTCGGGTATGGTAGGAGTAATGCTAGACTGCAAAATATTGAGTACGGCAGCTAAACCTGCAGGCATATCTGACTGACTAGCACCGACGTGAACGTCCATAGTGTACTCCACTGAATATTTAGAGCTCTGAGTTGCTGTGGAATCTTTTTTACTTGAATAACTGGCGTTGAAGTTTGCTTTACCTCCAAGACCCCAACCACCACCAAAAATACCTCCTTTAATTTCTACCGAACCACCACCTTTTGCTTTTTCGCTACTTGTATCTTTCTGGAAAGTAGAGGATGAGGCATCAATATTAGCTTTAAAATCAATAGTTATATTATCTATAGCAATGTAAGGTATGGGAACTATTGCTAATAGGGGTACGACTAACCTAACTAATTTGCCCTGACTCTGATAAATGAAATCGACAGTAACAGCTCTTTTATTATCGTCCGATCCGCTTAGTCCGACTTCTCTAATGAAATTCCACGAGGTTTGTGCTGCTTGAGCTTGAGCTTCTATTGCTGCATCGAGAGGACCGCCTATTATCGAGCCGAAAGGAATACTCTGTAAAGCACTGGTAGCGACATTAGAAGGAGTAGTATCTATAGGCATATCGGGAAATTACCTTGCATAATTGAATAAAATCTACCTAATTTGAGCTTAATTGATAATAGATTTCAAATTTTATTGGCTTAATATTTTTACATGAAGACGAGTCTGTGAACCAAGAATCCCCGCACTTCTAGGGCGGGGAGCGTCAAATTTAAGCGTTAGATTTATTGTCGCTCGTTGTTTAAAAACAGGAATTGGTAAAGTAGTTATGGGCTACAACCCAGGCATTAAACAAGATGCTAATATGGGTACTCGTAACAATCAAAACTTTGTACAAATTCCTTTATTGATTAAAATTTTAGTATTAGCCTCGAATCCTCAAGGAACGGAGCAGCTACGATTAGATAAGGAGATTCGGGCGATCGAAGATGCTTTTAGAAGTGGCGAGAAAAGAGATCGATTTACGGTAGTTTCTAAAGTAGCGGTGAAGATTAGCGACTTGCAAAGTTTTCTGCGTCGGGAAAAACCGAGGATCGTTCATTTTTGTGGACATGGTACTGGTAGTCAAGGATTGGTTTTAACTGGGGAGTCGAGAGAGCAACAGACAGTTGGAACTGAAGCACTTGCGGATTTGTTTCGGTTATTTGCGACCAAGGTGGAATGTGTGGTGCTGAATGCTTGCTATTCTAAGGTTCAGGGAGAAGCAATTAATCAGCATATTAATTATGTTATTGGTACAAAAAGAGCAATTCTTGATGAAGCTGCGATCGCTTTTGCTAAGGGATTTTATGAAGCGTTGAGTGACGGCGAATCAATTGAGAAGGCTTACAAATTTGGCTGTAATCGCATTCAACTGGATATTCAAACTAAGAGTACTAGCGATCGTAAATTAGTTCCTATTTATTCCGAGATGGAAGAGGAACGGATTGAGTTAGAAGAACATAAGGTTCTGACTTTGCTGAGTAAGGAAAAACTCAATGAAATTCCAGAGGAGATCCCCGATCGTCAACTATCTCCTCACGATCTCCATAGGGAACAGGTCAGTAAAGGAATAAATATCTTGGCTGATTTGATGCAAATTCCCTCGCTCAAAAATGCTGTCATTAAATTTAAAACCGAATTTCAAGCAATCTTGGATGAAGTGGAAATTATATCTACTTACAAGGATTTGCACGATCTTTTACATATTCTTGAGTTTAGATGTTATAAGAGTATTCTGAGTGAGGCGAGACATTTTCCTGATGATTATGAGATCTGCAACTTGGAATTGTACGGGCAAGAGCTTCAAGATATTATTGCTGATGTTGAGGGGATCGTGGTCCAGAAAAATCCCGCTGCGGAGGGAATTACTTGGCATCAAAATCTCGATCGAGCTTTAGAATTTTTGTACAATGCTCTTGAGAAAGAAGATAAAAGCCAACTTAAGAAAGCAATTTGGTTTATTAATCGGGTTATTGCTAGCGAACCTTCCCAGATTAATCGGGCTTTGGTTTCTACCGCCAAGGTATTAAGGCTTCCTACTTTGGTTGATGCGATGAGTAGTATTCTGGCTCTGATTGTGGATTCTCAATTGGAGCCAGCCAAAATTAATCAGTTTCAAGATAGTGTCAGTTCTTTAAGTAAATTGAATGATAGTTTGAAATTTTTGGTAACAACTCACGATCGTTGGCAAAGAATCGACTCCCAACTACGTCGTATCGAAACTGTCATGGCAAATACTTCAGACTTGTTTGAATTAGAGATGTCTTGGTCAGATTTAAATGGGGAAGTAGCAGAACAATGCCAGGATAGTCAAGAAAGTTGGGCTATTTCGCTTCAAAAAGAAGCAGAACGTCTTGATGAAGCCATTGCTGCCCAGAATACCCCAAAAGTGAGACGATATTTTAGTAGTTATCGTAATCGAGCTAGTCAAGGTTTTTATAAAATTAACCAGGAATTAAGAAATTTCTGTGGTAATTTACGGGAAGTTGGCAATCCCTTAGCCTATCTATTGAGGATGATGGAATGAGCAGTGCCAATCTTTCAGAAAATCAAACCCCTTCTCGGAGTTATTATCCTTCCTTAGCTAGTCTCAGGGAAGCCCATAAAGAATTGTTGATTCGCCATCACCAGACAGCTTTTGCGGCTGAATTGGCTTCAGAAATTACTGCTTTTATCAGCAAAGGTTCGTCTACAGGGGTGGTTTTAGATGGAGAAGAAGATCGTTGGGCTGCTCAAGGTATCTTAGATTATTGGTTATCGGTTTTATACAGTGAAGGTGTTGAACCTCCCGATGCCACTTTAGCTGAGTTTGATGTTACTCTCGCTCCTGAATTACCCGATGAAGATTGTCCTTATCTCGGTTTAGAAGCATTTCTGGAAAAGGATAAAAATCTCTTTTTTGGTCGCAATCGTTTACTCAAACAACTTTTAGATAAGCTCAAACAAGGCAATTTGTTAACGGTGGTTGGTTCTTCTGGTAGTGGTAAATCATCAGCGGTTCGCGGTGGTTTGTTACCCAGGTTAAAAGCTAATGCGATCGAAAATAGTAGTAACTGGCATTACTATAAAGCAATAGTTCCTGGTAGCGATCCTCTTTTGGCTTTAGCTAAAACTCTTTGTCCTGATGATGTCGAGGTAGAACAATGGTGCGCGGAACAAGTCTCAGCTTTTCTGGCCAACCCTCAACATTTAGCCCAATTAATCACGGATGCCAATCAACAACCTGCGGTTTTAATTATCGATCAGTTTGAAGAAATTTTTAACCTCTGTGGAGAAGTCAAACGTCAAGCTTTCATTGACAATCTCTTGGGATTAATCCAGTTACCAGATAGCAAACATCGGGTTATTATTACGATGCGCTCCGACTTTGAAAGTAATGTTACCAAATTTGCTAAGTTTCAAAAAGTTTTTGAGCCAGCCCAGGTAAGAGTTTTGGGTTTAAATGCCTACGAATTAAGGGAAGCTATTGAAAAACCAGCCCAGAGTGTCGGTTTAAAGTTTGAGTCAAATTTAGTAGATAATCTGATTGGGGATGTTTTAGGACAAGAAGCAGCTTTACCTTTACTGCAATTTACTTTACTCAAACTGTGGGACAATCGAGAACGCAACCGAGTAACTTGGGCAAGTTATCAGCAACTAGGGGGAGGAAAAGAAGCCTTATCCCGTAGTGCTGACGATTTTTATCAAGAATTAATTCCTGAAGACCAAAATGCTGCCAGAAGAATCTTGTTGCAGATGGTTAATTTCAAGGAAGAGAGTTTGGAAGTTACCAGTAAGAGAATTCCCAAGAAGGATTTATTTTTAGCAGGAGAAGCAGAAGATCGCATCCAACGGGCGATCGCCAAGCTTAAAGCAGCAAGATTAGTCAAAATAACTCTAGGAGATAATCCCCAAGACGATCAAATAGAAGTTGCTCACGAAGCTTTGATTCGTAACTGGGGTACTTTGGTTGACTGGATAGAGGATGAAAGAGAAAATAAACGGCAAAGGTTACGACTGGAATCGAAGGCGAAAGAGTGGCAAAGCAAGGGTAAAACAAAAGATGCCCTGTTAAGGGGTAGTTTGTTAGAAGATGCCCAGCAGTACAGAGATGATGAGGGAATTTTAGGAGAATTTGTGAGACGAAGTTCCCGCTATAAAAAAAATCAGCTTCGTTGGATGATTGGGAGCTTCATTTCTATTATTTCAATTCTTTCAGTTTCGCTCATATTTGCCACATCGCAACAATATCGAGCTCAAATATGTTGTCAAAAAGCCGAACTAAAAAGATATATATTAGCATCTGAAGCTGCTTTTAGTAGGCATCAAGGTCTTGAATCATTGATAGAAGCTGTGAGAGCAACTAGGAATTTTGAGAAGTTACCTTCGATAATAAATTCTAATTTAGAAGGCAAGATTAAAAAAGTACTTTATCAAGGGACAACTCAAACCTATGAACGCAATCGCTTAAAACATCAAGATATTGTCAATAATGCCCAATTTAGTCCCGATGGCAAATATATTGTCACCGCATCAAGGGACAAAACAGCGAAGCTGTGGACAACAGAGGGAAAATTGCTTCACACTCTCTCTACTCATCAAGATATTGTCAATAATGCCCAATTTAGTCCCGATGGCAAATATATTGTCACCGCATCAGGGGACAAAACAGCCAAGCTGTGGACAACAGAGGGAAAATTGCTTCACACTCTCTCTACTCATCAAGATGTTGTCAATAATGCCCAATTTAGTCCCGATGGCAAATATATTGTCACCGCATCAGGGGACAAAACAGCCAAGCTGTGGACAACAGAGGGAAAATTGCTTCACACCCTCTCCGATCATCAAGATATTGTCAATAATGCCCAATTTAGTCCCGATGGCAAATATATTGTCACCGCATCAGGGGACAAAACAGCGAAGCTGTGGACAACAGAGGGAAAATTGCTTCACACTCTCTCCGATCATCAAGATATTGTCAATAATGCCCAATTTAGTCCCGATGGCAAATATATTGTCACCGCATCAAGGGACAAAACAGCGAAGCTGTGGACAACAGAGGGAAAATTGCTTCACACTCTCTCCGATCGTCAAGATATTGTCAATAATGCCCAATTTAGTCCCGATGGCAAATATATTGTCACCGCATCAGGGGACAAAACAGCGAAGCTGTGGACAACAGAGGGAGAATTGCTTCACACCCTCTCCGATCATCAAGATATTGTCAATAATGCCCAATTTAGTCCCGATGGGAAATATATTGTCACCGCATCAGGGGACAATACAGCGAAGCTGTGGACAACAGAGGGAGAATTGCTTCACACCCTCTCTGCTCATCAAGATATTGTCAATAATGCCCAATTTAGTCCCGATGGGAAATATATTGTCACCGCATCAGGGGACAAAACAGCGAAGCTGTGGACAACAGAGGGAGAATTTCGTCGCACCCTCTCTGCTCATCAAGATTTTGTCTATAATGCCCAATTTAGTCCCGATGGTAAATATATTGTCACCGCATCAAGGGACAAAACAGCGAAGCTGTGGACAACAGAGGGAGAATTGCTTCACACCCTCTCTGCTCATCAAGATTTTGTCTATAATGCCCAATTTAGTCCCGATGGGAAATATATTGTCACCGCATCAGGGGACAATACAGCGAAGCTAGCGAAGCTGGTGGGGATTTTACAGATAGATTATTTACTTTCCCAAGCCTGCCAACAAATAGAAGGTTATCTCAAATATAATCCCGATGCGGAAGACGATCGAGATTTATGCGAGGGTGTACCGAAAAAAAGCTATTAAAAGGCTAGCCAAACGACATCAAAAAGTAGCAAATACTAGGAAAGATTTTCACTATAAAACAGCTACAAGTCTACTAAGCAAAAATGATGTTATACCAATTTTCCTTGTGTTTGCTACAAATAATTTCGAGTGGGAGAGGGGGAGAGGGGGGGTCCAATGATTCTATTTTTAATGAGGGAGTCCTCACTGCCGATAACTTAATTGCGAAGAGATATAACTCTAAGAATAAGGACTCCCTCATTAAAAATAAAGACATCCTTCGGGGAGGGGGAAGAGGATATGTAGCAATCATTTAGGAATTTGGTATAAAATACCCAAAAACCCTTGCATGACCATCTCACGTTAAAAGCAGGATCGTTTATTAATTAAGCGGATCTCATATTAGAGGTTAGGGGTTTTTAACAAATTTTTGCTTGAGCCGAGAAACTAAAATATCTACTTCTGGTAACTTTAAAAGTAGAGCGAGCGAAGCAAATATGATTAAGGCGACAGAAATAGAAAGACTTAATTGCAATAATTGAAATAAGAAATTACTGTTACCTATAAAATTTTCCCAACCCAAACTAACACCCCAACTAGCCAAACCAGCAAGTAAACTAGCACCAGTCAAACCAAAAATAGCTAATCCCCACTCTCTTAGAGGTAAACCATGAAGCCTGCGGTTTAGAATCCATAACATTAGTGACATAGAGGTAATATTGACCCCGATAGTGGCGAAAACTATACCAGGAGTAGCAAAAGCTTTAACTAGGAAATAATCTAAGACGATATTGAGAACAATATTAGCAATACTTATGCGAAAAGGAGTATCTGCATCTCCTAAACCATAAAATACTCGCACTAATAAATCCCGTCCCAAATAAAAGAACATCCCCAAACCATAAGCCATTAAAACAGGTGCAACTGCTTCAACTCCAGCCTCTTCAAAAACACCGCGATCGTAAATAACCCTTACAATAGGAAACCCCAAAGAAATAAAAATTGCCATCAGAGGTAACATAGTTAAGGCGCTGAGAATTAACCCCTGACGAATTCGCATCTTTAATTCTTGCCAATTTTCTGGGGCTGCTAGTCGAGAAAAGACAGGTAGCATGGAGACGAAAATTACATTAGAAATAATGCCAATGGGAGTAATAACAATAAAATTGGCATATCTGATCGCAGCAGCAGCAGTAGCGATACCAGAAACGAAAATTAAATCGGTAGAAAGATTTATATGCAGCATTCCCGAAGAAAAAGTTGCTGGTATCATTACTCGCAATACTTCTTTAACTCCAGAAACGCGCCAGTCAAAGCGCAACCTCAGTTTAGCCAGTCCCGATCGCCACTGGGCAATTACTTGGGCTAACCACTGTAAAATTGCCCCTAATAAGGTTCCTCCAGCTAAGAATATCGCCCCTAGTTGAATGTATTGGGGTGCATTAATTTGTTCTCCTAACTGCCAGAATAATAGACCGACACTGCCAACAATTGCCAAACTAGAGAATAAAGGGCTAATACTGGGAAGCCAATAACTATCCGAAGCGTTGAGAGTACCGAAACCAATACCAATTAGTCCCGATAGCAACGCTAGAGGTGCCATTATCCTTAATTGTAGGGTGGCGATCGAGCTCTGTTCGGAGCTTAAGTTTATTCCGACAATATGGATGAAAAAACTAGCTTTCCAGACCAGGATAATTGTGAGTAGCAGCAAAATACCGCTTACTAAAGTAGAGACAGTTTCGACAATAGTTGCTGCTTGAGATTTATCTCGCTTGGATAGGACGCTGACTAAAGCGCTGTGAAACGGACCGTTGATGCCGCCGAGTAAAATAAAGAAGAAATTAGGGATGAGGTTGGCGTAGGAGTAGGCATTGACCACTGGCCCAACTCCAAAAGCAGCGGCGATCGCCATTTCCCGCAGAAAACCAAACAGTTTACTAATTATGGTCGCAGCAGCGACAATACCAGCAATTCCAGCAAGACTTCGAGAGGGTTTTTTAGTTGTAGACACGGAGGTTCAACAGTAATTGCCTTGTTTATTATCCACATTGGATGTGGGTAGTATAGCAACCCTCGATCGCTTTACGACGACCTGATTGGCAACCAAGCTCCAGGTCAGTTTTTAGTTTGGTCGATTGTTTCTGTAGTAGTTTTAATTGCGGAGATCGCTTTATTTTTGTTGGTTTATCTGACTGAAGAGCCAGAACAAGTACAATCAAGCAAATTAGATGAACTCACCCTGCTTCGGGAGAAGCAAATAAAATTATAAGTTCTTTTATATCTTTTTTCAGTTGGCGATCTTCAAGTAACATTTTGCCCAGGATTCTACCCTGTTGGGAAAATATACTCTCAAATATATTCTCAACTAATTCTAAATTAATTTTTGAAAAACTTTGTTCTAATTCTTTATACACTGAATTAGATATTTTTGCGGCTAATTTTTTAGAAAAAGTTTGATATTCATAAATCAAAACTCCTATAAAAATAGGAACTAAAACTATTGCACTCATGGCCCCAATACTCAAGCCACTTTCGATGATAATCACTTCGAGCAAATTACCAATAATAATTGCAGCGACGGTTTGGGGAATTAATTTTTGAAAGATAGGCATTGTCATTAAATTACTAATTATTATTCCCATTCTTTGCTCAATTATTGTTTTAATTTTATCGAACATAATGTTTGATATCTTTATCATAAGTAAGGGGGTTACCTCAGTCAATTTTTGATTGTTATTTGAGTTATATTTAAATGATTTTTCAACTTTCCCATCTATTTGAAGTTGAAATCCTTCTACTTTTTCCGATAAAGCCCCAAAAATAACACCTGTTAACAATTCCTCCCATTCTTTTTTATCCATACTATTCGGGGGAATATCTTCAATAAAGACTTGAGCGATACTCTTAATAATTTTGGCTTCTTGATAAAGGTAAATAATGGCATATTCTTTGATTATATCTTCTTTTTCTTGATAGAAATGACTGAAATTTTCTCCTATAATTTTGGCAATTCCTGGAGTTAACATTGAATCTATCGCGTAATTTACTCCTTTTTCTCTAAAATCTTTCCCCATGAGAAAAGGGATAAATCTAGTAGCATAAGCAATTCCATCTCTTGGCTCCCAACTTACAGAAGGAGCTTCTGCACCAATTTGTTTTGTCATGATTGTTAGAGAATCTTTGGCACTTTGAGTAGAGATGTAGGTTTTAATATCTTGTCTAATTTGATTGAGAAATAGCTTTTTACTGATTTCTAACTTGTCCACAAGAGAGAGTAAAACTTCCCTGGTTGTTTGTTTTTTCATCTCGGTTAATTTAAGGTAAGATAATTATTTTTACAGAGTCAACTCAATTTCTGGATAATTATGTCTCGAAGCCTTTAAGCTAGTCCTATATAAGGATTCTCTCTATAAAAATGAATTATGGGTTAACAGGAGGGATAGTTTTTCGCTCAGGTATAAATCCATCCTTACAAATATATTTTACCCGCCCAATCTTATTATAAAACACAAAAATCAATACAGTAAAATAACTAAATATATTGCTAATTTTAACCATAAATCAACTGATTTTTAAGCAAAAAGGATAATTCATTGTACAGTAATTATACGTAGTGAACCTGTTTTTCGGAACTACTTTTTTTTCTTAGTTTTTTCTTTATAGTGAGATCCTATTGCCGCTAATCCACACAACCCCAATACAGTAACTGAAAGAGAAGCAATTGGACTTACGAGATCGAAATTTGGCTTTTCCTTTTTTGTGTTTTGTGATGAAACAATAGTAATTGTATCTCGATCGCTAATCTTGTTGCCTTCGACATCTATGGTATCAATCGAACCGATGAGAACACTGCTGGTTGCAGCAGCTGTTAATGCAATAGAACCCAGAGAAAATTGTGCTGTCATGAGGGCTTTTATTAATCTAAATTATTTACAAATAGCGCGGGCTGGTTTTATTATAAGTTTTAACAATAGGTACGACTTTAACTTTGCATAAAATAGTTTGTCAATGATTGCAATCGCAATATTTTTAGATCTCGATCGCACATATTTTTGTCTATAATCGTAATAACCTTTGAAAAACTCTCTTAATACCAATTTCCCTTGTGTTTGCTACAAATAATTTCGAGTGGGAGAGTGGGAGAGGGGGGGAGGGGGAAGAGGACATGTAGCAATCATTTAGGAATTTGGTATTAGTCTAAACTCCATGTTTGAGAAAGTTATGTCTGGTTTCAAATCTAATTTTAGAAGAGTTTTTTACTTCTAGTTAACGGTCAACTTATTCGAGCAGTTTTTGACATAGATCGGGATCTATAGAACTTAGATATTCATTATTTTCTAAATAGTTTCTCATTCCTTTACAACCTATTGCCATCAACCCATCAAATGATTCAATTTGCCATAATTTCACAGTACCTTCATTACCTACAGTAGCCAGTAATTTTCCATTCGAACTTAGATCGAGACTATTAATAGTATTGCGATGTGCTTTCCATTTAGCTGTTTGTTGGTTTTGTTGTAAATCCCACAACTGTATATAACCGCTACTAACACCACTGACAATTTTTTTGTTATCGGGACTAAATTTTACTGAGGTAATTTCTCGATCGTAAACTTGAAAAATAGAAATAGATCTTCCTTTTTTGATGTCCCAAACGCGGATTGTTTTGTCTTGTCCCGCACTTACTAATTGCTGACCATATCGACTAAAGTTTATCTTATATACTTCGCCAATATGCTCTTGAAACGCGTGCATTTTTTTCCGATTGCCTAAATCCCAAATGTTAACAATACCGTCTTCTCCTGCACTTGCAAATAATTTATTATCAAAACTAAAATTTAAATCGTTGATCATATCATTGCTATTTTTAAATCCAGCTAATAATCGTCCATTGCTAATATATTTAATCTTAATTATACCGTTTCTATCGCCAATAGCAAGTAACTTGCCATCGGGACTGAGAATAATTTTATCAATTTGCTTATTAAGCTCTTGAAAACTATTTATCTGCTTCTTAGTTTGTAAATCCCAGATTGTAATTAAACCGTCTGTGGTACTAGTTGCCATTACGCGATTGTCTCTAGAAAAACTCATATTGTCAACTGGGCTATTTGGATTTAATAATGCTTTTAATTGTCGATCTTGCCAATTCAACAAACTAGCACTACCGTCACTATTAAAAGTAACTAAATGCCGATCGTCTGAAGTAAAACTTACATTTTTAATTGAACTATGATGAATGGGAAATTCGGTTAATTGCTCAGTTGACAATTCCCACAAGCGAGTTG
The DNA here is from genome assembly GCA_030065755.1 of Prochloraceae cyanobacterium. Taxonomy (GTDB): domain Bacteria; phylum Cyanobacteriota; class Cyanobacteriia; order Cyanobacteriales; family JASJDA01; genus JASJDA01. The sequence continues at coordinate 54 of JASJDA010000052.1, read as the reverse complement.
TGCGATCGTCTCCAGAGCTAACTAAATGTTTGCGATCTCTTGTAAAGCCATTCG
>JASJDA010000051.1 GCA_030065755.1 Prochloraceae cyanobacterium | reverse complement strand
AGATATTCCTTCTTCTGCTTGTCTGGTGCGACGACTGCCTTCATGGGTAAAGGGACGAGTAACAATACCAATAGTTAAGTAACCCATTTCTCTTGCTATTTCAGCTACGATCGGCGCTGTACCCGTCCCCGTACCCCCTCCCATTCCGGCAATTATAAAAACTAGGTCGGTATTTTTTAAAGCTTTGGCAATTTCCTCTCTAGATTCCTCAGCGGCTTTCTGACCGATCGCTGGATCTCCTTTTGCACTCAAACCGTTAGTTAATTTCTTACCTATTTGTAAGCGGTTGGGAGCAATAGATGTAGATAGAAGTTCGGTATCAGTATCGATCGCCCAAAATTCAACCCCGACAATGCCACTTTCGATTATACGGTTGACTGCATTGCACCCACCTTTACCGACACCAATAACTTTGATTTTAACTGCCCTACTATATCCTTGTTGGCTCAATAATTCTTCTATTCCTCGACTATCTAAAGGTCGAGAAAATAAGTATCCTTGAGTGTATTCGCAACCTAACTCTTTGATCTGTAATTTCTGCTCTTGAGTTTCTATTCCTTCTGCTACTACGTCCATTCCCAAATTATGCGCTAGCGTAACGATCGTTTTTACTATTTTTAGTCCTTCCCCATTCAAGAAAGAGCGATCGATTTTGATGGTATCGATGGATAACTTTTGCAAGTAACTCAAACAGCTATAACCAGTACCGAAATCGTCAAGGCTTAACCGAATATTCCGAGCTTTTATTTCTTCTAAAACTTCTCTTGCTAATTCACTATCTTCCACTAAAGCACTTTCTGTCAATTCAAATTTAAGACTGTGAGGATTTATACCAGTATCTTTTAAAATTTCATCGATTTTTTCTAAGAGATTCGGTTGATAAATCTGTTTTGGTGATAAATTTACGCTTAAGGTCATGGGATATTGCCATTGACTAAATTGCTGACAAGCTTTTTTTAAAACCCAAAGTCCCAAGTCTACAATCAATCCGTTATCTTCTGCTACAGGTATAAAACTTCCAGGAGAAATCAATCCTTTTTGTGGATGTTGCCAGCGAACGAGAGCTTCTAGTCCAATAATTCTATCCGTATTTAAAGAGACAATTGGCTGGTAATAAACAACAAATTCTCCCCGTTTAAAAGCATTGTATAATTCGTATTCTAATTCAAACAACTCTAAACTTTTTTGACCTATAGCTGTATCAAAAACTTGATAAAACATTCCCGTGCTGTTTTTTGCTTTTAACATAGCAGCATAAGAATCTCTTAATAAATGTTCTGGATCTGTATGTTCCTCATCTCTTATTACGATTCCAAATTTAATACTATTTTTTAAAAAAATATGCAGGTTGTCAATTATAAAAGCACGAGAGAATTCCTGTTTAATTTTTGTAGCAAAATCAATTGCACTGGCACTATTCTTTGTATTTAAACTAACCAGACAAAATTTATCTCCTTGAATGCGAGCAACTAGATCGGAAGCATTAACAATTTTTTTTAACCGTTTTGCTACTGCAATTAATAGCTTGTCCCCTACTGAATGACCTATTGAATTATTTATTATTGTCAATCTATTGCAATTAATAAATAAAATTGTAAATTTTTTATGTTTTTTTATTGTTCTACGCAATCTCTGTAATAATGCCGCTCTATTTGGCAACCCAGTGAGACTATCTTTTCTTAACTCTATCAAACGCAATCCACGTTTTACTAATACTTGATTGCTTGCTAATGCTACAAGATAAGATAAAATAAGTGCCAACAAACAAAGTTTAATTGTCCAGATTAAATTTTGCCTATATAGTTTCTCAAACTCTCGATCGGAAAAGTCAGTAATCAGTAGCAAGTCTAGCCCTCGATCGTCTTTCAAAGGGGCAACTTGAATAAATCTTTTATTTCCATTGACTTCAATAATTACGGCACGATCGCTTGGAATTTTGTTCGACTCTAACTTCTCAGCTAAGGTTTCATCGATACTTTTTAATTTTTGTTTAATATATTTTTTTTGTTCGTCATCGAAGAGAAGTTCTAAATTTTCAGAACTAGCGACAATTTCTCCATTACTTCGGACAATAAAAGTTCTTCCTGTCTCGCCTATTTTTAGGTCTTTTAAGAACTTATTTATATCATTTAAAAGAATATCGCTTCCTACAACGCCAATTAGTTCGCCTTTATCGTTATAAATAGGATCGGATAATGTTACACCTAGATTGCGATGACTAAACATAACGAAAATTGGACTCCAAACGGTTTCTCTATTTTCCTTGGCTTTTTGATACCAAGGACGCAATCTCGGATCGTAGTTCGGTTGGGTTTGTAATAGTCGATCGCGCTGGTTAGATTTATTGACAGAATATGTATAAAAATCACCTTTAACTCTTGCCTTAATAACCAGCTCTCCATTATTTAAACGTCCTGCACCAAGATAATCGCCCTTTTCATTTCCATACTGAATAGTATCTATGGAAGTGGATTTTAACGTGTCAATAAGTTTTACTAAATGTCGTTCTAGCGATCGCTCGTCTTGGAGATCGAAATCGGTTAATTTAACTGCATTCAATGCCAGTTGATTAGTTATCCGAGGTACTTCGAGAAATCTAATTAGTCTTTTTTCTATTTGATGAGTTAATTCTTCGTGAAGATTTGTAGCTACTCGCTCGATATTTTTTTCATTCCTTTTTAGGGCAAACAATCCCGTTAATCCTACTCCTAAAGAGATTTGCAAAATAAATGATAGTGTCAAAATTAGACGATGGTACTTGTACATTAGATCTTTAATAATGCAGTATCAATTTGCTCTAAAAGAGATTCTATACTAGAGTTGTTCTCTAAAGCAATGTCAGCATCAGCTACTTTTTGTTCCAGAGGTAACTGGCTGTTTATGCGAGCGATCGCTTGTGTTTCTGTAAGGCGATCGCGGTTAATTATTCGTCTAATTTGCTCCCGATCGGAACAGTAAACTACCCAAATTTCTGTAACTATATCGGTCATCTTCGCTTCAAACAATAAAGGCACTACTAAAACAACAGTATCGGACTTTATTTGTTCTAGTTTAGATTGAAATCGCTCTAAAACGTAAGGATGTATTTTGTCTTCTAGCCAACGCTTTTCTTCTGGGTTATTAAATACAATTTCTCCTAGAAGCTTGCGATTGAGTGTACCGTCAGACAATTGAATTTTTTTACCGTATCTGTTAACAATGTCTTCCAAAATTGGAGAACCTTTTTCTACGGCTTCTCTTGCGTAGAGATCCGCATCTAATACTGGTAATTGATAGCGATCGGCAAGATACCTCGACACAGTAGTTTTACCAGTACCAATGCCGCCAGTTAAGCCAATTAAACGTCGGGAATGAGCTAACACGATCTAATGTATACTTGTTTTAATTTTATTTAAGAAAATATACAATTAATTACATGGCGCGTAAAAAATAAAAATAACGATAATGACTACAACAACAGTCAATCCCTATTTAGAGGGAAACTTTGCTCCCATTAGAAAAGAAATTACAGCAGATAACCTAGAAATAATAGGCGAACTTCCCCCCGATCTATCTGGGATGTTTGTCCGTAATGGCCCCAACCCTCAGTTTACCCCGATTGGTAACTATCATTGGTTTGACGGCGATGGAATGTTGCATGGAGTCAAAATTGATAGTGGTCGCGCCTCTTACTGCAACCGCTACGTTCGCACCCAAGGATTTAAAATTGAAAGGGATGCAAACAAAGCTATCTGGAGCGGACTGTTAGAACCACCTCAGATGGATCTGCCCTATGGCCCCAGCAAAAATGCAGCCAATACAGCCCTAGTATGGCATTCCGGAAAACTTTTGGCACTGTGGGAGGGTGGAGAACCTCACGCTATTAAACTCCCCGAACTAGAGACAATTGGTACCTACAACTACAACGACAAGTTAACTTCTGCTTTCACTGCTCATCCGAAAGTAGATCCAGTTACTGGCGAGATGATCTTTTTTGGCTATTCTATAGCAGAGCCACCCTACTTGCAATATAGCGTGGCATCAGCAACAGGGGAAATATTGCGTACAGTGCCTATTGACTTGCCAGTAGGGGTGATGATGCACGATTGTGCCATCACAGAAAACTATACAATTTTTCTCGACTTGCCTTATACTTTCCGTCCAGAAAGATTGCAAAAGGGCGAACCTGCTTTTATGTTTGAGGAGCATACTCCCAGTCGTTTTGGCATTGTCCCTCGTCACGGCGATAATAGCGATATCCGTTGGTTTGAGAGTTCCTCTTGCTACATTTTTCACACTCTCAATGCCTGGGAAGAAGGGGATGAAATAGTTCTTGTTGCTTGTCGGATGAGTTCGACTAATGTTTTAATGACCTCGGAAATACTTGAAGACCCCGACGCGAATATACCTCGATTGTACCAATGGCGATTTAACCTTACTACTGGCACAGTTAAGGAAGAAATGCTCAACGAGGTGCCTTCAGAATTTCCCCGCACTAACGAACAACTTTTGGGTCGCAAGACGCAATATGGCTATGGGGGTAAAATGGCACCTACTACCACTCCCCTATTTGACGGTTTAATTAAGTATGACTTGGGCAGTGGCAAGTCAGAAATACACGAATTCGGTGCAGGACGCTATGGAGGTGAAGCGGTATTTGTTCCTAGTCCTGGTGCTACTGCTGAGGATGACGGGTGGCTAGTTACTTTCGTTTGCGATGAGGAGTCAGAAACTTCTGAATTAGTTATTGTCAGTGCCAAACAGATGACTGCTGAACCTGTAGCGCGGGTAATTATTCCTCAAAGAATACCTTACGGTTTTCACGGTATTTGGATTCCTGATTGCAGTTAAACAAAAGCCCTTGGTGCAGAAACTCCAAGGGCTGTAGAACCGTGAGAAAATATTCTTCTTTTACCTTAACAAATATTTTAGGTTTGTGCGGATCTGTTTCTAAAATTAGCTCAAAACTCGGTTAAAGGGGAATAGGGAATAGGGAATAGGGAATAGGGAATAGGGAGTAGGGAGTAGGGAATAGGGAATAGGGAATAGGGAGTAGGGAGTAGGGAATAGGGAGTAGGGAATAGGGAATAGGGAGTAGGGAGTAGGGAGTAGGGAATAGGGAGTAGGGAGTAGGGAATAGGGAATAGGGAATAGGGAATAGGGAATAGGGAATAGGGAATAGAAATGCGCTCGTCTCTGAAAAATATTACTGTTCCCCGTTCTCTGTTACCTTCAGCCAGAGGCTGGTAAAGATTGGTAAACTGTTTTGAGAGATAAGTAATTAGGGAGAGGAAGTCTTGCTAGACGAACAAGCAAAAAAAACAATGCTGCTGAAGATCCCCCACGGTCTTTATATATGCGGAGTCAAAGATGGCGAAAACATGAATGGTTTTACGGTTAGCTGGTTGATGCAGTCTTCCTTTAAGCCACCCGCGATCGTTAATTGCGTGAAACAAGATTCTGGATCTCACGAGATGATTAAAAAAACTGGGGTCTTTACGATCAGTTTTCTAGAAAGCACGCAAAAAGACTTAGCAGCTAAATTCTTCCGTCCTCAGCGTCGCGTTGGTAATAAGTTTGAGGATGTAGAATTTTACGAAGGAGAAGAAACAGGCTGTCCTATTATTTCAGATTCCCTCGGTTACGTAGAATGTAAAGTAATCGGTTCGGTAGGAGAAGGCGATCATACAGTATTTGTCGGCGAAGTTATTGGTTCTGGCATCCACCGAGAAGGAAAGCCTCTTCTACTTGAGGATACTGGTTGGCAGTACGGTGGTTAGTTAAAAGTCGAATTGTCCTTCGATCTCTATTTGTCGATCGCTCGATCGAGAAAGTCAAAAAAAAGGTTTAAAATTATGCCCCTAATCAAAGTCCAATCTTCTGTACCCGCACCAGAAAAAGCAACCATTGAGGAACTGCTGAAAAATCTTTCTGCCAATTTAGCCAAACATCTAGGAAAACCAGAATCTTATGTTATGACTGCGTTTGAGCCAGATGTTGCCATGTCTTTTGCTGGAACTTTCGATCCAGTGTGTTACGTGGAAATTAAAAGCATTGGAAATATGAGTTCCGCACAAACTAAGTCCATGAGTCAAGAGTTTTGCCAGCATATTAATGAGAAGCTAGGAGTCCCCACCAATCGCATTTATATTGAGTTTGCTAATGCTACTGGTTCGATGTGGGGTTGGAATAGTTCGACTTTTGGTTAGTTCGATCGAGAAAAAAATTTTGACCGAAAAAATGGGTTTCAAGCCCCGTCCTTCTAGGACGGCTTTCTCTCTTTGAGGCTTCTAATAAACTCCCGAACAATATCGCTTTTAGTACGTTGAGTGCGCTTAGCATATCGTTCTAATATTTTCATTTCTGATTCTGTAACTCTAATGTGCAACTGTTTTTCTGGCATTTTGTAAACCGATATGGTAGAATAATTATAGTTTAGCTTGTTTGCAGTTGTTATGAATAGATGGGAATCCGCGCCCTGGAAGTGCGCGGAGGATGTCAATATTTGTTAGAAATCACTTCGATCGCAGTTTCTCTGAATTTAGATTCTGTAATCGGTAAAGTTATATAACTAGCTACTCCCCGCGCTAACATTTTCCGTGCTTCTTCTTTCTGATGCAGGGGAGTTAGCAAGATTAATTTAGCTCCCAAATCCTTTATGATGTTAATCTTGGAAGCTAAAATAGTTTTGTTAAGAATTTCCATATCTAGTAGCACTAAATCGTAGGGTCGATTTTTGCTAGCTGCTAGCTGTAAAGCTTTGAGAACTTGCCAAGAATCGCTGGCTTCGCTAATTTCTATTTCCCAACCCGATCCATAGTATTGCACTAGCCGGCGAAGAGTTAGAGAAAAACTTCCTATCAATAACTTTATCCCCGCCAAATTTTCATTTTTTTCTTCAATCTCTTCCCGATCGTCTGCTTTTTTGCAGGGGACGGTAAACCAGAAATGAGAACCTATTCCTACTTGACTTTCTAAACCAATTTGACCTCCCATCAATTCTACTAGCCGTTTGGATATTGCTAGACCCAAACCCGTACCGCCATATTTACGGGTTTTGGAACCGTCTACTTGTGAAAAGGATTTGAATAATTTTCTGCGATCGTCTGAAGCAATTCCAATACCAGTATCGCTAACGCAAAAGTGTATGGGCAATGTTTGGGAATTATTTCTTATTAGTGAGGAGCGATCGCTAATTGATACGCGCACTAGAACTTCTCCAGATTCGGTAAATTTAATAGCGTTGCTTACTAAATTCACTAACACTTGGCGTATGCGATCTGGATCTCCCTGTAATTTTTGAGGAACTTCTCGTTGAATCCAAACAATTAATTCTATACCTTTTTTTTGGGCTTTAGATGCTAGTAAAGTAACTATATTTTCTACGCAATTTCTGACCTCAAAATCTACTGTTTCTAAGCGTATCTGACCTGCTTCTAATCGGGAAAAGTCGAGTATGTCGTTGACAATATTCAAGAGATTATTGGAGCTGACCTGGATAATTTCCAGAAATTCTTTTTGTTCTTCATCTAAATTGGTATCCACAAGTAAATCTGTCATTCCCATAATTCCATTCATCGGGGTGCGGATTTCGTGACTCATATTAGCTAGAAACTGGGATTTTATTTGGTTTGCTTCTAAGGCTACTGTGCGAGCTTTAGCCATTTTGTCGATCGTCAAAGAAAAAATGCCAATTATTATAATTACTAATCCACAGGATGCATAAAACTGATAAAAACTAATATTATCGTTCGCTTTTTGATAGTAAACAATGTAGACTGATTCTAATTTGTCTATACTCAGTTCGCTGGGTATATTTAAAAGCTGTTTTGTAAGAGCGTCTACTTGCGGTTTAGTAGTGATAATCAGTTTGGTATGGAAGAGTGTTTCTTCTATAATTTTTTTATCTGCAAGAGTACCGTTTTGTTTCTTTAACTGCTCAATTTTCTCGATCTGCCTTTCTATTTTTTCTCTCATCTCTTCGTCAGAAGTGAAGTTATAAAGTACGATATTGTCTAGCAGTTCGTGAGTTTTTGCATATAATTTTAGGGACTCGATCGAAGCTTCTGAGTCTAATTTGGCGATAATAACGGGGATTTCTTGTAATGATTTTTTCAATATTTTATTTTTAGATTTAAATAATTCCAGGGAGGTCTCTTTTTGTTCGATAAAGGTTTCATTAGCAAATAATATGTTTTTGATTTTATTCCTACCTTTTTGATTAATAAAAATTGGAATATTTTCTAACTGCTTTTGATTCTTTTTTGAATTTTCTAAATGTTTTGATATAGAGTCATAAGAAATTAAAACTTCGTATCTACCCTGGAGAATATCTCGATCGAGTAGTGCATATTCCTGTCTGAGCTGATTTAAATTCTCAATATAGCGCTGGTGTTCTTGAAAGTAAATTGTTCGGCTTTTATTTAAGAACAACGCTAGCAAAGGAATGGCTCCGATCGCCAGAAATATATTTCGCAGTTTTAATCTTTTCATGTTTTGGCAATTAATTCAATTTCGCATCACAATCTCTTTCGACCCGATCTGCTTGGGTTTCTTTAAGAAACACCAGTATTTAATTTTAACGAGACTATGTGGTAAATTGTTTTATATAAAATAAGATATATATTGATAATATTGTGACTAAGATCGGAGCCCATAAAAAACAGTATAAATATGGAAATTAAATATTAAATTCAAATCAAGAGTAAAATTTAATCTAGAAAGAATATCTATAAACGGTATTTTCACCCTACCTGTCTGCGGTGAGACAGAGTTTTTACTTAAGTGAAAATACGGATCGAGTGAAAATACGGATAAAACTGCTGAGCTGAAGCGAGATAAAAATCATTTACTATCTTTAAATATAAATTCTATAAGCTCCAACCAAATTTCATTTAAGTTTGTACTGTTTTCGCCCAAAATAAAACTATTAAAATTGCTAAAGCTACGATCGCTATTATTTTGACTGCCAACAAAATCAAATTCCCTCCTATGTTCTTTTTTTTTACTTCTTCTATGTACAAGTCAACTATGTGAATTTTAGTTGTATTTTTTGAGCTAGTTGGATTGTCAAGATTTTGAATGTACTGCTCGATTAATTGTCGATCGACTTTAAATCCTAGTTCGTCGTCAAAATTGACAGCGCGATCGATTTGTTCTGTCATAGAGTTCCAATTATACAAAGCCTCATTAGATATCTTTTCTAAATTTTGTTTTGATTCTGAAATAAAAACTAATGAATTTCTTATTGGTCTTCCGTAAATTTCCGATCTTTTCCCTGCTTTTAAGGCAGTAATTACTAAAATAGATGTATTATTACCTTTTGCCAAAATAATTGAAGGTTCTTCGCTGTAATAAAAATCAGTAATAAATCCTTGTTTACCGTTTATATCTGTGACTGTTTGGAGTAGGGGTGGATTTTCTTTAATTTGATTTTCTTCTGTGATAATTTTCATCCAACAGTAATCTTGCTTAGGATGAATGCCGCAACTTTGAACGTAAATATCCATCATGTAAAGTCTTAAACTCGATAACCGCAAAAAACAAAGAATATCTCGGTCAAATATCAGAAATACTTGCTATAATTACAGACTAGCTAATACAAAGATATAGAAAATGTTTAAAAAAATTTTAGTAGCAGTAGATATCTCGCAAACAAACAAAGATGTCTTTGCTAATGGCTTATTTGTAGCGAAAACAAACAATGCTAGCTTAATGTTACTACACGTTCTCTCTTCTGAAGAAGATAGTAGTCCTTTGCCTATTCCTCCCGATATGAGTCAATTTTATCCAGCAGGGGGAAGCGAAATGACCTTGGAAATGTGGCGACAGCAGTGGGAAGCTTTTGAAAAAGAAGGTTTAGAACTATTGCAATCTTTGGCAAAAGAAGCCAGAAGCGCTGAGGTAGAAGTAGAATACAGACAAATTGTTGGCAGTCCGAGTCGAATTATCTGTAAATTAGCTCGCGAGTGGCAGGCAGATCTAATTGTAATCGGACGCAGGGGGAGATCGGGTTTGAAGGAAATAATTCTCGGTAGCGTTAGTAACTATGTTTTACATCACGCTCCTTGTTCGGTGCTGATCGTCCAATAATATGGTCATAAATCGGTTAGTAGCCTTGTTTTTCTAAGCATAAAGGTGAGAACAGTTTCTTCTTGGGAAATAATATCGGCTGAGCCTTCCATGCCAGATTGAATTTTACAATCTCGTTCTCCAGCAATCAGAATAAGGCTTTCTGGCTGAATCATAACATTGTAGATAGCGCTTTCCGATTTTGTTGTTGAGGTTGTAGGTGTTGATAAGGAAGAGCTAAAACCAGAGGTAGAATTATTTTGAGGTATCGTAGCATCAGGAGAAATAAAGCTAACAGTGCCATTGAGAGTTCCGTAGTCGGGATAAGGACAGGCAGACACGCGCATTTGTACCTTTTGTCCTATTTCTACCTTAGCGATATCGCCAGATGCCACTAGAGCTTTAATTTCTAACGGTGCATTGCTCGGGGAAATTAGGGCGATCGGCTCTCCAGGTCTTACTACTTGGGAAATGTTGCGGAGATTGAGTTCCTGAATCTGACCCGATATGGGAGCGCGAATTATAGTATTTTGCAGTTCGGTTGCAATCTGTTGTAGTTCTTGAGAGTCGCTGCTAATTTGATTTTGGATTTCTATTCGCCGTTGAATTACTCCCTCTCGTTCTTGCTTTAATCTAGCGAGGGTAGCTTCACCTTTGGCTCGTTGTTCGGCAATTTTTTCTCTTGCCATTTCCATTCGTGCATTACTAGGATTGAGATAAGCCCTGAGTTTTTTCACTCTGGCGATCGCAGTTTTAACGGAGGCTTCTTTCTCTTTGATTTGTAACTGGGCGATCGCCCCCGTATTAGCTAACTTTTGGTATCTAACAAGTTCTTCTTGAGCCAATTCTAAGGCTGCTTCTGCTTCTTCTAGTTCAGCAATTGTAGTAATTAGCCTATCTTCATAGTCGCGCTGGTTGAGGCGGAATTCGGCTGCAGCGGCAGCTAAAGTACGTTTCATTTGGTTGGTTTCGGCAGTAATTCGACCGTCTATTGCCAAAAGCTGAGCGTTAATTTGACTTAACTGCTTTCTAGCTTGCTCGATATTGCCTTTAAGTTGGCTCTTTTTAGTTTGCAAGCGGGAATCGTCAATATAGGCAATGACATCTCCTTGTTTAACTGGCTGATTTGCTTTTATTTCAATGCTTTTTACTGTTCCTTCTGTAACTGCTTGCACGATGCGGAGTTCCCCTGTGGGTCGCATAATAGCAGGGGATCTAACAGTAACTTTGTATTTAAGAACAGTAGCCAGAGCGATCGCTGTCCCAAAAGCAACCAGCAAGACTAATCCTCCTAGAGTTGTCCAGCGTCCGATGGCGGGCAAAAATTCATCTGGAGTTACCAAGTGAAGAAATTCTGGATTAGGCTCCTGTCTATTGAGGATTTTTTCCTCCTTGAGCTGGTGAAGAAGAAGACTGCGTCTTGAAGGGAAATCTTCGCTTTCCATAACGTTACAACTCTATTTCGAGTTATCTTTCTTTAAAGTAACAAAACATCAAGTAATATCATATCGATCGCTAATAATTTTTATAATTTAAGTTAGATGGAGAAATTGCTTCTAAATTCTTGTCATACTTTACCTAGCACAGCGATTTCTCAATCGGATTTAGTATTAATCCTAATTCTGCTACCATTTACCCGTCTGCAAACAGAAAATAACTTATCAGCTATAGTGCTGAACTATTTATTGTTATTTGTTAGACCGTTGTCGATCGACAGATCGAAATCAATTTGACACCGATCGGGAGTAGTGCTGAAATTACAGCTGTAGATAGCCAAACATTGTTGTTGCTCGTCGAATACTCTCAGATTATATTGATATTCTCTAGCCACTGTACCAAACCGATTCACAAATGTATAGCGTTGTATGTAGTTGAGAACACTCCACAGTTGAGGATTAACTATTAAATCTATGCGGTTTTCATTGGGGAAAGCTAACCAATTAGTTACTAGTTTGCCTTCAAATGGATCGAACTGTCTTTTTGCCCACCAAAGGCTGGGAATTGTTAATCCTGTTGTAGAAATGGTTTTAGCAGTGACGATTTGACTTTGTGCTAATTGTTCTGAGGTCCAATTCAAATACTCTAAATTAGACTCGCAAGATGTCGATACAATTGAAGTTTGTGCCAGTATTCTGGGAGATATAAAAAAGGGGAAAATACTAAACAATAATTGCGGTATGAATAACTTAGTTAGAAAAGGGTAAAAATTACACTTTTTTGACAATATTGCAGGTGTTTTTTTTTCTACATTCTTGGCTAATTTGCTTGATTTTTTTTTGCAGATCGAACTATTTTTTTTTAACTTTTTACATAACATATGCTACTAATTTTTTATTTTTCTACTCAATAGACTTTTCGTAAAAATAAAGAGAAAAATCTAGTAGATAGTCTTCTCTTTTCACCATCTCCCCCTCTCCCTCTCTCCCCCTCTCCCCCTCTCCCCTGTTCCCTAATCACCCCAAAGACGACGGCGAGGCGATCCATTGAGACGTTGGTGAGTATCGCGAAGCAAGTTAGGAATATTTAATTTTTGGGGACAGCGAGGGAGACAATCACCGCAATTAGTACAGCGGTTAGCTTTATTTCCTGGAAACCAGTGACCGGCATTTTCAAACATTCTATAGCGGTATTTACCATATTCGGTCATATCGCAAGCAACTGCCAGATTGCGCAAGCGCAAAACTTCAGGAATATTAATGTTTTCAGGACAGGGCAGACATTGGTAACATTGGCTGCAGCGATCGCTTGCCAAAGTTTTATGTAAGTGAGTTTCTAGTTTGTCGAGAACATTAATTTCTGCAGTAGTTAGAGGGTAGTCGCGATCGCTGACTTTGAGGGGTTCGCTCAATTCATTGGGGTTAGCAGGGCCAACACTGAGGGTCGTAATGCGGCGATCGCTGAGCAAATAACGATAATTTAACTCTAAGGGGGAGAAAGGGTGACACAACTGTTTGAGGGTTTGAGGCGGGGTATAAAGACGACCTCCCTTATCAGCAGGGGATATAATAAATACCCCCATGTCTTTTTGAGTTGCTAGCTCAATAGCCTTTTCATTGCGCCTGAAAAAATAGTAGTAATGAAGGTTGACAAACTCAAATAAATTAGTTTCGATCGCCCTTAGAATCACCTCTAAACTGCCGTGGGTAGAAAAGCCAATATGTCTGACCTTTCCATCCGCTTTGGCTTTTATTAGTGGTTTTATGCAGCCTTTAGGATCTTTAATCCAAGCTAAATGCTCCCGTGTATTAATTCCGTGAATTGCCACGCAATCGATATACTCTAACTGTAGGCGAGCCAGGGATTTTTCGAGATACTGACCCATTTGTTTGGCATCTGGGGTAGGTGGCAGCTTAGTAGTTATATATAGTTTTTTTCGTGGCAATGATAATCCAGATTTAAGAGCTAATCCTAGATATTCTTCACTTTTGCCGTAGCCTATAGCAGTTTCTAGGTGATTAATTCCTCGTGCCACCCCTTGTTCTATTGTCTGCTTAGCTTCTTTTATAGAAGCCAAACAACGCATGGTTCCTAGGGAAAAAACAGATAAATATAAATTAGTTTTCCCGAACCTTCGATAGCGCATAAACTTTTACCCAGTACCCAGGGCATTTGTTCGATGAAAGTAGATAGTTTAACAGCGATCTCAGGATGATTCGCTGCTATTGCTAGACCCTCCTCGTTGGATGAGGTCTTCTGGTCTGAGGTTAGAGATAAATTCTCTAAAAGCTTTTCTTTCTTCTTCATCTGCCTCTCGATCGACGGGAATTGAGGCGTCAGCGACTACTTCTTCCATGACCCAAATGGGGCTACCCGTGCGCAGGGCGATCGCGATCGCGTCACTAGGACGACAATCAATTTCTTTCTTATTTTCTCCTTGTTCTATACAAAGAACAGCATAAAATGTATTATCTTGGAGCGAATGAATAATAATACGCTCCAATTGGCAATCCCAAGATTCTAGAATATTTACGATCAGGTCGTGAGTTAGCGGGCGAGGTGGTTTTTGTTTTTCTAGGGCACTGATAATTGCTTTTGCCTGATCCTGTCCTATATAAATTGGTAGTGCGCGACGGTCTAAACCATCTTTTAGCAAGACTATCGGACTTCTCGTTACGGCATCTAGTGCAATTCCAGCTACTTTCATTTCAATCATTGGCTTAGCCTCTAGAAAAATGTCGGCATCTAAGGTGTGAAGGCAAAGAGTTATACTTTTGTTTTGGGGAGCGTCGAGGGCGCTTGACATTTTTGCTATTTACGTTATCTAATGTTGGCGCGCTCGTTCCCCGTAATTTGGCAATCAGTTACAATTCGGCAATGCTGTCCTTCCACAGTATGCCTCACGATGAGGTCTTTGACATCCAAATTAATGAAAAAAATATACAGTGGTAGATAAGCATTGGCGATCGCATCCCAATTTCTTTAAACTTTATTTTATTCTCTCAAAAAAAAACCGTGTTTACAGGATTAATTCAAAGTTTAGGATCGATTCGACTTTTAGAAAAAGATCGTTTGAGTGTATCTGTATTAGGACATACCTCCCAACTCATCTTATCGGATTTAGCTATTGGCGACAGCGTAGCTGTTGATGGAATTTGTTTGACTGTTGAAGAAATTATGGGCGATCGCTTTGTAGCGACGGTTTCTCCTGAAACTTTAGACCGATCGACCCTGGGAAAGAGAAATCAAGCAGCGACTTACGTCAACCTCGAAACTTCGGTGCGCGTCGGTTCCAAGTTGGGGGGACATTTTGTTACCGGTCACGTAGATGGAATCGGTAGTTTAATTGAGTCTGTTTCTACTGATAAGGCTTGGGAAATGACTTTTACTGCCCCCCCATCTCTACGGGAACAATGGGAACTTTACATTGCACGCTATATTATACCAAAAGGCAGCATTTCTGTCAATGGAATAAGTTTAACCGTAGCAGATTGCGATTCTCAGGGAAGTTGGTTTAAGGCTGCTGTAATTCCCCATACTTATGCCGAAACTAATCTAAATTATCTCAAAATTGGGGATTGGGTGAATATTGAGAGCGATATTTTAGGGAAATATGTGGATAAATTGCTGGGTTATCGTAATGGCGATCGCAAACAGCAAGATAATATTAGTTTGGCTTTTTTAGCAGAGAATGGTTATTTATAAGAAATAGTTTACGTTGTTGACTTCCTCCCCGACTTGCGGTAAGTATTCGGAATCAATTTTATATTTTTCTAATAAATATTTATTCTTTTTTAAGGTAGAGTTTACTCAAAATATGTCCGATCGCAATTCCAGCATCCGCATACGGGGTGCCAGACAACACAATCTCAAGAATATAGATCTCGAATTACCTCGCAACAAACTGATTGTTTTTACTGGGGTATCGGGATCTGGTAAATCTTCCTTGGCTTTCGATACTATTTTCGCTGAGGGACAAAGACGCTATGTAGAGTCTCTCAGCGCTTATGCGCGTCAATTTCTCGGACAGTTGGATAAACCCGACGTGGACGCGATCGAGGGGTTAAGTCCTGCTATTTCTATAGACCAAAAATCAACTTCACACAATCCTCGATCGACTGTCGGGACTGTTACTGAAATATACGACTATCTCAGACTACTATTTGGTAGGGCTGGAGAACCTCACTGTCCTGTATGCGATCGCGATATTTCTCCTCAAACTATCGACCAGATGTGCGATCGGGTCATGACACTTCCCGATCGCTCTAAATTCCACCTTCTTGCACCTGTTGTTCGCGGTAAAAAAGGCACTCACAAGAATCTTTTATCTTCTCTGGCTGCTGAAGGATTTGTGCGAGTTAGAATCGACGGGGAAGTTTTCCAACTTTCCGACTCGATCGAACTGGATAAAAATTACAAACATACGATCGAGGTTTTAATCGATCGACTCATTAAAAAGCCTGGTATAGAGGAACGTCTGGCTGACTCTCTAGGTACCTGTCTGCGTATATCTACTGGTATCGCCATTATTGAAGTATTAAACGATCCTTCTAAAGAAGAGGCAGAAAATAGCGACAAAAATGGTCACAATCCTACAGGAGAAATAGTATTTAGCGAGAATTTTGCTTGTCCTCAACACGGGGCTGTAATGACAGAATTATCCCCCAGATTATTCTCTTTTAATTCCCCCTATGGTGCTTGCAGTAATTGTCACGGACTGGGTAGTTTGCGCACTTTCTCTCCAGAATTAATCGTACCCGACCCCGAAGCGCCAATTTATAGCGCGATCGCTCCTTGGGCTAATAAAGAAAACGATTACTATCTCTCCTTGTTATACAGTCTGGGGGAAACATACGGTTTCGAGTTAGAAACCCCTTGGAATAAACTTACTTCCTCCCAACAACAAGTTATTCTCCACGGTAATGACGAACCTATTTATATCCAGTCTGCTTCGCGACAAGAATACTACAAGCGCTTTAAAGGCGTTATTCCCATGTTGGAGAAGAATTATCAAGAAACTGGGTCGGAATTAATTAAACAGAAATTAGAGCAATACATCGTCTACCAAACCTGCGAAGTATGTAAAGGGAAACGCCTCAAGCCAGAATCACTGTCCGTGCGTTTGGGACAATATACGATCGCAGATTTAACCAGCGTTTCGATCGGCGAATGTTTGAACAAAATAGACCAATTACAATTGAGTCCCCGTCAAGCATTAATTGGAGAATTAGCACTCAAAGAAATTAAATCTCGCTTGCAGTTTCTTCTCGATGTCGGTTTAGATTATTTAACCCTCGATCGTGCAGCCACGACTCTATCGGGAGGAGAAGCACAAAGAATTCGTTTAGCAACTCAAATTGGTGCGGGACTTACAGGAGTTTTATACGTTTTAGACGAACCGAGTATCGGCTTACATCAGAGAGATAATGGGAGATTATTAAGTACTCTCAAAAAACTGCGCGATTTGGGAAATACTTTGATCGTTGTCGAACACGACGAGGAAACTATTCGCACTGCAGACGAAATAGTAGATATTGGTCCCCATGCAGGAGTTCATGGGGGTGAAATAGTAGTTCAAGGAGATCTAAAGCAATTACTGGTAGCAAAAAAATCTCTTACGGGGGCCTATTTATCTGGGCGAAAAGTAATTGTAACTCCAGCAGAAAGAAGAGCGGGAAATGGTAAATTTTTAGTTCTAAAAAACTGCAATAAAAATAACCTTAAAGATATCGATGTAGAAATACCACTCGGTAAATTAGTTTGTATAACGGGGGTTTCTGGATCTGGTAAATCTACTCTAGTCAACGAACTTTTACATCCCGCTTTACAGCATTATTTAACACGAAAAATTCCCTTTCCCGATCGCCTAAAAGCAATTGAAGGAATTGAAGCGATCGATAAAGTAATTGTCATCGATCAATCTCCTATCGGAAGAACACCTCGATCGAACCCCGCTACATATACAGGACTTTTCGATCCTATTAGGTCTATTTTTGCAGAGACGATCGAAGCTAAAGCCAGGGGATACAAACCAGGTCGATTTTCTTTCAATGTTAAGGGAGGACGTTGCGAAGCTTGTAGCGGTCAGGGAGTAAATGTCATTGAAATGAATTTTCTTCCCGACGTATATGTAACTTGCGAGGTTTGTAAAGGTTCTAGATACAACCGAGAAACTTTGCAAGTCAAATATAAAGCAAACTCGATCGCTGAAGTTTTAAATATGACCGTTGAAGAAGGATTGGAAGTATTTAAAAATATTCCTAGAGCAGCTAATCGGTTAAAAACTTTAGTAGACGTAGGGTTAGGTTATATAAAATTGGGACAACCTGCGACTACTCTTTCTGGTGGGGAAGCGCAAAGAGTCAAATTAGCATCTGAATTATCCCGTCGCGCTACTGGAAAAACTCTCTATCTGATAGACGAACCTACCACGGGTTTATCTTTTTACGACGTTCACCATTTATTAAATGTTTTGCAGCGTTTGGTAGATAAAGGAAATTCTATAGTGGTTATCGAACACAATTTAGATATAATTCGCTGTTGCGACTGGATAATAGATTTAGGTCCAGAAGGAGGCGATCGAGGTGGGGAAGCGATCGCGATCGGTACTCCAGAAGATGTAGCAAAAAATGAGTCTTCTTATACCAGTAAGTATTTGAGAGAGGTTTTAGAGCAATATTCCCTTTCAAATAAGTAGAAATATGGCGCGTATGAATCAAAAAGAGATAAAACTTTATCATGCTGTAGCCGAGCGCAATATTGTTAGATAGCAACAAGTAATTTTGGCTCGATAACTATTGTTAAATAAGCAAGAGTTACTGAAATATTAATGTGTCACTATCATTTTATTTCAATACAGTTTTTTGTCAGCGATCGGCTGTCATTTTTGGCATCGAGGTTTAAGCGATATTTATCTAGTAACAACTACTACTCACCATCATTAAAATAAAAGTGTCCCATTAGTGAAAAGCATTCAAACACCAAACAGCAAATAGCCAACAGCAAACAACATTTAATTTGCTGTTTTAAGCGGCAAAATGTAAAAATAGACACTATTGTCAGAGATTACAAAATTATATATAAAATGTTCCGTCCACAACGTATTGAACCAGGGCCAGGTCAAGAATCTGTATGGGATTATCCCCGTCCCCCAAAACTCGAACCATCAGATAAACGCATTCAAGTGGTGTTTAACGGAGTAACAATTGCAGATAGTAAAAACACTCAAAGAGTACTAGAAACCAGTCACCCACCCGTCTACTACATTCCCCCCGAAGATATTAAAATGGAATATCTCAAACCCACCCAAATGAGTTCTTTTTGCGAGTGGAAGGGAGCAGCAAGCTATTACACCGTGGTGGTTGGCGACAAACAAGTAGCAAATGCGGGGTGGTATTATCCTCAACCAACACCTTCATTTGCTGCTATCGTCAATTACGTTGCTTTTTATCCCAGCAAAATGGATGCTTGCTACGTCAATGAAGAACAGGTAAAGTCACAACCTGGAGATTTTTACGGAGGTTGGATTACCGACAATATTGTAGGCCCTTTTAAGGGAGGAGCTGGAAGCTGGGGGTGGTAGGGATTAGAGTGTGGGGAGTGTGGGGAGAGGGGGAGAGGGGGAGAGGGGGAGATGGGGAGACGGGGAGATGGGGAGAATAACAAAGAGCCAACAGCCAACAGCAAATAGCCAACAGCCAACAGCAAACAACTAACAGCAAATAGCCAATAGCCAATAGCAATCAGCGATCGGCAAAGATAAACTCGTCTTATCCGTCCTAAAAGGTTCGGAAAACTACACTACCTCCGAGATATCAACCACTTGCAGTATAGGTATAGATAAAGATATATGTAGTAGTGCGAGAACTGAAGCGAGAGGGCGCTGCTCGTTGAACTCGATTTAGTTCAGCACTACTCCTAGATAGTATTTGTAGTTACACTGGAGCAGCACTTTTATGGCAAAGGTTGTTGGAATTGACTTAGGAACGACAAACTCGTGTGTAGCGGTGATGGAAGGTGGGAAACCAACTGTGATCGCCAATGCGGAAGGTTTCCGCACTACCCCTTCTGTGGTTGCTTATGCTAAAAATGGCGATCAACTGGTCGGTCAAATTGCTAAGCGTCAGGCGGTAATGAATTCCCAAAACACTTTCTACTCCGTAAAACGCTTTATTGGTAGAAAATTCGACGAGGTAACTAACGAAACTACCGAGGTTTCCTACAAAGTCTTGCGGGATAGCAACGGCAACGTTAAGCTAGACTCCCAGGCGATGAAAAAGCAATTTGCTCCCGAAGAAATTTCCGCTCAGGTACTGCGCAAGCTAGTCGAAGATGCTAGTAAGTACCTAGGAACGACCGTGACGCAAGCAGTAATTACTGTTCCCGCATACTTCAACGATTCTCAGCGTCAAGCTACTAAAGATGCTGGCAAAATTGCTGGTATAGAAGTGCTGCGGATCATCAACGAACCTACTGCTGCCTCTCTATCTTATGGTTTAGATAAAAAAAGTAATGAAACCATCCTCGTATTTGACTTGGGTGGAGGAACCTTCGACGTTTCCATTTTAGAAGTAGGTGATGGGGTATTTGAAGTAAGATCTACTTCTGGGGACACTCACCTAGGTGGTGATGATTTTGATAAAAAAATTGTCGATCACTTAGCAGAAAGCTTCTTTAAAAAAGAACGTATAGATCTGCGCAAAGACAATCAAGCTCTCCAGCGTCTTACAGAAGCTGCTGAAAAAGCAAAAATTGAACTCTCTAGCGTAACTCAAACTGAGATCAACCTACCTTTCATCACCGCTACATCCGATGGCCCCAAACACCTAGAAATGAGTCTGACAAGGGCAAAATTTGAAGAACTTTGCTCGGACCTCATCGATCGCTGCCGCATCCCAGTAGAAAACGCTATGCGGGATGCGAAAATGGGTAAAAATGAGATTGATGAAGTAGTCTTGGTTGGAGGTTCCACCCGCATTCCTGCAGTACAAGATCTCGTCAAGCGGACGATCGGCAAAGAGGCTTGTCAAGGAGTTAACCCAGATGAGGTAGTAGCAGTAGGTGCAGCAATTCAAGCTGGCGTACTCGCAGGTGAAGTAAAAGATATCTTACTCTTAGACGTTACTTCTCTATCTTTAGGGGTAGAAACTTTAGGCGGTGTAATGACTAAGATTATTAGCCGCAACACTACCATTCCTACCAAGAAATCAGAAGTTTTTTCCACAGCAGTTGACGGTCAAACTAATGTAGAAATTCACGTTCTCCAAGGGGAACGGGAAATGTCAAATGATAACAAGAGTTTGGGAACTTTCCGCCTCGACGGTATTCCCCCAGCACCCCGTGGCGTTCCTCAAATTGAAGTTACTTTTGATATTGATGCTAACGGTATCCTCAATGTAACTGCCAAAGATAGAGGTACTGGAAAAGAACAATCCATTAGCATCACTGGTGCTTCTACTCTACCTGATTCAGAAGTAGAACGCATGGTTAAAGAAGCAGAACAGTTTGCTGGTGCTGATAAAGAACGCCGCGAGAAAATCGATCGCAAGAACCAAGCTGATTCTTTAGTCTATCAAGCTGAGAAGCAAATCAAGGAGCTAGGTGATAAAATTCCTGCTGCTGACAAGACTAAGGCAGAAGGTTTGATCGGCCAACTCAAAGAGGCTCTTTCTAAGGAAGACGACGAAACTATCAAAACTTTGATGCCTGAGTTACAACAAACTCTCTACAGCATCGGTAGTAGTGTCTATCAACAAGCTGATGAGAGTCAAGCTCCCAGTGGTGCTGGTGGCGCTCAGGGAACTGGTGCTACTGGTGCTCCTGGCGCTCAGGGAAATGGTGGCGGCGATGACGTAATTGACGCTGAATTCTCTGAAACTAAGTAAGTAACTGACGATCGAATTCTATAAAAGTTTTAATGAGCGCTAAATTAGCGCTCATTATGGCTTTTTCGGTGGTCAATTTAATCCTAAATGTTCTAGGAGCGATCTCCTCATAACATCAACTGGTACTGGTTGCTGTAACCAAATTTGTAAAGCGGCTGCACCTTGTTGGACTAACATTTCTAACCCGTCAATAGCGATCGCTCCTACTTTCTCTCCTATTTTCAAAAACTCAGTAGGTCTGGGATTATAAATTAGGTCGTAGACGATCGCCCCCTTTGGCAATTTTTCCATCAATTCCTCTTCTACAGGAGACTTATCTACGAAAGGATACATCCCCACAGGGGTGGTGTTTACTAACAAATTTGTTTCAGATACCAATCCCGATAATTCCGACCATATATGAACCTTTAAATCCAGTTCTAAGTACGAATCAGCCCAATTTTGTTTAAAAAGGTCTAACTTATCTCGATCGCGTCCGACAACATGAATTTTCGAGCATCCAAGTCGCAGCAAACCAGCAACAACCGCCCTGGCTGCACCACCATTACCTAGAATAACTGGAATAACTTGACTCCAGTCTCGCAATCGTAACGTAGTTCTCAAGGGAGCGAGAAATCCTTCTACATCGGTGTTCGTACCCTTCCAACCCCTTTCTGTACGCCAAACAGTATTTACAGCACCCACCAACTCAGCGTTAGGAGCAATCTCCGAAAGTAGGGGCAAAATAGTCTGTTTGTGGGGAATAGTAACACTAAAACCCACTAAGCCAATTGCTTCAAAACCAGCGATCGCCCTTTCCAAATCCTTGGCTTTTACTGGAAGAGGCAAATAAACATAATCTAAATTTAACTCAGCGATCGCGGCATTGTGCATCACTGGCGAGAAAGAATGCTCCACCGGATCCCCAATTACCCCTAGTAGTTTCGTTTTACCTGTAATAAGTTGCATTTTTAGCTATTTGCTGTTGGCTGTTGGCTGTTTGCTATTGGCTGTTGGTTATTGGCTGTTGGCTGTTAGCTGTTAGCTATTGGCTGACCTCTGACCTCTGACCTCCCCCTCTCCCCCTCTCCCTCTCTCCCTCTCTACCCCTCTTCTTACTTCGATCGACTAGTTATCTTAGCTTTAACTAGCAAATCCGAGTCCTCAGCAACTATATTTTTGCCCGAATTATCACCTAACTGTTCTAAAGCTAGCAAACAAGCATATTTTAAGTCCCAATTTTTGGCTTTTAACCCTTCCTTAATTTCAGAAATTGCTCTTCGATCGCCTAAATTAGCCAAAGCGATCGCTGCTGCTGCGCGGGATTTTTGAAACTGAGGCGCTTTATTATGCAAAGCTTCAACCAACAGGTCGTAAGCGGGAGCGTATTTAAGTTGACCTAGTAGTTTAACTACGTGATAGTGAGCGCCATAATCGTTATGTGCTTCTTTAGCAAAAGTAGCCATCAAAGCCTCTGGTGCTTCTTCAGAATACATTTCTAGCAGAGTTTTACTTGCCAGATAACACCTTCCAAAGTCCGTATGATACAGCTCATCGATCGCAAATTCTAGTTTAGGGGGTAGGTCGTATTCGTGTACCAATTCTAATTCTTCGGCGCGATCGTAAAGAGTTCGCTCGATTGCTGGTTCTATATCGGCAAAAGTTATTTTACCTGCTGGAATGCCGTCCTCTGCTAACATTTTAATTCCTCGCAGGCGAAAAACCACTGAAACGGGACAGCGAGAGATCTGAGGTATGGCTTGGTAATATCGAGCGTCAATCAAATCTTGAATACACGCACGTCTTGCATTGACACTACTATGTTCTAAAAATGCAACAACTTTATCCATCCCAGTATAGTCTCCCGTAAAACGGCAAACTGTAGAGATCGCGGCACTGGATATAGGTTCGTCATCAGAATCTATGAATTTTCTAATGCGATCGAGAGCTGGTTGATAGTCTAGTTTAGCAAGAACTTGAATAATTACTCGGTAACTTTGACCTGGTTTTTCTAGTAATTGGGAAATTTGTTCTAAAATTGCTTCGTCTTTTGTTCCGATCTCCCCAATTGCCCAAACTGCGTTTTCTACCGTGTAACAATCATCGTCGATCAAACAAGACCGAATTACTGGTAAGGCTACTGATGCATGCAAGCGCCCCAAACTTTCTACTGCTTTGCGTCTGGCAATACGATTGTACAGTTGGGAGTCGTCGTTTTGCACTGCTTCAATTAGAGCATTAATCGATCGCTCGGTGGGAAAGTTCATCAGATGAGAAGCAGCAATATAGCGGTCTGTTTCATCCTTGAGTTGGTCTAAAGGTGTTTTGAGAAGAGCAATCGCTTCATCTTCAGTTAAATTGAATATTTTCGCAAATCTTTTATCCATATTATTACCCAATAGAGACTTCTCGTGGAAAGTCTGTAAGTCTAGTTATGAATTTATAATTTCACTGTTTTTCCTTTAATATTGGCTAATACAGAATATTTTTTAACAAGACTTAAAAATTGTTTGCTATTTGCTGTTGGCTATTTGCTGTTGGCTGTTGGCTGTTGGCTGTTAGCTGTTAGCTGTTGGCTGTTAGCTGTTAGCTGTTTGTTATTCTCCCCACACTTCCCACACTCCCCCCTCTCCCCTCTCCCCCTCTCCCCCTCTCCCCACACCTCTACTCGTCTTTGAGTTGAAGCAATTGTTTGTCAATGGCTTGTATTTTGTCTCTGACAATTTCCTCTGAAAGAATTCCCTTCCGTATCGCCTGGGTTAATGCTGCTTTTTCTCCCAGTAGCAAACGGCGCTTAATCCCATCGAGTTTTGAGAGATCGCCCTTTTTGGGATCGAACTCATTGGAGCGACGATTGTATAATTGTCGCAATGCTTTTTCTGCCCCAGCTATTTGTACCTGATAAGCCGATCGGATCTCTTCATAGACTGCTTTTGGCAATACTCCTGACTTGAGCAGGGTTTCTAATTCGTCTTGTGCTGCCTTAGCTGTGATTAACTGGGCTTGTAATCCTTCAGTTTTCTGACGAAATGGAGAAGGGCGAGACAGCTTCAAACGTTTCACCAGCCAAGGTAAACTTACTCCCTGTCCGACAAGGGACAGCAATACTGTGCCAAAAACAATAGCAATTAGTTGTTCTCGATCGCTTAATGTTGCGGGTAAACTGAGTACCAGCGCCATAGAAAGAGACCCTTTAATATTGCCTAGAAATAATACGTGCTGCCAGCGCCAGGGAATTGGACGATCGAACCAGCGCACCATAGCTAATAAAGGGTAAACAGAAAGTATGCGTCCCCCTTGGTAGGCAAGAATCGCGAGCAAAACGGCGGGTAAAGTAGTCCACAGGGTAATCAGCTTAACTTCTAGACCGACGATTAGAAAAATAAAGCTATTGACCCCAAAAGCGATCGATTCCCAGAAGCTAAGTAAAGTTAATCTAGTCGATGGGGATACTTGATTCGATAACCCTTTACTCCCTACAATTAACCCAGCTACAACCACAGCGACTACACCGGAAACGCTCAAAAATTGTCCCAGTTGAAATGCTCCCAATGCTACCCCTATGGTTAGTAAAATACTGCTTAAAGGCTCGTCGGCAAAGACAAATAAACCCGTACTTAAATAGCCAATAGTCAGCCCTACTACGCTTCCTCCCAAGATCGTTACGAAGAATTCTTGAAATCCGTCTGCAACTGAGAGATAGCCTGTTTGGTGAACTTGCAAAATTAGGCTAAATATAACCAGCGCTAGACCGTCATTAAATAAACTTTCTCCCTCTACAATAGTTGAAAGGCGCGACGGTACTGCCACTTCTTTGAATGCAGCAATTACCGATACTGTGTCTGTAATTGCTAAAATTACCCCAGCTAATAGTGCGGAAGTCCAACTAAGTCCGAGACCCCATTTCAAGAGCATTGCTGTTACACCAGAGGCGATCGCTACTCCAGGTCCTGCTAATAAGGCTATTGGCTTAACATTGCTCCGCAACCGACTTATATCAGTGTTAATAGCTGCCTCGAATATTAAAATTGGCAGAAATAGATTTAAAATTAAAGAGTCACTCAGACCGAATCGGTCTGGCAAGAATTCGGCGATCGCTAACCCCGCTATCACTAAACCCGCAACGTACGGTACTCGCAGCCAGCGAGAAAGTAAAGCTACAACGGTGGCAACGAGCAGGAGAATAATTGATACTCTGACTAATTCAGCAACATCCACTAACTACTGTAGCCTATATAAATTGTTAATTATTGTGAATAAACCTTGTCAAACATTATCTTAATCTGATATGTGCTATTGAAGCAACTCTTGAAGAATCAAAATACCTCATTTTCTCTACCTTTCCACCATTCTCCCAGCTTCATCAAGTCTTGATGGATGTCGTCTAGTTCCCGAAGATATTCTTCTTGTGGAATATTTGATTTCCGTTCTTGCAATTTTTTTAAACGCAACTGCAGCAGGAGCCAAGGTTTAGAGATTCCATTATTTGTTTCAATATATTGTGCTAAATCTTTGCTATCCATATACGCTGTTTGTGCGGGTCGAGTTTGACTAGTTTCCTTTATAGATAATAATATGAATAGATATGTTCTAGCAGCTATTGCGCTTGGAATAGTTGGCTGAACTCTCCTGGGGCAAAAATTTTGTCGCGATCGTGGGGGAGACGTTCTTTTTTTCCAGACTTCAAATAAACGTAGTCGCAAACTACATTATCTAATATAGTTCCACTGTCTGTAATCCAACTTTCAATAGTTGCTCCAGTCAAGATCGCACCAACAAATTTCCCGTGAGAAACTTGAGTTCTAGTAAGATCTGTTTCGGTCAGATCTGTACCAGAAAAATTGGCTCCAATGAGGTTGACATCAGTCAAATTAGCCCCTCTAAAACAAGCATGACTGACAAAGGCTCCTTTCAAAGAAGCTTTAGTGAGATTAGTATTACTCAGGTTGGCTCGATCTAAATTTGCTTTGCTCAAGTTTGCCCAATTGAGATTGGCTTCAATACAATTTGTTTGACTCAGATTCGCTCCCTGAAGGTTTGTACCAATAAGTTTTGCTTTACTCAAAAAAGCTCCCTTAAGATCTGTACCGCTGAGATTAGCTCCACTGAGATTAGCTCCACTGAGATTAGCTTCAACAAGTACTAAACCTTCAAGTTCTGCCTCAGTTAAGTCGATTTTGCTGAGATTTGTCTGGCTGAGATCTACCAAATTACCGCCTAGTTTGACTCCTCTCATGATGGCTCCACTCAAATTTGAGCCTCTTATGTTTACATTTCTTAAACTTGCTCCTCTGAAATTGGCTTCTCTAAGATCTGCTTCACATATATTAGTGGCATTGAGATTAGCCCCTCTGAGATTAGCTTCACTTAAGTTGGCACTATTGAGGTTAGTTCTTCTAAGATTAGCCTCGCTTAAGTTGGCACCACTGAGATTTATCCCTTTGAGATCCGCTTCACTCAAGTTAGCACCACCGAGATCGAAATTTTGTAATTTTTGATTAACTATCTCCCAAACTTGGTGCCATTTGGGATCGAGGATTGTTTTGTCACTAATTTGAGTGTCTTTTAAGCAAGCGTGGTTGAGGTTTGTCTTTTTCAAACAAGCGTCACTCAAATCGGCTCTAATCAGATCTGCTACTCTCAGTATTGCCATAGTTAAGTTGGCACCTTTTAAACAAGCGTCGCTGAGGTCTGCGCCACTGAGATCTGCGCCACTGAGATCTGCTCCAGTTAGGTTTACCCCAGTGAGATCTACACCAGAAAGGTTGGCTTCACTTAGGTTAGCTTCACTAAGATCTGCTCCAGTTAGATCCGCGTTGGTAAGGTCTGCTCTTGTGAAATTAACTTCTCTAAGATTAGCCTCAATGAGTCTGGTTTGATTTAATTTAGCTTCGCTAAAGTTTCCCCCACTAAGATCTGCTTCACTAAAATCCGCCTCACTAAGATCTGCCTTACTCAAATTGGCTACTCTCAGGATAGCTTTTTTAAGATTGGCTCGACTGAGATCAGCTAATCTGAGGTCTGTGCAAAATATAATAGCTTTACTCAAGTTGGCTATTGTCAGGAT
The DNA here is from genome assembly GCA_030065755.1 of Prochloraceae cyanobacterium. Taxonomy (GTDB): domain Bacteria; phylum Cyanobacteriota; class Cyanobacteriia; order Cyanobacteriales; family JASJDA01; genus JASJDA01. The sequence continues at coordinate 14,773 of JASJDA010000051.1, read as the reverse complement.
GGCTTTTTTGAGATTAGCTCTGCTGAGGTCGGCACCACTAAGGTTTACCCCTTCTAAATTGGCATTTGTGAGATTGGCTCTAAAAAGATTCACTCCGCTGAGATCTATTTTTAGCTCGCGATCGCGAACTTTCCACTTATTCCATACCTCTACACCTTGATTGAGTAGTTCGAGATACTCTTGTTTTGACATTTTATAATTCAAGGGTTTTTGAGTAATTACTTTATATTAACTACATATACGATCGGGCTTATCGTCTAAGTGTTTTCTCGTACGAAGAGATCCCAATTGGATCGTTTTTTAAAGACAATATTAAAAAATACTACTTTTTATTAACATTAGTATTAAACTAGTGGTAGTAACGTTAAGTCTCGAAAAAGTACTTAATGTTATTTGTGTAGTCAGAGAGAAGATTTTGTTTGACTCAGTATTTACCCCAATATCGATCGGTGTTTTCTTTGACACCGATCGCACAAGGACTAAGTAAATACCGCTAAAATCAAATTGTTGTTACTCAAAACACAACAATAAGAAGCTTCTAACTTGTTTCAAGACTAAACGGCCTCTTTCAACAACCCTATCCCAATCCCAATTTAATTTTTCGGACAATAAAAAGAATGAACAAACAATCTATAGTAAAATACACAGTTTTATCTGGTGCGGCCCTTGTCTTGACTTTTGGTTTTTCTTCATTTTTGTTTGGAGCTTCTACTAATTCCAACAACAAGTTAAATCCAAGCTTAGCAGAAAGCGATAGTTTAGAGCTGTTGGGTGAATTTTCTCATGATTTCGGAGTCTGTATGACAGCTCAACAAGAGATAGATCCTAGTTTGCAAGCACGAGTTTCCCGATCTACTAACAATTTGCATATGAGTTCTAATTCACTAGGACAATTCATTAATTCTCCAAACGAAAGCAAAAAAGACTTACAAGCTCAGAAAGATACCTTTGAAATTTGTCAGAATTAGATTTTTTGCAACTCTATATTTTTTTGAATTTTTTAGATTGCCTGAGCCTCAAGGAGTTACCAACAGTTAATGGTTGGTTTCTCGCCTTGTTGTTGCAAAGACTTAACTAGAAACATTACCTAATCTTAGTTAAGAGGCAATCTACAAATTTCACAGGAGAGAAAATAATCCCTTTTTTGCTTGTCTAACAATGGTATCGATTCTTCTTTAGCGATATCTAAAGGACTCATACCAGCGATCGAAAACCGGAGTAAAGAGAGTTGAAATTGAGATTATCGTGCCCTAATTTCCTTCGCCTTTTTTGTTTATTGCTTGCTTGTCTTTAATTTTTAGCTCTTCCATACTCGAAAATAATCCCAGTCCAACAGCAGAAAATTTTACATTACCAACTCGATTCCGAACTGCTTCGACTTTCAAAGGATTGACCAAGAAAATTACAGGTACTTGTTCGACAACAATTTGTTGAAATTCTCTATAAAAATTCTGACGATCGCGATCGGTAAATTTTTGAGCGCCACTTAGGAAAAGTTTATCAATTTTTTGCTCCCATTCAGATACTTCCCAACCTGCAATTTCTTTTTCTTTTCCCTGCTTTCCTTGATTGAAAAGATGAAATGAACCTTTATAACTCCAAAACCCAAATATATCGTGAGGTTCGAGCGCACCTCCATCAAATGAACCTACGTAAGAATCCCAATCTCGACTTCTGAGAAGCTTGACCAGTACGGTGTTAAAACTGAGTACCTGCAAATTAGTTTTGATGCCAATTTTACTCAAGTCTTGTTGAACAGCAACTGCCATATCTATTCGAGACTTTTCTTCAGATTTTACTAAAACATTAAACTCGACTCTATTTCCATCCCAGTCTAATAGTTCGCCTTTGGAATTGTAATTAAAACCTGCTTTGAGTAATAGCTGTTTAGCCTTTTGAGGATTGTAATTGTAAACCTTTAAACCAGCTTCTGGAGATAAATAGTAAACACTGCGATCGCTAAGAGGAGAGTACTGTAATTCTCCGAGTCCTCGATAAATATTATTTTTCATACTTTCTCTATCGATAGCATAGGCGATCGCTTGCCTAAAAGCTAAAGTATTAAACCAACGAGATTTAATGGGATTGACAAAAGCTTTCCCTTGAGAATTGCTACCTCGATTGAGATTAAAACCTAAAAACCAAATTCCCGCAGTTGTCCCTCTATTGTGAAGTGTATAGTTCCCTTGCTTTTCTTGTCTTTTGAGCAACTCAAATGCCTCAACTGGGACTCTTATGCTATCTAATTCTCCAGAACGAAATCTGAGCAATTGGTTGTCATTAGAAGAGATAATTTGTACGACAACTTTGTCGATATAAGGCATTTGCTTCCCCAGATCGTCTTTGCGCCAATAGTAAGGATTTTTCTCCAATACTACTCTCTCAGAAGGAGTGTAGCTGACCAGACGGTAAGGACCATTAGAAATAATTTTTTTCGGATTGGTCTCGGTTGTCCAAGTAGAAAGAAACTTGAGATTGCCATTAGCATCAGTAGTGGAGGTTGAAGATCGCAATGCATGAGCTGGCAAAATTGGCAACCTGGCAACATATATCAACAGTGGAGAAAAGGGTTCGGGGCTAGTAAATTCAACTGTTCGAGAATCTAATTTTTTTACTGACGGTAAACTTCCTTTGGTGTCAACTATCAGATTTTTTCTGAAGATGGTGGGAATTTTTTTGTTGAGATAAATGTCTCTATAGGTAAAAATCACGTCATCAACCGTTAGAGGTTCCCCGTCCGACCACTTTAAATTTTCTCTTAGAGTGAAGGTTATGCGTCGCTTGTCGGGAGAAACAGACCAAGACTCAGCTAATGCAGGTTCTAACTCCAACGTAAAGCGATTTTGCTCGAGCAATCCAGTGTAGATGTAGAGAATAACATTGTAGGGCGATCGAACCATCCCATAGTTGAAAGTATCGGGGTTGTTAGGAATGGCTAAAACTAATTGAGACTTTGAAGATGGCTGGGCTCTAAGCTGACTTAAGCTACAACCTGGTAGGGTTAATGCACAAGATAGAGTAACAATTAGACTCAAACAGCGAGAATTAATTGAGAAACCGCGAAAAAAATTTGATAACATAGCAGCGATCGAAATATGGGTTGAAAATTTGCCAACAAGTGGGCGATCGCGCTTTCGCGGACGGTATTCCACGGGCTTAGGAATTAGTACTAAGCCAAGTCCCAGAGTCGATCGCTCGAGAAATAAAAACCGAATCTATGCAGACTGAAAATACTTAAGTTTATATAATTGTAGAAGTGAAGTGCGAACCGAGGTCGCACTCTTTGAGTGAGTCCCTAAGAAAGACTCCAGTCTAGTAGCCAAGACTGTACCCGCCTGAAGGAGCAACATTGGTAACGATGTGGTTTCACAGCTAGAAGGTTAAGTGTCAGATATTTGATAAATCATCTATCAATATATCAGGCTAGGGTAAGACACCAATGTTTAACGTAAGTGAACCTGTGTTGAGGCTTCTATATACTCGAATCACCCACGATGATTAAAGGGTGATAGGGAAGGGTAAAAACTTGTTCGTTTTGACAAGTAAAATACATGAAACTATCTTCACTATAGTTTCAGAGGCTACTGACCCCCCCGAATTAACAGGAGTATAGCAGGAAACTAAAGGTGTCACATCTCGAAAGTGTGAAACGGGATAACTCCCACTGGGTCTTAAGGAAACGGTCGAACCCTTAAGTAAGCTAACCGCAAGGAAAGCAGAACTCCCAAGGGGAGAGAGGATGCTTAAAAAGCGAACGCCACTACCCGAAAGGGAACAGGAAAGGAAGTAATTCTATAACTGGGTGGATAGGGAAATACCCAACCCGAAAGGGTGCTGACTTGAGCAGGTGAAATCTAGCCTTAATTACGGAGTAAAAGAACCGAACTTGAAGGGAAAAGTTAAGATGCAAAATACTGCAAACGTAACCGAAAGGACTACCGAATGGCACTCCATAGACTGGAGAAAATCCAATCGAATAGTTAGGGGACTGAGACGAAGAATTTATAAGGCAACTTCTGAAGGTAACTGGCGCAAAGTTCGCAACCTGCAAAAGTTATTGCTACGGAGTTACTCAAACGTGACTCTATCCGTTAGGAGAGTCACTCAAGAGAATAAAGGACGCAAAACAGCAGGAGTGGACAAGGTTCTAGCAAAAACCCCTCAAGTTAGAGGAAAAATGGTTGAAGACCTAATTAAAAACCAGAGCTGGAAACCAAAACCCGTCAAACGTGTATACATACCTAAACCAAATGGAAAAAAGCGTCCACTGGGAATACCAACAATAAAAGACAGATGCTTACAAGCAATCGTCAAAAACGCTCTAGAACCATGCTGGGAAGCACAATTTGAAGGCACTAGCTATGGGTTCCGCCCAGGTAGAAGCACTCATGATGCAATTGGGAAAATATACCTATCAGCACGACCTAATAATACCAAGAAATGGATATTAGACGCTGATATAAAAGGGTGTTTCGACAACATAAACCAGGATAAATTAATGGAAGTCATAGGAAATTTTCCTGGACGAAAATTAATAAATCTATGGTTAAAAGCTGGATACGTTCATAAAAACGTCTACCAGAACCAAGAAACAGGAACACCACAAGGTGGCATCATAAGTCCGCTACTTGCCAATATAGCGCTCCACGGCATGGAGAAAGCAATAGGAGTAAAGTACAATTCCCACGGAAATTCTATAGGAAAAAGAATACTAGTCAGATATGCAGATGATTTCATTTGTATGTGTGAAACCAAAGAAGATGCAGAAATTGCCCAAGTTGAAATAAACAACTGGCTTAAAACTAGAGGTCTACAATTATCTCCTGAAAAAACCAGAATAAAACATCTTACAGATGGTTTCGACTTTTTAGGGTTTAACATAAGGCATTACAAGGTTAATAACACAAAAACTGGCTACAAGTTACTCATAAAACCGAGTAAAGAATTCCTAAAGAAAACCAAAAGAGATTTACGAGAAATATTCCTAAATCAAATAGGAAACCCAGTCAGAAGGCTAGTAACAACCCTAAACCCTGTCATCAGAGGAAAAGCTAATTATTTAAATAAAGTTGTAACCTCAATGGCATTTAGAGAATTAGACGATTACCTCTACAAAAGACAGGTCAGATATGCCAAGCGAAAACATCCTAACAAAAATAAAAAATGGATGAAACAGCGATACTGGGGAAAACTAAATCTCTCAAGGAACGACAAATGGGTCTTTGGAGACAAAGAAACAGGAGTATACGCAATCAAGTTTAGTTGGATAAAGATTGAAAGACACGCAATTGTTAAACAAAGGCACTCGCCTGATGACCCAAAACTTAAAGAATACTGGGAAAAAAGAAACAAGAAATGTAATCAATCAGAAGCCAAAAGACTAGGTAGTATCCGAGAGAGAGTAGCCAGAAAACAGAACTATAAATGCCCTGTCTGTGGTGAGTCTATATTCAATGATGAACCACTACACCTACACCATATAAAACCCAAGTGTGAGGGTGGAAAGGACGAGGTAAATAACCTCACATGGCTACACCAATACTGTCACCATAAAACACACTACCAAAAGAAGTGATTTTGCTTGAGCCGTGTGCCTGGAAACTAGCACGCACGGTTCTGAGGGGGGAAAGGAACAGTAATGTTCCCGACCTACCCGACACAAAAGTAAACATATAGTTAAGCTGTAGTGTAATATTTCTGGCTACTTAGAGAATTCTAAGACACGATCGGCCAAAAAAATCAATGCACCAGTGAAATCTTCCAACAGGGAATAATTGCTAATTTATGGCAAAGATAGAAACTAGAACCGAACCCATGGTTCTCAACATGGGGCCTCACCATCCCTCGATGCACGGGGTTTTGCGTCTGATTGTAACTCTTGATGGAGAAGACGTAATCGACTGCGAACCCGTCATCGGTTATCTTCACCGAGGGATGGAAAAAATTGCCGAAAACCGTACCAATGTTATGTACGTCCCCTACGTCAGTCGCTGGGACTATGCTGCAGGGATGTTCAATGAGGCAATTACCGTTAATGCGCCAGAACAATTAGCGGATATTGAAGTGCCAAAACGCGCTCAATACATCCGCGTTATTATGCTCGAGTTAAATCGCATTGCTAACCACCTATTGTGGCTTGGCCCATTTCTAGCTGACGTAGGCGCGCAGACTCCCTTTTTCTACATTTTCCGCGAACGGGAGATGATTTATGACCTGTGGGAAGCTGCCTCTGGGAGTCGGTTAATTAATAATAACTATTTCCGTATTGGCGGAGTATCAGTAGATCTATCCTATGGTTGGATAGACAAGTGCGAAGACTTCTGCGATCACTTCGACCCCAAAGTAGATGAATACGAAAAATTAATTACCAACAACCCTATTTTCCGTCGTCGAGTCGAAGGAGTAGGTATCATCAGCCGCGAAGATGCTATTAATTGGGGTCTTTCAGGCCCAATGTTACGCGGTTCTGGGGTGAAGTGGGACTTGCGTAAAGTTGACCACTACGAATGCTACGACGACTTCGACTGGGAAGTCCATTGGGAAACTGCTGGCGACTGTTTTGCCCGCTATCTAGTACGCATTCGGGAAATGCGAGAGTCTGTTAAAATTATTCGTCAGGCACTCAAAGGAATTCCAGGCGGTCCTTACGAGAACTTAGAAGCTAAGCGGATGCTGGAAGGCAAAAAATCAGAGTGGAATGGCTTTGATTATCAGTATGTTGCTAAAAAGGTTGCTCCCACCTTTAAAATCCCTTCTGGCGAGCATTACGTCCGTCTAGAAAGCGGTAAAGGAGAATTGGGTATCTTTATCGTTGGCAATGACAACGTCTTCCCCTGGCGCTGGAAAATCCGCGCCGCTGATTTTAATAACCTGCAAATTTTACCTGAGATTCTTAAGGGGGTAAAAGTTGCCGACATTATGCCTATTCTCGGTAGTGTCGATGTAATTATGGGGTCGGTAGACCGCTAACAAAAACTAAGGTGGGCATTATTGCCCACTTTTTTTCTTATTGACCTCATTGAGAATTTTCCCATTCAGGAGTTAGAGTACGATAGTCGAATTTACTAACCCCAGGATGGCAGCTAACACAGTTTTGAACCTTGACAGGTTTTGGTAAGTTTATTTGAGGGTGAAGAGCCTTAAAATAGCGAGATTGTTCTACATATGTGGGTTTGGGTTCGTCAGTGGCTAAAGCTCGAGAGAAGCTACGGAGATACTTCCAGACTAATAGCCTTTCTGGGCCCAATATTTGTGGTGTTGTTGTGCCATAGTGTTTTTCTGGTTTTTCTAAAATCTCGCGCCAGGTTTCTGTCGGTAAAACCTCTGGAGGAAGTGCAATGTGGCAGCTAGAACAATTTTCGACGTATAATTCTTGACCCAGTCGATCGCTCTTATCTAAGGGATCTACAGATTTAATATTTAAGGGGCGATCGACTGCTAGGGTCGCAGTCCATCCCCAAGTAATGCTCCATAAAACTATTAAAAATAACAAAACGATCGAGTATCTCTTACTGGGTAACAGCTTAGTGGTCAATAATTTTTGCTTTTTTCCTCGATCGTCAAACAGTCGCACTTTCTTTAACATATACATTCTCCTCGACTAAATCAAAGATTATAGTCGGGGCAACAAAATCTCACAATAGGGAATAGTTGTTGCAACAGAACCGTTGCTAGTTGCCTGTTAAATCCTCTATTGAATATCTGAATCTGGTGGTGCTAATTGATATTCTCGCTCCCTTTCAACATTTGAAGCGCCTTCAACTTGGTAAAGATCTTCTACTTTCTCAGACTCGCAAGAACCTATTATAACTCCCAGTTTGTCCATAACTTGTTCGATTTTCATCCCAGCAGACTCTAAACCTTGAGCTACTTCAAGAATCCTATCGAGGTGTTCGTCTTTGACCGAGACTAATAGTCTTACCTTAGACATAGGACAACTTACCTACTACTTGACTTTGTAGCTTTTAATATCATTACAGCTTAAGACATATATTACAGTTTGTAAACCTTGTCAAAAATAAATCTGGAATCATTGAAAGGGGATCTGTAGATGAATTCAGAAATAAAAATAGGAGATATTCAACGTGAGTAACTCTAACCCGCCTATTGGTCAGCCAGAAACAACAGGAAGGTATTTAGTCTTATTGCGCTAAGATGACATTGATGCTGGTATACAAGCCCTATACAACACTGCTGGAATTAGTGGTGTTGCCAGAGCCCGCGACTTTGAAGACAATGCTGTCATTCCAGAGCGGGTCAAGGATACAGATACTGTAGTATTCGATGGACTTAGTGTTGCTGTTGCTCCTCTTAATCCAGAACAATTTCATTTTAATTATGGTGATATTCAGCAATAACCCTAATCCCCAACCACAATCTCTGATTGTGGTTGGGGACTTCTTCTCGATCGATGTTAGCTAACAAATTTTTCTACTGCAACTGAGCGCAACAGCCTTTCTACAATAGTCTTAGCTTTCCGTCCTGCCGCTGGAATCAAACGGTGAGAAAGCACGTGAGGTGCGAGATATTTCACGTCATCGGGAATAGCATAGTCTCTCTCTTCCAAAAAAGCTAATGCCTGAGTTGCTCGCTGCAGGGCTACAGTCCCTCGCGGGCTAATTCCCAGGGTAATTTCTTCGTCTTCTCTAGACGATCGCACTAAAGCAAGCATATATTGCTGAAGTTCAGTTGCCACCTTAATCTGACTGGCAAGACGCTGCAATTGTTCCACTTCTTCTAGAGTAATACAAGGCTGTAGTTGGTCGGTGCTAGTTTTATTGAGTTGCTTTTGTAACATCAGAAGTTCTTCTTCTTCGCTGGGGTAGCCCATACTAAAAGAAAGAGTGAACCGATCCATTTGCGCTTCTGGTAAGGGAAAAGTTCCCTGGGAGTCTACGGGGTTTTGCGTCGCAATAACAAAAAATGGTTTGGGGACTGGACGGGCTTGTCCGTCAACTGTAACTTGTTTTTCTTCCATCACTTCCAGTAAAGCGGACTGGGTGCGCGGAGTTGCTCGATTAATTTCGTCTGCTAGCAAAATGTTGGCGAAAGTAGGACCTGCCATAAATTCAAATTCTCTCGTGCTAGGATTCCAAATATTAGTCCCAGTGATATCCGTCGGTAATAAGTCCGGAGTGCATTGAATGCGCTGAAATTTGCCGTCGATCGAGCGAGCAAGAGATTTAGCGAGGAGAGTTTTACCTACTCCTGGCACGTCTTCGAGAAGCGCGTGACCCCCACTCAACAGTGCTACTAACACCAGGCGAATTGCATCGGTTTTGCCAACTATAGTACGACTGAGGTTTTCAGTCAGTGCGTAGATACTTTCTCTCATGTAAATTTCATCTATTGACACAATAATCTAGATTTAATAACAACTAAGGAAATAACTCTGTAAACTATTTTTGCCAAACAAGTTTGGCAATCTGTTTCTTCAGAAAAGAATTGACAGTATGGTGCTATTGACGATCGCGATCGTTATTAAAACAGTTAATAGTTATCACTTATGAGGTCTCCCTCATGGATTTAAACCAAGAGAGAGACATTCTACCTATAGAGGTAGGGGACTTTCGATCTAACTCACAACTGATAACTGGTAACTGTTCACTAACAACTGTTAATCTGGCAGCCACCAGCAACTGTCATTAATTTTCCCAGATTGTCTCGCCAAAATCGATTATTTTTGCTTACAACACTTCCCTTCCCATATACTGCTGCAACACCTCTGGAATTTTTACTGTTCCATCCTCTTGTTGATAATTTTCGAGAATGGCTGACATGGTACGACCTACAGCTAGTCCGGAGCCGTTAAGGGTATGCACTAATTTAGTTCCTTTCTTCCCAGCTTCCTTGAAACGAATACTAGCCCTTCGCCCTTGGAAGTCTTTACAATTGGAACAGCTTGAAATTTCCCGATATTTGCCAGAAGAAGGCAGCCACACTTCTATGTCATAGCATTTTGCTGCACTAAAGCCTATATCTCCGGTACAAAGTTCTATTACTCGATAGGGTAATTTTAAGGCTTGCAATATTGCTTCTGCATCCTTGACTAAAGACTGATGTTCCTCCTCGGAAGTATCGGGATGCACTATTTTGACTAACTCCACTTTATTAAATTGGTGCAAACGAATTATTCCCCGCGTGTCTTTCCCATAGCTTCCTGCTTCTCTGCGAAAACAGGGAGTATAAGCGCAGTGTTTGATGGGAAGTGAGGAGGCTTCGAGGATTTCTTCGCGGTATAAATTGGTGAGGGGAACTTCAGCCGTAGGAATTAGCCAGAGGTCGTCTTCTTGACATTTGAAGCTTTCTTCGGCAAATTTGGGTAATTGACCCGTTCCTGTGAGAGTTTGGGTATTGACGAGTATGGGGGGAATTACTTCGGTGTATCCAGCTTCTATTTGTCGATCGAGCATAAAAGTAATTAATGCCCTTTCTAAAGCTGCACCAGCCCCCACTAGGCTCACAAATCGGCTGCGAGCCACTTTGACCGCTCTCTCGAAGTCAAATATGCCTAATTTTTCTCCAATTTCCCAGTGAGGGAGAATATTAGGATTTTTCGGTAAGTATTCCTCTCCCCAACGACGAATTTCTATGTTTTCTTCTTCACTATTCCCGATCGGGGTTGATTCGCTGGGTAAGTTAGGAAATTGTAATAAAAGGGATTCAATTTTTGATTTTATTTCTTTTTCCTGGGGTTCAAATTCGCTTAGTTTAGTTTTAATTTCATTTCCTTCTGCTTTCAAGGCTTGAATTTCAGAGCCTTTAGGATCGCTACCGCCTTTGATCTTTTGACCGATCTCTTTTCCAATTTCGTTGCTGCGAGTTTGCAATTGGGTACGAATAGATTCTAATTCCCTTTGCTGGCGATCGAGTTCTAAAATCGGACTGATATCGTATCGATCTGCACTGCGTCGATTTAGTTGTTCTTGGATAGCTGTTGGATTTTCTCGTATTTGTTTGAGGTCTAACACCGCTCCTGACACCCCTTACTCTAATTATTTCACTATGCTAGGATACCGTCGATCGAAGATTTAAATACTTTTGAATTTGAGATATATATGAGATTGAATAATTTGAGATTTATTTCCCAGTGCCTATTGCTCCTTTTTTTATTTATTGGTTATTTTAGTCTATGAATGGGGTAAGGAAAGGTATGATAGAGGCTTATTGCAAGCGAGAAAGCTGAGTTTTGTCTCGAATTAATGACAACAACTGGGGGAAAATTCTAATTCAACAAAGATCCTATAGTCGTTAAATTAATGAATAACCATCCTAGAGATCCTAATAAAGATTCATTTTGGAATCAAATCAGTACCAATGCGCTAGTACGTTTCTTGCTTTTTTTTGCCTCTGGCTGGGCAATACTTGCAATTATTGAATATTTCGAGAATATCTTTTTCATTTTTTCTTTTGCTGCTATTTTAGCCTTCTTGCTCAATTATCCCGTCCGTTACCTAGAGAAGTTTTTGGGTCGTGGTTTTGCTCTTGGTATTGTCATCGTTGTCACTTTAGTAATAATTATTAGTTCGGTAATTATCTTAGGCTTATCTGTTTTAACTCAGTTAGAGCAATTGATTATTCTGATTAGCGATACTTTAAACTCTGCAGACAGCCCCCTCGATCGGTTAGTAACATTTTTAGCACAGAGAAATATTATTATAGATCTGACTCTTTTAGAGGAAACACTAAAAAATACTATGACATCTAGTATTAGTTTTTTTATTACTGGTTTGTCTTCACTACCTAATACTTTTATTAGTTTTATTATTATTTTAGTAATTTCATTTTTTATGCTAATTGATGGCGAAAAGCTTTGGTTATTAATTATTAAAATAGTTCCCGTTCGTCAAAGGCTCAGGTTTTCAAGTGTCATTCAGCAAAGTTTCCTCGGTTTTTTTCGAGCCCAAGTGATCATTTCTTTACTATTGGGTCTTGCTATTTTTATAGTTTTTTTAATTTTGAAGATACCTTTTACCTTAACTTTGTCTCTTATTATGACATTTTTCTATGCAATTCCTGGACCAGGAGCTGCCTTAGGCATACTAACAATAAGTTTGCTCACTTTAGTTCAAAGTGGCTGGATAACTGGAATTAAAGTCATAGTTTCCTCTCTTATTTTGCAACAAATACAAGATAATTTAGTTGCACCTCGCATCATGCAAAGTGCAGTTAATCTCAACCCCGTAGTCGTATTTTTTGCTGTCATGATAGGTGCAAAGGTTGCTCATCTATGGGGTATATTTCTCTCCGTACCGATCGCTGCAGCAGTAGTCAGTTGGCTTGAAATTGAAGAAATGCAGTCGTCTAAGTCGAAGACGATCGAGTAATTAAATCCTACTGAAATTCTCGATCGCCCGATCTCCTAATACAATCCCTAAGCAGTTTCCTTCTAAACAGCCTCACCTCCCACAACTACATCGCCTATTCTCAGACTGGGTCCCCCACAACCTACAGGTAAACCACTTTGTCCTCCTTTCCCGCAACCGCCAGATTCATCCCAATAAAAATCATCTCCGATCGCTTCAATATTAGCCAAAGTTTTAAATACGTTCCCTGAAAGAGTTACATCTCTTATCTGTTCTGCCAATTTACCATTGCGAATCATCCACGCTTCACCCGCACTGAAAGTAAACATTTCTCCATTAGTCATTCCCCCAGACCAATTACGAGCATAAACTCCTGTTTTTATCCCCGCAAATAAATCTTTTACTGGAGTAGTTCCCCTTCCAATCCAAGTATTAGTCATGCGTACAATAGGTGGATAGTGGTAGTTAAGACAGCGAGCATTTCCTGTAGGTTTTTCTCCTAATTTGCCAGCAGTTTCTCGCGAGTGCAATCTTCCCACCAATACTCCATCTTCTATTAATTGAGTAGTAGTAGCCGGAGTCCCTTCGTCATCGTAAAAATAACTACCTCGATGTCCTTGGGGTTTCGCACCGTCAAAGATTTGTAATTCTTTACAGCCAAATCTTTTCCCCATACTCATTAGTTCCAATAAGTCGGGATTTTCATAAAGCATATCTGCTTCTGAGAGGTGTCCGAAAGCCTCGTGAACGAATAAACCTGTCAGAATGGGGTCTATTACCACAGTGTAGGTATTGCCTTTAACGGGGTGCAAAAATAGGGCATCTACGGCACGTTTAGCAGCACCCAGCACCTGTTCGTCTAGGTCGGTGAGGTCTTCATAAGCTTTGCGAGAACCATTAGTTTCTCTTCCCGTTTGTACGGTTTCTCCATTTCTAGCAGTAGCAGAGAAGCGCATTTCCATATCTACCCAAGATTGTTCGATCGATGTTCCTTCTGAAGTAGCTAAAAGAATGCGCTGGGTACTATCCCCATAGCGGACTGACGTGGTGGCGATTTTATCACTGTAGCTGCAGAGAATTTGATTGTAGCGATCGCACAATTGTTTTTTATCTGCTAGGGATATTGTTCGCGGATCCGATCCACTCAATGGTAATTGACAAGTGTCCTGTACTGGTTCGACAGGGGCTAGTAATGTTTCTTCGTCCCCGATAATTCTAGCAGCAGAGACGGCTTCTTCTACTCGATCGGCTAAGGTAGAGAGTTCGTTAAAACTAGCAAAACCCCAACCTCCTTTATAACAAGCTCTTACCTGTCCCCCTAAAGCAATTCCTTCGCTGAGGGTTTCAATGCGATCGCCTCGCAGTAGAATGCTAGTCCCTTCAGATTCTTCTACTCTAATAGCTAAATAATCTACGCGATTTTTATAGCGCCGAATTAAATCGGATATTATGTTTTTGCGATCGATGTTTGCTAAATTTTTCATCCTCTTATAATACTTGTAAATCCTTATTAATTGCTCGATCGTGTCTGTCTTGATTTGTCCTGGATTCCATTCTTCTCAACTAACGAAAAGTTTTGTACGAGGCTTGCGATCGACAGACGATCGGGACTTTAGCAGTAATTTGCTCATTTTTCCTGCTTCCGATTATTCTCCACTATCTGCCAGTGACATAGTTAAATTTTTAGAAAAACATCAAGGAAATCCACAACAAGCCGAACCCGTGATATTTATTAGTTTTAGTGCTGGAGTAGTTGGAGCGATAATGGCGGCGATCGCCTGGGAAAATAAATCGGGTAAAGTTAAAGCTTTTTTTGCTTTGGATGGTTGGGGAGTTCCTCTTTGGGGCAATTTTCCTATTCATCGTCTTTCTCACGATTATTTCACCCACCAAAGTTCGGCACTTCTTGGTGCAGGAGAAGATAGTTTTTATGCCGATCCACCAGTAGAACACCTTCAATTGTGGCGATCCCCGCAAGACACCCAAGGTTGGTGGGTAAAAGCTCCTGGATGTAAAATATCCTGTAGCGCAGCTGAATTTTTGACTTTTATGGGGGGAAGTTTTCTCGATTCGAACGCAGCTAAGTGATAAAAACAAGAGAACCGAAAAACAAAAAGACTATGAAAAGGGAACAACCGCGATCTACAATTGCTAGACTACGAGAAAAGACTGGAATTACGCAATTAGAGTTATCGAGAATAGTAGGAGTCACAGAGACTACCATAGCTAACTGGGAGAAAGGCAGAAGCGGCATAGAATGGATCGAAAGATTAATTCGGTTGTGCCGCGCTCTCGACTGTCAACTAGAAGATCTAATTGAGTACGATCGCTCCCAATTGCTACCAGAGGAGGAATCCAAAAAAACTTCATTCTCAAAACTTCGTCGAGTATACAGAACAAGCAAGGTATCGGAGAAAAAAAATATTAAATCTAAAAGTTGAATCGATGTGTCAACTTTTAGATACAAT